>NZ_JANQVQ010000157.1 GCF_030730205.1 Paraglaciecola sp.
TATACGAAGTAAAGCAAGGTTTAATACTTAATGCCTGGTTTTACCCTGTTGGGTAAGCAAGGTACCACTAAATCTGTGTTTTATGCCATTTTCAATTTGTTTACTTCGCTATTTTATATAAAAAATTGAAAATTGACGAAGTGTTGTAAAAATATATAGTCTTAGTATTGTTACTAGTGATGATAACTAGATATAAGTATATGGACATTACAAAAATAACTAACATTTCATTACCGATTGTTTCTGAGCTAATAGGTCAAATATACCAAGCGGGTCTAGATGGACACTGGGCTGATGTTATGGAAAAAATAAGGCGAATTACTCATTCAAATAAAGCCATTTTTTTTCTACAAAAATTAGATCAACCTCGTCCTTTAGCTTTTGAAGTTATAACGAACTTTGATTACGACCCAATAATTTTGCAGCAATACTTGGTTAGCACCCTTGATGATCCCTATCTACAAATAACGGGGCATTTATCGGAAGGCGAGGCTATTTACATTAATGAACATTTAGATGTCATGTCTCTGGTCGAGACTGATTTTTATCAACGTATTTTATTACCCATGAAATCCCACTATGCACTTGGCGGTTGTTTAGTGAGGGATGGAGTATATGAGTCTATTTATTCTATTAATCGCGGACCTGATGATCCCCCTTACCAAAAGCAAGATTTTGATCTCATTACGTTACTCACCCCGCATCTAAGCCGCGCGGTGCAAATATATAAGGATCTGACGTTATACAAACGTTATTCAGCGATCAGTAAGAGTATTCTAGACAAATCTGACAAAGGCTTACTGGTGTGCGATGAGAATGGACGTATTCTCTTAGCCAATTTATTTGCTAATCAAGAGCTTGAGGGAAATGAAGATATTAAGGATATTGACCAGCATTTAACGTTGGCTCCTCTAGCATATCAACAGAAATTAAAGCAATGCCTAATACAATGTGTCAGTCAACCGCATGCTGTGTGTGAGCAGGAGTCTATTTTACTTCAGCGTGCAGGCGGAGAAGCGCTGCTGGTAAGTATCGCGCCGCTGAATCCAAACTCAGCATTTGTCGACATAGATCAACCCTGTTGTTTAGTCACGTTAACCAAACAAAACGCTGTGCGATGGTCAACATTGATAAAACAATATGGCCTGACGCCCAAGGAGGTGCTGTTAGTTCAGGCTATAAACCGTAAGAAAAAGCTACAAGAACTTACTGTTGAAATGGGCGTGTCTTACAACACGCTGGCAACCCACTTGAAAGCCATTTACAAAAAAATGGGCATCCACTCACAAGCTGAATTAATAGTCACTTTAGGACTATTTCGTTCATAGCTTCTCGCACGGTCTCACCTATTTAGGTGAGACCGCCTGTTTTACACCAATAAGTTAGAATTATCACCGGCTGCTAGTAATTGTTTGAATTTTATAAAAAACATGTCATGGCATGTTTTTTGCTTTTTCCAAATATATTTTACTGGAGTGCAGCTAACGAGAAAGACACCCTGTAATTGGTTAAGTCATAAGTCGTTTATCGAGAGGAATGTAAATGAAAAAGGAAATTAAAAATATAACGTTAGTCAGTATTTTTCTGGCAGTTAATTGCTTTGTAAATGTTGCTAATGCGGGCATTATTCCTATTGGTGGATTTGGAGTTAATAGTAATTTTATTGATAATGGCGTTATCACCACCGAATATCGCGCAGACGGAACAGTTTGGGAGTGGTTAGATTTAACCGTCACTAATGGTATTTCTTATAATAGCATTGTAAGGGATTTGTCAGATGACAACATATTAAACAATTCTAAAACTCTCAACGCACATGCTGGCGCTTTGATTGATGTCAATGGTTTATCATTATCTAATGCTTCTGGTTGGTCCTCAGTATCAGCATTAGAAGTAGTTGAAATGTTCAACGCATTTTTTGGTACATCTCTTGTAAACGGACAGTTTATAGAGGGTAATGGTATTGTGCAAAGTAGTTTCATCGAACAATTTATTTCTATCTTTGGTGATACTTATATTGAAGGTAATTTCGATAACAACCCAAGGTACAGCGATTTGGATTTTTCGAAGCGTCAAGTTGGTTGGGCAAGTGGTCAAACTAGTGATCTACAGAAATCAAGGGGCACCTTTTCTATAACTAGAAGTAGGACTTTTATAGTTAGTGACAAGGATTTTGTAGGCAATTTAGGATTAGAGTCAGACAGTATTGATAAGATTGGCCTTAGTGCACCATCTAATGCAAATTCTAATGAATTGTTTATAGGTACATGGCTCGCACGAGAGATCACACCTGTGCCCGAGCCTACTTCAATTGCTATGTTTACTGTCGCTTTATTGGGGTTAGCTGTTGGCCGCAGACGGCGCTTAATTTAACGACCAAAATGTTAGGGGCTTCTATATCTATTATTTTAAAAGCCCCTATAAATATATGAAACACAACGTTGCCGCTACTGTTCCTCTTTTATTTCAAACGGTTGAAAACTCAGTTTTGCAGCTGATTTATTTCCACTTATCAAACTTAAACCTATGCCACTTAGCATATAGGCGGGTGCGTCGGCTGAACTTCCACTTTTAAATTAAAACCGCGAGGAGGTTTTTTCGGTTTAGAAAATCACTGAATGTTTCCAGCGTTTTAGTTAGCGTCCAAGTAAAAGTAACGATTGCTGGAAAATGATTGTGGGCAAATACACTATTTTCGGTGAAGGCGTAGAAAGTCATCCCAGTTCTATTATTTATCTGACAGGTAAGTATTTAAAAAATGCTGCACCTGTTAAGCCTATTGCGGTGATTTCAGACTATTCTATTGTCAGTTTAGAGTGCCTAGACGATGCAAGTATTACCACGATAATTTATTAAGATAACACTGGCTTTGGTTAGGATTAAGACTGATTATTAATATATTTAAGCAATAATGAGCGTATTATCAACCATAAGTTACACTAAACACCCCAAGCACTTAGTCTTTGCTCGTGTATATTAATGATTTTGAGATTGGCGTTGTAATTATAAGTTTTGTTCTTTTTTCAGCCATGATAGTGGCAGGTATTAGTCTTACAGTTTATTAAATTTAAAAACTCAGAAATATGGTAGTAGATTTCTTCGATGCTTAAAAGCTAGCCTTTGTAAAGGCAAGAGTCTTTATCCAGATTAAAACCTGTTGGCGACGCACAATCTGGTCATTACAATGCTAAACAGTCAA
>NZ_JANQVQ010000158.1 GCF_030730205.1 Paraglaciecola sp.
TTATTGGTAACGCTCATAGTGGTTATTACGAAACCCTATTAAACGGCGGCATAATTGGCTTAGTTTTAATGGTGCTTTTAAGTCTTAAAATTATTAAAGATCTGGTGCAAGGGTATATTACGCAAAAAAGCGGCGAGCTATCTGCAGCACTCATCGCCATTATTTTATTGCAATTGATAGTAAATGCAGTGGGTTACATCATTTTAAATCATAATAGTGCCGATATGGTAATTTATACAGTTGTATCGTTTATGGCCTCTTTTATGCTCTTGCAAAGTAAGTTATCAAACACAAAATTTTAGCCAAGTTATTCTGAAAAATAAATTAAAAGTGTTTTTTATAAAAATATGGGTGAGCAAAGAGTTAAATTATGACATATACCACTGAAGACATTGCAGTTGTCATTCCAGCATTTAATAGTGCGAGTACGATTGAAAAATCGTTAGAAACGATATTTGCTCAAAATCAATTGCCTGGCGAAATTATCGTTGTGGATGACGGTTCATCTGATGGCACAGAAGCAGTTGTAAAAAGTTCTAAATATTCATCAAGTATAAAATATATTCGTCAAGACAATGGTGGGCCGGCCGCCGCTAGAAATACAGGGATTTTTAGCACTGATAAATCATGGATTGCGTTTTTGGATGCTGACGACAATTGGATAGATGCAAATAAGCTATCTGAACAAATAAATATGGCGAATAAATACCCCTCTGCCACTTTAATAGATACTTTTGCAGACATTGATTGGCACGGAAGTAAAATTAAGAAAAATAGAAAATTAAAATCAGGCAAGGTATTTGAAGGTTTCTTAACTGAAAATATAATAAATGCCACGTCTTCGGTACTTGCAAAGTGCAAAAGTATTAAACAGCTTGGTGGTTTTGATGAGGATTTACGTTTTGGCGAAGACAGACTGTTGTGGGCAAAATTAGCCCAGATTGGTGAAGTTCACACAGTTCCCCAAGTGACTGTAATGAAGTTTAATGAGGTCGGAAACTTAACTTCAAATGGTGCTAAAAATTACCCCCATCGACTCAAGTTGGTTAATGCACTATTAACGTTGACGCAGTTCACAAATGAGCAACAAAAACGAATTTGGATGGATAATTTAGTTGAGTTTTTACGTTTGGATTTTCAAACTAACAACGTCGAACATTTTTTACATGTATTCGCGGATGCGTGGAAATTGTCAGGAGAAAAAATATTACTAACGCGTTATTTTCCGTTAGCACTTTACGCCAAATTATTTGGTAGCTTCAGGCCCTTGATTAAGTCTGTTGAAAAGTGACAGCAAGCCTTAAATGAAAGCGTTTGCTGATAGGATAATAGCACATAACGGTACGTCAGACTCTTTGGTAAAACATTGACTAGGATGCATGGGTGAATTATTTAGGCTCACTTGAAAGCAATCACACAACATAGCGCTTTACCCAACTAACATAAAATTGAATTAATAAAAAGAGAAGTGCTTACTTTGTCAAATAATCTGGTTAACCTGAATTTTGTTTGTACTACCCGTAACAAATATGTATTTACGGTAGTCTTAACCCAATCAATATTAGTAAAACGTGCAACTATGCATCTCGCAGCCTTACCACAAAGGGGGCAAGTTGCCTTATGAGTCTTTTAAAAACCAGACTCAGCCGACTGTTTTGGGTCTTTTTTGAAAAGTTTGGATTGATAGGCCTGTCAATCATTTCATTTTTGGTCTATGCACAGTATTTAACACCAACAGAGTTGGGCTTGGGCGTATTACTATTAAGCCTGGTTGAGTTTTTTGGCATGTTTTTTGTTGCTATCATTGATAGTTCAGTTATCAGATTAAAAGAGATCACCAAAGAAAATGATGGCACGACATTCTGGTTACTATTCATTGTCAGTTCTTTAATAGCCGCAGTTATTTTTGCTGGGTATTATCTCTATTTTGACGATGTTACCGCACTATGGGCAGGCTTGATTGCGGTGGTGTATTTGCCTGCTCAATCAATTACTCGGGTGCATATACTGCACTTACGCAGACAAAAATCATTCAAATCACTGGCAAACCGAACTCTTATTGGCAAAATTTGTGGTATGACGGTAGGTATCTGGTTGGCGGTATCTGGCTTTGGCGCCTTTGCTGTCGTGTCACAAGCAACTGTTATGGCGTTAGTTTCTTCGTTCATATTACTTTATTTTGAACGCCGCCCACTGCCTTTCATTATAGATTTTAAGTGGGCGAAGGAGCAGTTTTATGTGGGTTTTCCTGGTTCATTAAAAATGACAAACTTAAACTTATTTTCTAAAGGCACTATTTTTATTATTGAGTCGTTTTTAGGCACGGCTGCCGTTGGTTTTTACAATTTTGCCAATCGCTTAGTCGAGTTGCCAAGAACCGCAATTATTACCGCGTTAATGGGCTATGCTCACCCAGTTTTTTCAGACAAAAGAAACAGAGGGCAGGCCTTAGATGGTTTTTTTATTCTTAGTACAAAAATTGCCCTTTTGTTTATTATGCCCATGTTTGTTGGCTTAGGGCTAATTGCAGAACCATTGTTAGGGGCATTATTCGACGACAAGTGGTTACCTTCAGTCGATATTCTTATTGGTATCGCGGTGCTGACAGCTTTTAATATGTATTTTATGTTTTTGCCCAGCGTATTAGTCGCCACCGGTCAAAACCGCTTGGGGTTAAAAGGTCAAGTCACCATCTCGGTAATAGCACTGGCTTATTTAGTATTGACTATTAATGATCAGGGCCTTATCGCCGTTATCTATGCCTTAGCCATCAGAGTTTTTGGAGTAATCGCTGTCAATTTTTATGCAATGAACAAAGTGTTAAGCAACATTAAAATGTCATTTTTAAAAAGCTGCACTTACAGTACGGTTAGTTGCGTCGTGATGTGGTTTGCGGTTAAAGCGGGTATGCAGTTTGTCGTCACAGATAATCATTGGCTAACAATATTATTTAGCATTGCAATAGCTGGAGTGAGCTTTAGTGTGAGTTATTTCTTATTGGACAGAAAAATAAGCACACAAATCAAAACGTTTTTTAGTAAGTAAGTCAGAGGTTTGAGTGCCACAAGGAGAGATAACAAGTGAATAGAGCATTATGTTTTGATAGCGCAAAAGGGGTTAACAAAATTTATACTGTATTCCACCATATTATAAGAGGTGTTTAGAATCATTTAGATTTTATAATGTGGTTTATAAATACGAAGAGTTATCTATCAGTTTCCTGACGGCGGCATTGGCACATCAAAGTATCTAAAGTCATTTTTACCTACAGGCGTTTTGTTTAGCCCTCAGGACATATTCTGCCCTGAAGTAAAAAGTACTTATATATAAAGAATAGCTTTGTTGTTTTCTCGAGTGGTTAATCTTAGTGCTTTAACCCTGGCTTTATGAATTAGCGAGAACACTAAAAGGCTCTTAGTGTTCTATTTTTAGAATGAATTAATGAAGCATTCTTTTTAAATTATTTTTGGCTTGATGGGGTAAGTTCAGTCTTTTGATCTAAAGCAGTTAAAAGAAATCCCAAAGACTCCTCCTTACTAACTGAAAGCCTGGCATTTACATCATGCCAATCTATCGTGTGATTGAGTGCTCTTGTAATGTCGCTTTCAGATTTTACCATTCTAGCTTGCAATGCAAATAAATTTAATAGTGAATTAAAGCGTGATATACCGCGGCGCTCGTTACCAATTACGATAAAAGGTACATTAAACAGAATAGCGAACGCGCACCCATGAAACGAATCAGTTATCAACAATTTGGCTGTATATATACCATGTAACCAATCCTGTACGGGGGGGGCTATTCTCTCTTCAATTGGTGCATTTAGCTCTTCTGTACGAGTATTGAGCCTGCTTATTTTACAAGCAAAACTTTTTGATACCTTTGCAAAGACAGTGTTAATAAAATCTGAATTATCAAGAACATAGCTTGTCACCGTAGAGGTTTTCTCTAACCCTTTGTCAGTAAGTAGCGATAAGTAGTCTTCTGCGGCCAAAAGCAGCGTTGGGTCTAATACGTGGGTGGCATCAACGGCAAAATGCTCTTTGCATTGAGTAACTGCCAGATCTTCTCTGACACTAATCGCGGAAAACTTTTTAAGCAAACTGGCGCATCTTTGTGTTTCAAGATCAGTATATTTCCAATCGTCGTTACCAAATGATGCAGCATAAGAAATTCTTTTGAGGTTAATTTTATCAGGATCCGCAAAGTCGAAAAAATAGTTATAGATGTCAGGCGTATATGATGGTTTCCAGACTTGATCACTGCCAACAATAATTGCGTCTAGTCTTAAGTTTTGACATTCACGCAGTAAGTCGTCGCCGTTATATAAAGCCGCGCTTTTAGGCTTTATATAATGGTCGGTAAATTCTCTTGCATGTATTGATACCTGATCATATTCCAATTTGGCTTTCAGAAAGTCAAAGATGGGGGCAGGTTTGCGTAAAATATATTTTTTCACAACACCTTTGGGTAGCGAAATCAGATAGCGTAAAGGGTTGTACTTGTTTCTCTGCCTGTCTAAAAAGACCACATCGATGTTGTTTTTCTTTAGCACATTGATAAGCGCATATGCCTGCAAGTTGCCACCATAATTAGTATGCAGGGGAAGGGTAAGAATTCCGACTTTCATTAAATTTCCTATAAGATCTTAGGTTTGTATTTTAGCGCAGCCAGGTTCAGATTCACACTCATGAAATTAGTTTGGGCCACAAGAATCCATGAACAAATCATCTGGTGCTAAAGCCTTAACCAACGGGTTTGCAATGTTAACCAGTCAAGTTTAACAATTTAATGCAAATTCACGCCTTATTTGTTGTGATACGACTTTTAAGCATCCCAAACGCGCAAACAAAATTTGAGGACTTTTGAACATTTTTTTATTGATATAAAACTGCCTGAGAAGACTTTTAGAACTACTATGTGCGTTTCTATGACCAATTCTATAAACAGCGCCATAAAAAGGAAGTTCTGCCAATCCTAAGCCTCTTTCTTTGAGGTTATCTTTAACAAACATATGGCTGCCTAAAAACAACTTCATTTCCTTTTCAGAGAACGTTGAAAAATCAAATACACTGCTTTTTATTATCAAAGAGCTCCCACATTTACGATCGAATCTATCAAATTTCATCAGTAGCTTTCCTTGATCTCCCCAAACGTATCCTTTATTAATAAACCAGCCATTAGCATTTGGGTGCGATTTTGCATGGCTAACAAGATTTTCATGCACAAAGTCATCGTCATCTACGATCATATAGAATTTGCCTAACTTACCAGAATTCATGGCTGACAATACTCTTCTGCCTTTATCAAATCGAAAAGACTCATGGAATTCTTCTTGGGTTGCATCACCCCTTTCGTGTAATCTATTTGGGTCAAAGTCTACAGCAACTAAACTAATTCTATTGTCTTCAAAGGGCGGCAATTCGGAACTGGAATTCGCTACGACAAGGCAGTTCCAATCACCATCAGTTTGGTTGGCTATTGACGTAAGTGTTTGCTTAAGATAGTGAACAGTATCGTTCCAATTTGGTGCATTTTCATGGTGCCTTACCGGCACAATAAAAGTCAAAACAGGTTGCATATTTTCGTCCTTTTAAGTGTTTCTTATTCGTAGAATAAGAAAATCGCAATATTCCCGTTGTCTTTACAACTCAGGGGTGACAGTTATTTGTAAAATGAATTGTTTGTTTAGTAAACACTCCTTTAATGACCAACATTCAAGCATATTTCTTGCCACTTCATTAAGATGATGGTGTTTGCGTTATGACTGTTTCCTGACGTTTAGCAGTGCTTCAGGGTTTGGCATCGATGAATCATCATATAAGTCGGCAAATCCGAATTGGCGTAAAATTTCTAGTCCTTGCTGATACGTCTCATCTGATACTTCTTTTTGCCAAGAATTTATTGGCGATGTGCCAGATAAGACATTGCTTGCAGTACCAACCACCCTACTGGGAGCGTTTATTTTATCTTTCCCCAGCTTAAAACGTGACGCGATTTCAGGCCCTCTGGCAAAAGAAATAATTTTTTTAATTTCTTGTTCAGGAGAGGCATAAATCTGCTCATAAAAACAAATATGCAGTTCGTTAACAGAAAATTGACGAAGTGGTACATAGTGAATAATGGCCCAAATGAGTATCTGGTTTAAAACAAAGTCGTTTTTAACACTGGTTGATTCAATAATGTCTTTAAACGGTAACAAGTAGTCTTGAACCAAGTTTTGCTGCAGTAAAAAGTTCATTGGCTCAGTTTCCCAACACCAATGTGATTTTTTTTGCTTGGAAAGCGCCACTGCAAAAGGGTTACGGATGAGCATGACAGGTTTTACTGTTGGATATGCGCGAGTAGCGGCGAAGCAGAGCAAGTTGACAAAAATATCTTTAATCAAGAGCCCTTTAAAACATAAGGTGTGGTTATCCCGGTCAACGCTCTTGTGGGCATACTTTCCAGAAAAAATGTCAGCGAAGATTTCTTCTATTTTACCATTGAAATCCGCAGGACGACAGTATTCATGAGGTCTGATAAAATTAAAGTCGACGACTCTTTGCGGGTGCACCGGTTCAAACATTTCCCGATAACGCTTATCATGATTAATCAGGTTTGCCACCCAAGTTGTGCCGCTGCGGCCGTCACCAATTATCCACAACGTGTCTTTGTAGTTGCCCAAATAGTAATTTGATCGGACGATAAAAAATTTAGCATAGTTTTTAAGTTTTAATTTGATCCCGATCCCGAACATTCTTATTTACCTTAAGATATCTTCTAATGCGTTCGCAACACCATTCATAAAAATACCACCTAGGTTATTGCGTTCAACTGCAAACAGTATCGCAAAAAATTACTGTTTTCGTTAGAATAGAACTGTGTTGCGAATTTAAAATTTATACTGAAATAGTTGGATTTCTTCTTTATAAAAATCAGCAATAAAATTTATAGCGTTCTGTGTAAAATTTTTATCAAAATTGCCTTTTTCACCTTCTATTTTATGGGGTAAGGGCACATTGGGCAGATTGCCCAGTTCAGCTGCTTTCATGTAGTCTTCTGCCAAATTCTCAAATTTAACAACATAGTCTAAATTGATTTTTCCATTAAACTCTTTTAACCAATAAGTCTGTGGTCGCAAGTATCCAGTGCCAGCAAATTGAGTGATAAATTGTTCAAAGCTCAGATTAGGATTAATACCATAATTTTTCTGGTGAATTTCATCTCTCAAAACATTTTTGTACCATGAAAGAGCCCTATGCCAAGGGTTACGCACAACGGTAAACTTAAAATATTCCTGGTATTGTTTGGCGTTGACAGTCAGGCCATTGTTTGGATTTGCCTGGCTACGAAACCCTTCTCTTACTCTGCGTATGTAATCTTTAATATTGTCTGCATTCTTAAATACACTGAGTTGAAGACCGGGTTGTTCAATCATTCGGATGCTGCGATGATCCTGCCCCGCTCTGCCTTCATGGCCATCAAAGTGGCCCAAAATATTCTCGATACTTGTCCCCGCACATTTAGGTATATGGACAAAAATACATTTGTGTTTATGTGATATCACGTAAGTTCCTTTTCATATTTCGTCTGTATTTATGGAAGTCCCATTAGCCTGATTAATACTTTATAATAATTTTTCTATAATTTCTGTAGCTACTTTAACTTTATAAACGATTTTAAATATCGGTTAACGCTACACGTCTTTTACTTCTTTCACGCAATATTCATATAGCATCAGCCAAACTGATGAAAAATTTTGCTTTAAGTGTCAAAAAGCAGATGACAGATTTATTTGGGGAATAACTAGTTAAATTTATGCTAGGTTGAACTGTGTGATTGAGGGGGAGTTTTTTACAAAATATTTCTAAGTGTCCTCCTGATGCTAATCTTGGATTGTAATATTATAAGGATGGTGTTTTTGCAGAATTCTAAACACCCTTTGGATGAACAAAGAACTGGATTGCACCTGGTAAAAGTTGTAACTGCAATGGTAGTCGGTAAATGGCTAGTCATTAATTTCCTTAAGTAAACTCTATTCGGTAAAAAGCACTACTTTTGCAGTGGCGGGGAAGAGTTTTGTGATTGCACGTTAGAATTGGCCTGAGTATGTGCACATTTTTTCGACACGACAAACATATGACAATGGTGGTCTCAACCTGCAGAGCAATGATGAAGCAAACGCCATGCGCAACGATTATCAACACAGAAAACAAAAAGACAGGTGCAACGTTGATTGGCTTGGCCCTTGTATTCGTATAAATGGGTGTAAAAATGTAAAAATGTAAAAATGTAAAAATGTAAAAATGTAAAAATGTAAAAATGTAAGCAGGTTTTACATGTTTAGAATCAATATTTTTTACAGGTTCAGAATATCTCAAAATGGGAGAATTTTTTTTACAATAATTTTGTATCTTATGTATATGAAAACTATTGTATTTTTTAAGTTCGGTGTTTTCTTTGTGTTTGTGGCATAAAGTGTGCTTGCTTAATCAGTATTGGGAGACACTTAACATAGAGAGACACGACATGGATTTAAAGCAGTTTTTACGTAAGTATTCAGCACTAATGGGTCTCTTTGCGTGTTCATTCAGTTCACATGCTGGTCTGTTAACCTTTAATGGTGCAGAAGTCTCAGCATTAAATTTAACTGGGCACTATTCTTCTTTTGCAGAATTTTATGACTATAACAGTTCAAAAAGATGGTCTTCAAATACTGGCTTAGAGCAAAATGACACCGTAATTTTATTTACTGCAGAGTTGAATGATGAATTCGCCATCTTTGCTACCATTAGCAAATTTGGAACAGGAAAAGCTGGCGGTTTATTTGTGTCATATGTTGGATCTGCAGGCGCAATGTTATTTACAAATGACCCGGATGATTTAGTCAGCCCCAGCGGGATTTCATATAATTATTTTAAACGTCGCAATGATGGTTTTATATATGGTGATCTTGATGATTCGCTATGGACATTTGATTTGAGTTTAAGTGAGGCGAGGAATCTTAGCGGAGTTAGATATATCAGTTTCGCTGATGGTACTCTTGGCAACGCAAGTGCTTCTGAATTGTTGGCTATTGGCACAGGTTTCTCAATCACTCATACCTCTGCTAATATAGTTCCTGATGCCAAGGCAACAGTTGTAGACGCACCCGCTTCATTAGCGATTTCTGTGCTAGCTTTGAGCCTTATGTGTATGTCAAGACGAAAAACTGCCTAATTAACTATATTGCTGTATAGTATACAAAGCCCACGAAAGTGGGTTTTTTTTGGCCCCAATCTACTGCGCTTTCTATACACATACAGTTTTGAAAACGCATTTTTAAGTAAATTCATGTTTTTAATGAATCCAGTCAATATGTACTTTTAATTTTGGTTATCGTGTTTGCTAGTGTCAATGAATTTTACATATTGAAAATTAGAATGAAATCCTAAATCTTTAGATGTAAAAGTTTGTTTTTTAAGTGCTTGAAAATTGGGTGTTTTTGTGGGGTCTTAGTTTTTATTTTTGGTTGTGGTATGAGTTTTGCTTTATGAGAGTTAGGTTGCAATAATGATTCAAGTTTAAGGAATACAAAATGAATTTTAAGAATTTTTTAGTTAAATCTCTAGCAATAACGACTGTCGTCGTTGCTTCAATGGGTGCAAACGCTGGGCTTTTATCACTAAATGGCACAGAGGTTAAAGCGTTAGATTTGAATGGTACGGTTTCTTCTTTCGAAGAGTTTTATGACTATAATGGTGCTAATACATGGTCATCGAATACGGGTCTAGAAATAGCTAATACAGTGGTATTATTTACCGCTGAGTTAAACAATGAATATGCAATATTTGCAACGATTAGTGCGTTTGACGGTGGTAGTAAAGGTTCTTTATTAGTTTCTTATCTTGCTTCTAACGGGTCTATGTTATTTGTGGATGACCCTGATGAATTAGTTGGTACCACTGGTATCTCTTTTGCTTATGCCGCAAACCGTAATGACGGTTTCATTTTTGCAGGTTTAGATGATTCTTCATGGAATTTTGATTTAAGCTTGAACAACGCTAGCAATGTTACTGGTGTTAACTATATTAGTTTCACCGATGGTTCATTGACTGGAGCTAAGGAGTCAAGTTCTTTGGCGATTGGAACGAATATATCAATTGCTAATACTACAAGCTCAGCTGTGGCTGTTAGCGCACCCGCCACTGCAGCTTTGTTCTTGTTAGGTTTGGGATTTATTGGCTTAAGAAGCCGTAAGACTGCTTAATTTAATACAATTTCTAATTTCAAAAACCCGCTTAGGCGGGTTTTTTTGTGGCAAAAAATGACAGTGATTTTATTTGCTCTGTCCTGAAATTGTTGCAATTATTTTATGATTGATTTCAATGCTGTGTTTAAAACGCCTCAACTTTTTAATAAAAAATATTGGCCGCAAGTGACTGATTTTTAAAAGAGTCTAATTTGTTTAGAACTCTCTTTTTGACGATCGAACTTAATTAGTGATCTTTACACTTGCTTTCGAACCGTTTTTTATATGGTATATCGTTTTGATGACGTAAAACTGAGTCAAAATATTACCACCTTCGGAGTATAATGTGTATCTATCGATATAAAATGAAAGGTTCTCACTCCGAGATCCTTTTTATCAGATGCAGTGTCTTTCATTGCGCTCCCGATTTAGAGTCATATAAATATGATCCCCTAGTATTTCTAGTCCCACTACATCGTAAATAAAGTCATATCCAATTTTAAAAATTATTTTCATCTTAGCTTCGGTATAAAGCTTAATAAACACTGTGCGACGATACTTTGGGATTAACACTAGATGTTAAGTTAATTAATAGACAATAAGGTAACTTTTTAAAGTTCTCGATGCTGTCGAGCACTTGGAGTAAGTGCCCCAAATTTGTGCTGCGCAATTAAAGTCCTAACAAATTATGCTCATCATCAGAGTTTTTAGCCTCATAAATAAGGTAAATAGGGTTACTTGCCTGAATTTGATAGCCTTCATCGATGTTAAGTAGTCCTGTTTCTTCACCAAAATAGGCTTTACCTGGCGCTGTGTTATCCGCTAAACAGCTGGTATTGGCGATGTTATTATTGGTAGAGTCAAGTAAGGTAATAAACGTATCAGTTGTGCATACAATGGCGACGTATTGCGATTTTAGGGGCAATATATAATCAGTTGAAAACATGTCAACGCTACCAAAGGTTGTTGTTTCGTAGCCATCATCATCAGCATGTTGAATGGCGGCAACAGGCTTATTGGCCAAAATATGCAGGGCGCTACCCTGACCGTGTTTTGTGTTGAGGCCGATTGTGATTTCTTTTATCCCGCCAGTATTTAGGGTAAAGCTTTGGCTTGCACCATTGTCAGAATGGACAGTTATTTGTGTATTATCTTCTAAAGCCGCCACATAAGCCCATTGTGAACGAATGCCCCACAACTCTTTTGCCGCTGGTTGTACAGGGTAGGCATCTCTGTTTAGGTTTGTAGAGTGCGAAACCAGAATGGGTACATCTGCGTGAATACTACCTCCGACTTTCGTCGCGCTCCCTGCATTAAAGGTATGTACTTCACCGGCTGTTAAAGTGATGTTATAGGTATCCTGTCCTCTCTTTATTTGTACTTGTGTATCAACATAAGGGCTGAGTAGGTAGTAAAAATGGGTATAGCGAATATTCGGTATGGCAAATTGCGTGCCTGAAAAATTAGCCGGTACGGGCATATCGAGTCCGTCAGCATCAGTTCCTGCTGCAAAGGGCTTATCTGCGGTTACAAACTCGCCTTGCGTATTCACAATGTAACTAATGGTTTGCCCTTTATTCAGGGTCTGAGCAATTCCATCTACTGTGAGTGTAGTATTGTTTTCTAAACCGACTAATTTTACTGTTTTGCCAATCCACTCTGGATTGAGAAAATAATAGCTGTTTTCTACAAGGCTTGGAGCTACTTCAAAACGAAGAATATGTACTCGCTCATCGTTCGATTTAGCATAAAGGGTGTAATTACCACTTGGCAGCGTTCCAAAATTAAATTGATACGTGCTATTAATTAAATTTGCTGGATACCAGTTTTTGCCGTTAAGACTAAATTCTAAGGTGCCGATGGTACGGTTATCATATATTGTTGCCGTGGCAATGAACGTGTCTGAAGTATAGATGTTCAAGTTATCATTGTTAGCTATATAGCCTAACTGAATAATGGGGATTTCTGCTTTGTTTCCTAACAAATTATGCTCATCATCAGAGTTTTTAGCCTCATAAATAAGGTAAATAGGGTTACTTGCCTGAATTTGATAGCCTTCATCGATGTTAAGTAGTCCTGTTTCTTCACCAAAATAGGCTTTACCTGGCGCTGTGTTATCCGCTAAACAGCTGGTATTGGCGATGTTATTATTGGTAGAGTCAAGTAAGGTAATAAACGTATCAGTTGTGCATACAATGGCGACGTATTGCGATTTTAGGGGCAATATATAATCAGTTGAAAACATGTCAACGCTACCAAAGGTTGTTGTTTCGTAGCCATCATCATCAGCATGTTGAATGGCGGCAACAGGCTTATTGGCCAAAATATGCAGGGCGCTACCCTGACCGTGTTTTGTGTTGAGGCCGATTGTGATTTCTTTTATCCCGCCAGTATTTAGGGTAAAGCTTTGGCTTGCACCATTGTCAGAATGGACAGTTATTTGTGTATTATCTTCTAAAGCCGCCACATAAGCCCATTGTGAACGAATGCCCCACAACTCTTTTGCCGCTGGTTGTACAGGGTAGGCATCTCTGTTTAGGTTTGTAGAGTGCGAAACCAGAATGGGTACATCTGCGTGAATACTACCTCCGACTTTCGTCGCGCTCCCTGCATTAAAGGTATGTACTTCACCGGCTGTTAAAGTGATGTTATAGGTATCCTGTCCTCTCTTTATTTGTACTTGTGTATCAACATAAGGGCTGAGTAGGTAGTAAAAATGGGTATAGCGAATATTCGGTATGGCAAATTGCGTGCCTGAAAAATTAGCCGGTACGGGCATATCGAGTCCGTCAGCATCAGTTCCTGCTGCAAAGGGCTTATCTGCGGTTACAAACTCGCCTTGCGTATTCACAATGTAACTAATGGTTTGCCCTTTATTAATAGTTCGCAATTCCCCGTTAAGCATTAAACTCGTGTTGTCTTCTAATCCTACTAAGTTTACAGATTGCCCTACCCAATCAGGGTTGAGAAAATAATAACGATAGTCTGCCGAAAAGTTTACTGGTTGTATCGCTCCTGAATTTACTTTTACATATAAAGTGTGTTCACCACCTTCGACTGGCCCAAGTTGCTCAGAAGTGAACGTTTGATTTATTTGTGTGGAGGGAGACCACGTTATTAAATCAAGACTGAATTCTATCTTTTCTATCTCGCTGATATCGCCTGAAATAAGTGTTGCTGTAGCTGAAAAGGGCGCCTCTGCGGCAACTGTTTTAGGGCCTAAATTAGCATTGAATGTGATACTTACCGGGAATAGAACTTCCTTTTCATAAACTTGTATATTACTAAATATACTATCTGCACTAGGATTTGTTACATCATGAGCCATGGCGAAAAACAAATAATTCATAGCACCGGTATAATATTCCCCAACGGGAATCACAAAATGTTGTAACTCGCCAATATCTGTGTAAATAAAGTCTTGAATTCCATAAATTTGAGAACCAAAAAGATTGAAATTATTTTCCTCATTTAAAGTCAGGTCTGCGTCAAATCCTATTCCATGAATTTCACCTTGTATTGTTGATACAAAATCAAACTCAATGACGGTGTTTAACGTAATAACGTAAGGAAAGTTAATCGCTCGCCAACGGTTGCCGACTAAGTTAATTGTTGCGCCACCGCCTTCTATTGTGACCGTCCCAATATTAAAATCTTCACCATCGTTACCGTAAATAATAGTGGGATTAACATAAAAGTTAATCATATCCTCTGAAATAGGCTTGCTCACATCGATATCAAATATCTGAATATCTTCACCCGCGGCATTGCTTACCCGTAATTGCGCTGAGTTGATGCCAATTTGTGAGCTAGAAGGTGTCCAACTAA
>NZ_JANQVQ010000159.1 GCF_030730205.1 Paraglaciecola sp.
CAGGTTTTAACTTAGAAGTTTTGGCAACCAACTCAGCACCCAATGCCGCTGACGATGACTTAACCTTGCAGTTTAGTTTGGATAATCTCTATCAAATTGATGTGCTGCTAAACGACAGTGACCCAGAGGACGATGCTCTTACTATCACTGCCGCCAATGCCAGTGCGGGACAAGTGAGTATTACGGACAATAAGCTAATGTTTACTGCGCCAGATAATTTTAATGGCACAGTAATGTTAAATTACAGCGTGAGCGATGGTGAATTTAGTGACACTGCTACTGTGAGTTTATTAATCGAGGGCAGTAATCCAGATGCACCCCAAATTACCGTACCTGCGGATATCATTGCCGATGCCACTGGAATATTAACCAAAATAGACCTAGGTGTTGCAACTGCGGTAGATGCAGCTGGAAATCGTTTAGCTGTCAGTTTAGATAACGGATTGCCAATTTTTAAACCTGGCAAGCATGTATTATATTGGCGTGCAACCGATGCTAACGGACTAAGCAGCGTTTCGAGTCAATTATTAGAAATCCATCCTTTAATTTCGGTAGAAAAATTTAAAGTGACGGCAAATAACACTATGGTCACGGTTAATGTCTTGCTCAATGGTGTTGCACCTACCTATCCTGTCTATGTTCCGTATACCGTCAGTGGTAGTGCTCTGTCTATGAGCGATCATGATTTAAGTGACGGTGAATTCGAAATATCATCAGGCACAAGTGCAAGCATAAGCTTTAATGTGTTTGCCGATTTAAGCGGGTCAGTTGAAAAAGACATTGTTATTAGCTTGGATGGAGATTTAAATTTTGCACCGAATATCAGTGCTCAAGTTCTTATCTCCGAGCAAAATCTTGCACCCACACTGACATTAACGGCCAGTCAGCAAGCTGAAACCGGCTCTTGGTTCAGTGCAACTGCAGGTCCTATCAAGGTTGATGCGCAGGTGTTCGATGCAAACGCTGGCGATGATGTAACATTGCAATGGCTTGCTGATGCTTCTCTTGTCAACCTATCTGCAGCGTCTGATACTTTCGAATTTGACCCCGCATTGCTTGACGAGGGGACATACAAAGTGGCGTTAATGGCAACGGATGATGCCAACGAAGCACTCAGTATTACCAAAGAGATTTACCTGCGTATTGTTGCAGCTTTACCTGTGCTTGGCAGCGGTGACAGCAACAACAATCTGATCCCAGACATTGATGATGGTTTAGGTGATAACAATGGTAATGGTATTCCCAATTATTTAGACAATGTGCCGACCAATAATATCTTGCCGCAACTCAATACGGTGACTAATTCTTTCTTACTGGAATGCGACCCTGGCGTGCGCTGTGGTTTAGGCGCTTTTGCCTTAGGTGGTCAATCGGGCGGAGCACAGATCCTCGACGGTGAAATGGGTGGATTAAACCCAATACCATTAGATGAGGATTTCAGGTCAGTAGGTGGAATTTTTGATTTTGTGATAGATGAACTCCCTATCCGGGGCCAAACAGTACGCATTGTCATTCCTCAGCAGGCGCCTATTCCCGCGGGAGGTACTTATCGCAAATTCCAACAAGGTCGTTGGGTAAGCTTTATCGAAAATGCCAATAACAGCCTCCATTCTGCTCAAGGTGATGTTGGTTATTGCCCTCCACCGGGTGCAGCGGCATGGCTCCCTGGCTTAATTGAAGGTTATCTTTGTGTGCAATTAACCATTGAAGACGGCGGGCCAAATGACGATGACGGTTTGGTTAACAACGCCGTAAGTGACCCTGGTGGTGTTAAAGTACCAAGCAGCAGTAGCCAAGCGCCACAGGCTGTCGCTGACAGTTATTCATTGCAATGGGAACAAACTCATCAACTTGATGTGCTAAGCAACGATAGTGATAGTGACAACGACCCCTTGACCATCAATTATGCCTCTGCGGACTTTGGTACTGTGGAAATTAACTCAGATGCTCAAAGCTTGTGGTACAAACCGCAGTTAGACTTTATTGGCACAGATGTTATCACCTACAGCATCAGTGACGGCAACGGCGGGACTGCAAGTGCGTCAGTAACGATTAACGTTTATTACAACCGAGCACCCACCATTGGCAATATGACAGTCACAACCAATAGTGTTACATCCATCGATATTGCTGTACTGCACACCGCCAGTGATACAGACGGCGATCCGATCAACATTATCCATGTTGATGCACAGCAAGGCGTAGTGACGTTTAATGCTAACAATGTAATACACTACACGCCGCTCGTTACCTTTGTTGGCACCGATGTTATTAGTGTGCAAATCAGTGATGGTCGGGGTGGGCTCAGTACTGCAGAAATCACGGTTAAAGTATCAGCAAAGAAATCGTCTGGAGGTAGCACATCAATTGGCGCACTAGCCCTGTTGCTATTGTTCGCCGCTTGTCGCCGACGTAATTCTGTTATGTCGAGTGTTACGTCAACAAACGCATAGTAGTTTGCTTTTTTTCGACCTCAACGTCGCTCTTTAAATATTTTTATATTCATTGAGTGATTTGAGGTCAAACTTGAATTGGCATTGATAAACAACCTTACCCAGCATTGCCCTATTAAATATAGGCAATATCGTACAATCCTGAATAACTAATACCAACCCATTAAATAAATGTACACTCAGCGAGAATTTAAAAGCACATAATCAAGGCGCTTGAATGAAGTAATAGTGGCGTTCTTTCGAGTTCGAGCAACGCTGAGTATGTGCTTTTAAAACTAGTCCAAAGGGAACACCCCAGTGGATAAGGCTCTGCATTTTCGCTATTTCAAAGGATAAGGCCATTCCTGCACAAAAATGTCTGGAACATTTGTGAACAGCTTCGCTGGCTTTAGCGAAAGGCAGGATGCCTGAAGTATAGCGACGCCTTGTCCCTTATCCGCTGGACGCGTTCTAAGTGCCTATTTATTTAAAGGAATTGGTATATACCCAAGCAACCTGAAGATGCTGAAACGCGTATCTTCAGGTTGTTTGGGTATAAATATGACTACTCGTGAATAATGCTTTTGATGCTTTGCTCAACAGTTTGATAGTGTGTCGACTCAACAAATCCAATTGAAAAGGTTTGTGGCGTGGTCAGAAATTTGTTTTTTTCACTGCGACCAAAACCTAACACTGTCATGTGAGGGCGACTAACATAATCGTCTGGATGTTCATCATCTTCATGGTGCAGCAGGTACAACATACGTGAGCTTTTTATATCACCAAAGGCAAACCATTCTGGCGAGGGTAAATCGCCTATAAAAGTTTCATGGATGCCATGTCTTTTGTTGTCAGCAGAGGCATACCAAAAGTCACTATCATCCATTTCGCCACCTGGCACACCTTCATATTGCACCCAGTAGTGATAACCCTGACTGACTTGGGTCATGGTAAAATCCAAGCGTTGTGGGTAAAAGTCCCATTGCCCCTGCCATTTACCGTTACCTGAAGTAAACACGATACGCACATGCTGTGGCGAGTCGATTTCAACCACTGAAGTGGATTTATCAGTGCTGGCATTTAGTGCATGAAAATAGTCGCCATCTTGTTTATGAATGGCATTAGGGAATCCACGATATTCACCTTGGTGACCCGAGCCTTTAGTGTCGTTAAAGCCTATCCAGTCTACCCCGTCGACATCCAGCATGCTGGATAGCCCACCACCGTCTTTTTCAAGATAAAACGTGGCATTGGCAATACTTACTATGTAGGCAGGTAGTCCACCTGCCGACTCGTCAGTTCCATGACTTAAACTCACTTTTTTTTCGTCGTGTAGGGCATTACAGCCCACTATCCACATCACAAGGCTTAGCACAACTAAGGGTCGTTTTAGGTTTGCAAACATTTGTTTGACTCCTTATACAATTAAACCAAACCCAAGTTACCCAACTTGGGTTTTATTTTTAAGTGCTTTGGGTTTGGCGCTTCTTTTCAGCAAAAAGCCCATTATTAATATTGTCAACGCACACAGCACAAACACCAGTCGTCCCCACATTGGGTTGGGAATTAACATCATGGCCAATACGCCAAAACCCATATACATCACCATAGAGCCTAGTTTATCGCGCTGCTGTCTGTCGTAATCATCTTGTTCAGCGTCAGCGATAAAAGGGGTCTCAAAATCGGTAAAAAAGCGATCGGTTTCTTGTTTATGATGATCATTTTCTTCTTTATAGAAAAAAGTAGTGGCACAGAAAAACCCTGCGGTGAAGACTAAGTGAGCTCCGATAGTGATCATTAAGTTGATGTCTACCGCTTCACGACGGGTGAATTCTTGCGCCAGACCCAGCCAATTAGATAATAGTTCAGGCGTTAATATATTCACCGAGAACCAAGATACAAACAGACCAATTGCGACTGTTACCCAAGGCGCCCACTGGGGGATACGTTTAATAAATAAACCAAAGATAAGTGGGATAAGTAGCGGCACTTGGATCATGGTTGAAACATTCATCATCAATTCAAATAGACTAAGCTCGGTCAGTGACTTGAAAAATAAGGCCACTGCAATAACCAATATTCCACTGATAAAGCTGACAAAGCGGCTCACTTTAAGCAGGTGTATATCGTTTACTTCTTGTTTCTTTTTAAGCAACAAGGGTTGGTAGATGCTTCTGACAAATATACCGGCGTTTTTATTTAAGGCTGAATCCATAGAAGACATAGTGGCGGCAAATAAACCAGCCAATAACAAACCCACTGTGCCTATTGGCATAGCATTACGGGTAAACACTAAATACACAGCATCTGCGGCTTTATTACCCAACTCAGGGTAGGCTGCTGCTGCGTCTGGATACAAAATAGCAGCCGCCCAAGGGGGAATAAACCACACAATACTGCCAACGCCCATCAAGCCCATGGCCAACAAGGATGCTTTACGTGCATTTACTGAATCTTTAGCGTTTAAAAAACGAAAAGAGTCGTGCAAGTTCATAATGGTAATCATTTGCTTGGCTAAAAAGAATACAAAGGAGCCAACTAAAATCACCCCGTAGTTCATGTCTGGGCCCATGACAAAATCCACTGGAAAGTTTTCCACTAGTTCAACCGGTCCACCTACCATTACCAAAGCCACAATGGCACAGGCAATGGAGATAACCGCAACAACTAAGGTTTGCACAAAGTCAGAAGCAACCACGCCCCATGCACCAGAAAGTACAGATACAAAGACCACGGTTAAGCCAGTTGCTATGATGGTTAGGGTAATGTCGGCATCAAACACAGCACTGGTAAATACCCCCAAAGCGTTGAGCCACACACCAGCATTAATAAAGCTAAATACGATGAGAGCCCACGAAAAAAATTGTTCATTTTGCGGGCCAAAACGGCGTTTGATGCCCTCAGTTGGCGTATCCACCCGCATCTGGCGAAAACGGGCAGAGAAATAAGCCCAACCACAAAAATAGGCAAAGGTATTAGCAAAAAACACTAGGCTAATGGCAAAGCCGTCGGTGAAGGCTTTACCCGCCGCACCGGTAAATGTCCAGGCTGAAAACTGCGCCATAAAGGCCGTCGAGCCGACCATCCACCACAACATTCTACCGCCGCCACGGAAGTAGTCACTGGTTGAGTTTTTTGCCATATCTTTAAAGGCAAAACCAATACCTACAATCAGTACAAAGTATCCTACTATGACTAAATATTCATATAACATAAGTTGGCCTAATATTGCAGGTGACTGACGTCAACCCAATTATCATTTTTACGAATGAGATCAATAAGTTGCTGATATTGAGCCCCCTCTTTAAAGGTTTGATATGGCGCCACGGTCTCACCCTTAATATCCTTGACTAATTCTCTGATGAGGTAGCGCCAGTTTCTTTCAGTATCACCTTCAACTGCAGGGATATTGTCGACTATGTCTTGCGGTAATGGGGTTTCTTGCCACTGCTTGTTTTCAGCGTAAATATATAAGGGGCCACTGGCATAATGGCCTTTTATGTATATCGCCCCTTTGCTGCCATAAATCACTATATGGTCTTCGTTAAAACGCGGATGTAAACCACCGTGTTTGAACAATACCGATACGGGTTTGCTAGCCAGTTTGCTTTCTAACTGAGCTAATACGGTGTATGACCATTCCACATTGGATTCACCCCACTTAAGCGCGGGATCATTAAGATCTTCAGGAATATAGTCACGGCGATTTTTAAAGTTATGTACACCTTCAACAATGGGCGCCTTGCCCAAGTCATCACGTACTTCGCCCATGATGGAAAGAATTTTTTCACCCACTATGGAGGTAACAATAGATAACTTATGGGTGAAATTATTATTCAGGCGACCACCGCCATCCTCTTTACGATGGGACCAGCCAAAAGGAATGTCTCGCTCTAAATTAAAGTGGGAAATACACTCCACTTCTAAGGGCTCACCTATTACACCCGCTTCAACTAAACGTTTGGCATGGATCACATCGGGCATATATCTGAAGCTCGAAGCAAAAGCCGTTTTTACCTTTTTCTGGGTGGCTAAGTCATAGAGTTTTTTGGCTGATTCACCACAGGCTGTTAATGGTTTATCGCTAAATACATGGCAACCAAATTCGATGGCTTGCTCAATGGCTTCTTCATGGGCGCCGCCCGGAGTGGCAATCGAAACCACATCAGGCTGACAGTCAATAAGGGCTTGTTGCCAGTCGGTGCCGCCATAAGGAATATTCATGTCTGAGGCAACTTGTTGCACCACACTTGCTGTGCGCCCCACAATGCCAACCACTTCAGCACCTGCATATCTAAAGGCTTCTGCGTGACCTTGGCCGGCAAAACCTGTTCCCTGAATCAAAACTCGTATTTTTTTGCTCATGTTATTTATCTCGACTTATCAAAACGTAAATTGACAGTAGACGCACTACCAGTTCCATACTGTGCCGTCTTCCAAACGACTCACTGGCAGGTAGGAACGTTTATAGGGGTATTCTTTTGCTGCCTCTTCATCAAACTCAATGCCTAAACCGGGAGCATCATTAAGGTAGGCCATGCCGTCTTTCACTTCGAAGCCATGTTTAAATATTCGAGCAGAGTGGGCATTCCCAAAACCAACAAATTCTTGAATACCAAAGTTAGGTGCCCAGATATTCAAATGCATGTGGGCAGCAAAACAAATGGGTGAAAGGTCAGGTGCACCATGGGGGGCGATTTTTACATTATAAATACTGGCAAAATCGGCAATGCGTCGTAACGCGGTAATGCCACCTGCATGGGTAGCAGCCACGCGGATGTAATCAATTAACTGATTTTGAATGAGATCTTTACAATCCCAAATCGTATTATAGGTTTCACCTATGGCCAGCGGGACAGTAGTGTGCTGTCTAATAACCTTATAGTTATCTTGATTTTCAGCCATGGAGGCATCTTCTAAAAAGAACAAACCATAGGGCTCTAATAATTTGCCCAATCTGGCTGACTCAATAGGAGTCAAGCGGCTATGTACATCGTGCAGTAGTTCTACACTATTGCCTAAGCGAGCTCGAGCTTGTTGAAAAAGCTCAACGATCATATTGAAGTACTTTTGCGTGCTCCACTCTTCTTCTGGGGGTAAAGGTCGACTGCCTTGCAGCTCAAAATAATCCGCTTTATCACCAAGCACACCGTAAGTGACATTCAAACCTGGCACAGCACACTGCAAACGCACGGCTTTAAAGCCTTGTTTGATATGAGCCTCGGCTTTATCCAAAGTGTCTTTTATGGTTTCGCCACTGGCATGGGCGTACAAGGTCACACCTTTTCTGCTTTTACCACCCAGTAATTGATAAACAGGTAAACCCGCTGCTTTACCTTTGATATCCCAAAGTGCCATATCTATCGCCGCGATGGCAGCCATATTGACCGGCCCTTTACGCCAATAAACGCCTTTGTAGAGGTACTGCCAGATATCTTCGATCTCATGGGCATTTCGCCCAATCAAGCAGGGAGCCACATGCTCTTGTAGATAAGTGACAACGGCCATTTCTCGGCCATTAAGGGTGGCATCGCCGACGCCATAAAGGCCTGCGTCAGTAAAAATTTTTACGGTGACAAAGTTTCTGCCGGGGCTACAAACAAATACTTTAATTTCTGTAATTTTCAACGTAAAGCCTCTTCAATTAAAAATGATTAAATACTTACTAAACCGGTTTAGTTGAACAAATTATCATAATATTGCAATATGTCAACATCTCACCAAAAAATTAGTCCACAGATAATAAATACCCATGGCCAAAGTAAAATTAATTGATGTTGCTCTACTAGCTGGCGTCTCTAAAAGCACAGCTTCCCAATTCCTTAATGGTCGTTTTGAGTTTATGTCGAAGGACACTCAAGAGCGAATTAGAGCGGCGGTGGGTGAACTGGATTATGTGCCTAATCCCATTGCCAGAAATCTCAAGGCCCATAAAACTAAAACTATAGGAGTCATCGTGAGAGATATCACGGGTTTCTATACGAGTAAAACTATCCGTGGGGTAGATGATTGGTGCAAACAGAATGACTATAACGCCTTAATCTACAATACAGATTTTGACTCAGCCATTGAAGCAAAGTCGCTGGAGGCCTTATATCAACTGCGTGTTGACGGTATCATCATCGCGTCATCAGGTAAAAATACTAAACTCATAGCCCAGTACGTAGAAAAAGGAATGCCAATAGTACAGTTTCAGTTAGAGCACGATGGTAGTGAAAAAAATATTATCTTGTCAGACTATAAACAGGCTGCTTTTGATGCCACTGAATACCTAATTAAGCTTGGTCATAAACGCATCTGTTTTGTGACACAAGACTTTAAAAAAGTAAAATCGCGAAACGAGCGTTACCAAGGTTATGCAGATGCTCTGAATAAATATGACATTCCACTTGAGCCAGCATTAATTCAATATTGGCAACGTGAAACAGGTTTGCAACACTCCATCGCACAAATCATCAAGTCAGCAGCCCCCACCGCTTTTTTTGCTCAGCATTTGGCTATCACTACCGATTTGCTAAGTGCATTGAATCAAGCGCAGATCGCCATACCCGATGATGTTTCGTTAATAGGTTTTGATGATTTGCCCATGGCAGAGTTTTTTAAAGTCCCGATCACTGTTATTAAACAAGAGCCTTACATGATTGGTGTGGAAGCCGCTAAACTACTACTCAACAATATTAGTGACGTTAATAAAGCCGCGCAAAAAATCATGATTTCCTGCTCTTTAATGACAAGGCAGTCTTGTAGACAAATATAATAGCCATCACCACAGCACTCACTTTGCTGTGGTGTAGGCAATAAATTTATATTGTCAAAACCCACGAACTAAATCGGTTTAGTTCTTATTTAAAATTAGTGCATTTTAAGATAGTAAAATGCACTAATACCAGTGGCTATGCATAGGGTTTCTCTTTGAGTTTGCCCTAATCTACAATAATGGCTCTGTAGCTATTAGCAAAATCTGCAGGCAAAACAACATCTCCAGCATTTACCACACTTCCATCACTTGCTTGCCACCTCACCGACTTAGTTACGGGAGAGCCCTTGGGTAAAACAAAACTTTTAAAATCACTATTAATTTTAAACGTATCCTCGCCAATGAATGTAAGCCCAGCAGGCAAATCCACATGGCTTAGGCGGTTAGCAAGAAAGGCTTTATGGCCAATGGACTTAAGCCCAGCAGGTAAATCCACATTGGTTAAACGGTTGTCTCGAAAAGCACTATCCTCAATGGTCGTAAGCCCAGCAGGCAAATCCACACTGATTAAAAAATTCACATTAAAAGCACTATCCTCAATGGTCGTGATCCCTGCAGGCAAGGTCAAAGTGGTTATACGGTTATTCTGAAAGGCAAAATCGCCAATTGACTTAACCCCAGCCGGCAAATCCACAATGATTAAACTGTTATCTCGAAACGCACTACTTTCAACGGACGTAAGCCCAGCAGGCCAAGTTACATGGCTTATGCTGTTAGTTGCAAAAGCACTATTTTTTATGGTTGTAAGCCCAGTAGGTAAATTTACTCTGGTTAAGGTGTTGAACTCAAACGCACCATCTCCAATGGACGTAAGTCCAGCAGGCAAAGTTACCGTGGTTAAGCGATTGTTCTGAAAAGCCTTATCTCCAATAGTAGTCAGTCCAGCAGGCAAATTTACAGCAGTTAAGCTCTTATCTTGAAAAGCGTTATCACCAATCCCTGTTACTAAGTGCCCATTAATCTTCTCGGGGATAATAATAGCGGATTGATAATTTCCTCCACTAACGTTAGTAAGATTCGTGGACGTAATCTTCCCATTGTCTACCGTCACATCAGTAGATTTAAGGGTATAAGGTGTTTGCGCTTTGACTGTAAAAGTGAATGCAAACAAAACAAGGGTACTTAATAAAATTCTACTCATCTTCATATCGATGCTCTCTGGGTATGCTGTATTTGAAGTGTTTGGAATGTATGGCGTTCCAGCACATATCAATTAATTCAACGATGTTTTGCTCAATAAGGGGCGGGCCATATTTCTATATAGCCCGACACTTTTCTTGTTATATCAATTGGTTAAAGCGATTTCTCTGACATTTTACCAGCGATAACTAGCGCCAAGTGTTACACGACGGTCGGTAAGGCCTTGGAAACATAATAATGCTCCACTGTTAACACATGATTGTGATACTTCAGACTCAGTTAAGTTGACGCCTTCAAGTCCAATATTTAATTGCTCAGTTACATCGTAACTTATGCTGGCATTTAGCTGCCCTCTGTCTTCTTGAACAACCATGAATCCCCAAGGGTAACTAGATGTACTACCAAAATCTTCTGAGCGATGAGCTTCACGCCATGTATATCGCATTCTGGCTGAAAGGCCGTATTTTTCGTAGTACAAGGTGAAGTTATAAGCATTTTCAGAAAGGTCGGGTAATCCATGTAAAGCTGACACTTCTATACCGTCAATACCTGTTGTGGCTGCAAATATTTCATTAGGACGACTTGCGGCATTATCAACTGCTTCACCACCATCAAACTTCTGGATCGTATAGTTGGCTAAAACACCAAAACCAGATGCCCAACCTAAGTCATCTTCAAAGCTAGATAAGTCAAACTGGACTGCCATTTCAAGCCCTTCTTGCGTGGTTTCACCTGTGTCATTGATGGTTGTCGACCAAGGTACACATACGCCCACACCAACAGGACCAAATACGTTTATATCTGCAATGGGGTTCCAAATACCACCTTGCTCACACACTGGGCCAATCGTATCACGGAAGCCAGTCACTGGATCTTGATAGGGGTCTACTTGCTGCCCAGCAAATAAGTCGCTACGTGTTTTATGGAAATATCCAATGCTTAATACACTTGCTTGCGTGAAATACCACTCAGCCGTCAGGTCAAATGAGGTAACTTCTTCAGGCACTAAATTTGGGTTACCAACTGAAACTGGTGGGTTAGGACTAGTGCTATAGGTAACTGAAGTTGAAAGGTCGTCAAAGTCAGGACGACGAATATCTTTGCCCCAACCGGCACGCACTACGATGTCGTCTGTTACATCAGCAACAATGTTGATCCTAGGTAGTAAAAAGTCGTAATCACCCACTGTTGTTACTTGTGACACTGTAGGGTTGCCATTTACATCTGTAGTGATTGAATTACCTGTTGAAGCCACTTCGGTCTTTAAATAACGAACACCAAAGTTACCGCGTATATAATCGGTAGCAAAATTTGCTTGCGCATAAAGAGCGCTCGTCGTTTCTTCGATATCAAAAAATGCGCTAACTTCTGACGTGGGTGCAGTAATAGGAGTTGATCCACCATGTGCAGTAACGGCATCATTTAGAATGCGTAACACATTATCTTGGTCGGCAGTAACCATATCAGGATTGATCATCAGGAAATCTTTAACAAATAACTCTCGACCATCTGCGTCGCCAAAGTTATCTGGGCCAGCGGTAAGAAGCTCAGCGAATAAGTCACCTCTAGGGCTGTCTGCATAAGTTCTTAAACCAACGTTAGCACGGATCTGATCCGTCATACTTGTTGATTTACTATAACGCAAACCAAAGTCGACGCTAGTTAACGCAGACCAATCTAAGCTATAAGTAAAATCAGTACGCAAGGCCTCTTCAGTGTTTTCAGTGCGATCTCGCGCCGTTTGTACGTCACGTAAAATGTAATTTGCTGGATCCATCATATCTGCAGCCGTTGGTGCGTTGGCTTCGCCATAGGCGATGCCAAACGCTAACGAACCACCCGTTAAATCATAAATGAATGGTGTGCCATTTTCATTGGATGAATTATTGGCTGCGTTGGGGTTTTGGAAGTTAAGTGTGGTGTTAATTCGAGGGTTAGTCGAGTTAGAACTTGACGATGACGCTTCAACGACTACTTTAAGGTTTTCACCTTGCCATTCGCCACCCAATCTAAATATTTCGCTCTTGGTTACCCGCGAGCTGGTATCGGCCGCAACACGCAAATTTGGATCGGCTCCACCCACTTCAACAGGAATAACGCCTTTAGTTGCTGCTTGGATACTACCAAGATCCAAACCATCTAAAATACCAAAGTTAACAGTTTCAAAGGCACTAGGAACTCCAACACCAATTACATCACTTACGCCTGAAGCTTGGATTGATGAACTTTCTGCATAACGCTGTTGATCATTGATAGTGGCATCAAAATAAAACTTCAACTCGGAATTGGGCGCCCATTCTAATGAACCAGCAAAATTCACTGTTTCATATTCATCATTATCGTAATCTTGGTTAAGAAATTGTATTCCAAGAAAATCAAAATCTTGCGCGTTGGGCGTTCCGCCATCTGAGGTAACAACGTTATCTCGGTCAACACGAGGACGGAAAGCGGTTACGTCTTGCTCTGCATAACTAGCGCTGAAAACAACACCAAATCTGCCTTTGTCAGTATCCCAATTGTCACCGTAGGTACCAGATAATCGAGGCTTAACACCATCGGTTGAAAGGCTACTGGATTCACCTTGGACTCTGACTGACGCTAAAGTTTCGCTTAATTGAAGAGGACGAATAGTGCGCAAGTTGATAGTACCACCGACGGAACCTTCGATGGTTTTTGCATCAGGAGATTTGGTGACTTCAACACCTGCAATTATTGAAGCTGAAACATCTTCAAAATTAATACCACTACGACCAGCTCCAGACCCAACAGTAGAAACACCATTAATTTCAGTTCGGTTTGCGTTAGTACCACGGATTTGTACGCCCGTACCCACACCCGCAGAACGAGTAATTTGCACGCCTGTTACATTCTCTAACACCTCAGCAAGGTTTTGGTCAGGCAATTTACCAATATCTTCTGCTTGAATAATCTCTACCAAGTTAGCTGAATCGCGCTTTTCTAACAGTGCACTTGTAAGGGCACTACGTATTCCACTTACCTGTATAACTTCAATATCTCCATCAGCTTGAGCTTCTTGCGCCAAAATAGTCGGCGTTGCCAGCATCGCCACTAACGCTGCACTGTAAATTGCGGTATTGGTTCTACGACTATTCAGTACAGAACTTATTTTATTAAGTTTAGTTTTCATGCGGTCTCCATTTACTTTGTAGTGTCATATTCATTGTTTATGTTTTGGCATTTTGTAAATAAATTGTTTCAAGGGCGGGGCCAGTCGGTTTGTAGTCTCTATGCTGAATAAACACTGTGTGTTCGTTATGCATACACATTTTGGCCTCATACTTGGCTGCCTATCCAATTGATTATCGGCGACAACAAAACCGATTTACTAAACCGGTTTATTTAATTAAATTAACATATACTTACAAAATGTCAACATTCAAATATTTAGCGTTTTAAAGAATGCCTAGTAGTTCAGCCGGAGAAGGAAAATGGCTGTTGAGCGTCCGACAATTCTATCTGGGATGTAGCAACATACCTTGGTGGCAGTTGCTCGATAGCGTCGTTTTTAGCGGTAAGTCTGACTGTAAGTGCTTGCGCTTGGGTTTATGACAAGTGGAACTGATATTTTTTATTAGTTTGAAAACTAAATCACAT
>NZ_JANQVQ010000160.1 GCF_030730205.1 Paraglaciecola sp.
ACCATGGGGCGATTTTGTGGAGCATGCTAATGTTTGAGATGTGGTATGTTAAATACGCCAATAGTGCCGGAGCAATTCCTGAGGTCACAGTTGAATGAGTAAAATCAAAGTCATGCATCTTACCTACGATATGCGCATTGGTGGCACAGAAATGGTAATCAAAAACATCATTGAAAGCTGTGACACAGAAAAATTTGTCATGTCTATTTTTTGCATCGAAAAACCAATTGGTCCTTGGGGGTTAGACTTACAAAGCTCAGGTATTCAAATATCCGCAAAATCGCGAAAACCTGGTTTTGATACCTCGCTAATTACATTCATTCGAAAACATCTCAAACAAAATAATATTGATGTAATTCATTGTCACCAATACACCCCTTGGGTTTATGGAGTGTTGGCAGCCTTTGGTCTCAAAACTAAAGTTATTTTCACTGAACATGGGCGCTTTTATCCTGATTCAAGTAGTTGGAAAAGGAAACTAGTCAACCCATGGTTATGTAAAATTACCGACCACATAACATCCATCTCCAAAGCGACCAAACAGGCATTAATAGATTTTGAGAACATCCCTAAAGACCAAATTCAGGTCATTTATAATGGTATAAAGCCTTTAGCCTATAGTGAAAATGAAGTTACCCTTTTAAAACAAAAGTTTAAAATCTCGGAAAACGCTAAAATACTCGGAACGGTTGCACGCCTTGACCCAATAAAAAACCAATGCATGATGGTCGAAGCCTTCTCTATAGTTTTACGTAAGTTTCCTTCAACATATTTGTTTATAGTTGGAGACGGTGACGAACGCCAAAAGTTGGAAAATTTAGTTGATACTCTACAAATTCGGAAAAATGTTATATTTACAGGATATATATTTAAACCAGCTAATTATATTGCAATGATGGACATTTTCTTGTTGTCATCATTATCGGAAGGCACTTCCATGACCCTACTTGAAGCAATGTCCTTAGGTAAACCTTCAGTGGTAACAGATGCTGGTGGGAACTCAGAGATAATAATTAATAGATTAAATGGTTTTACAACAGAAAATGACAATTCAGCGGCATTTGCTGATGCTATAGAAGCCATATTAAACAAGCATGATTTAAATGAATTCCAGCATGAAGCTTATAGAATTTTTAACAGCTATTTTTCGATTGATTTATGTTTGGGCCACTATAGTAAATTGTATGAAAATCTTTAAAGTGCATCCCCTCAAATCAATTATTTTAATCTCCCAAATTTGGGTTCAGTAAAATGTTCTCTCTATCACTTTTTTGCAATTCTTTATTCTATCGAATTTTGCGAACATGGTTCAATCCCGTAAAAGTGAAACATTAAAAGCTTAGTTGACCTGACTCGTTTGAAGGACAGCCATGAACAGCTTTAATTCAAAATTTCATAAGCTCCAAAGGGAGAAAATTTTTGTCGCTAACTAATAGATCAATTCAAAGTTCAATGTGGATTTTATTTATGGGACTTTTTCAACGCGGCGCAGGTATCATTAGTATGATCATCCTAGCTCGCCTCTTGACTCCCACCGACTTTGGAATAGTAGCACTAGCAACTATATTAGTATTTTTATTTGATACCTTGTCAGAACTAGGTAATAAGCAATATATTATCAGTAAATTAGATGTTAATGATGATGATTTAAACACGGCTTGGACACTAAACATTATATTCAAACTAGTGATTTGGGTCGTGTTTTTGTTGTTAATTCCCTATATCTCTCAATATATGGAAAAGCCAGAGATTGCTCCAGCCCTTTACCTCTTATCACTCTTATTGCCGATCCAGGCAATGGGAAATCCAGGCGTATGGCTATATTTGAGGGAGTTAAATTATCGACCTTTTGTTAAAGTGACTATGGTTTCCAAAACCCTCGGGTTCATAACCGTTATATCATTAGCGTTACTATTTGAAAATTACTGGGCGATGCTAATAGGTACATTACTTGGATATCTTGTACCTGTAATATTGAGTTATTACATTCACCCCTTCAGACCAAGTTTATCTCTCAATCGTGCAAAAGTTCAAAGCAGCTATTCTCAATGGATAATATTTAAGGGATTAGTTGGATATTCTCGCTCTCAAGTTGACTCCATGTTGATCACTAAATTCTTCGATTTGAAAATAGTAGGGGTGTATACAATGTTAAAAAATATTTCTGCTATTCCAGGACAGCAAATAATTGCACCTCTGGTTGAACCTTTACTCGCTGTTTTTTCTAAATCGAAAAATGATAAAGTTAATTTAAGTTACCAGTTTAATTTATCCATGTTAGTTGTTCTTATTATGGTTATGCCTATCGCTGTATTATTATTTAATTTTCACTTTCAAATAATTGGTATTATTCTTGGTTCAGAGTGGGTCCAGCACTCTAATTTATTAGCTGCAATGATTTTTTTACTCATTAGCTTTTCTATATCAGGGATACTAACGCAGATTTTAATCGCTTTAGATAAGGTAAAGTTCATATTTTATTACGACGTAATTTCATTTATTGCTGCTGCTGGGATACTAATCTTTCTTCAAGGGCAAAGTATTGAAACATTCACTTGGGCAAGAAGTTTAATTGCTATTTTTACATCCATTTTTCTTCTCGCTTTTGTTATTTGGCAACTTAAAACTTCGTATATTCATTCATTTTCATTAATTCTTTTGCCAGTACTTTCTTCTCTCATTGCTATTTACCTCGCGAAATTAATCGTAACGTTATTTTCTGCTGAAGGTATTGTCGAACTAATTATTACAGGGTTTATTTTTGGAATACTTTATTTAACCATTTTAGCGATTGCACTAAGTACCTACAAAAAACCACAAGAAATCATACAGCTAAAAATCATCCTAAACGACTACTTAAAAAACGTACAAAATAAAATCAAGGCATTCAAATGAAATTCAGTAGAACAATCAATATGAAAACATATTTAATGAAAGTGAAGATTGTGGAAATGATTAAATTTGACTACCAAAGCCTTAAGCTAATATTCTCAATTTTTTTCTACTTAAAATATTATTTTTATAAATTGACCAATAATCATTATAAAGCAATTAATACTCTATCTATGCTTTATCGCACTGGATGGGCTGGCAGTAAAAAGCCGACCATTAGCATCATCAAAAGCATATTTTCAAAAAATAGTGAATTTAAAGAAACATTTATTCAGCGGGTTATAGAGTCAGTAAAGCCATTAAAAAACACTCAAAAATTTTTTAGTGATGCAACCGAACTATTTGAAGGTGTAATGATAGTTTTGAAATCACCCTCGACGACCGAGAAGGGGGTAATTATTATTGCTTACAGCTATTATTTTCCCCTAGCTTTTAAACTATTTGACATGGAAAAAATTGCTGAAAGATACCATTTTGTATTAGAACCCAGTTGGTCAGGATTATGTGATCCAGATATTCTAGTTTTTACAAAACTAAGTGATCCCGTTTTCGTTATGGCCTTTGAACAACGCGATGCAGACTTTATCAAGGGAAGTAACACCAATTTAGTTCCCTTAGCGATAAGTGCCAATTGGTGGGTAGACTATCGATATTTTCTAATGTCAGACGAAAACAAGCGCGATATCGACGTTATCGTGGTGGCTGCTTGGGCAAAATTCAAACGTCATGCCAATATATTTAAAGCGATAAAGGCCCTCAAGGATCAAGGAGAAAAACTAAACATAACTTTAGTAGGCTACCCTGGTGATATGACAATGGACGACATTAAAGTGTTGGCTAATTACTATGGTATAAATGAACAAGTCACCTATTACGAATGGATACCACCGCAAGAAGTCGCTAAGTTAATGATGCGCGCAAAGGTAAATCTACTTTGGTCGAGAATGGAAGGCGTAAACAGAGCAATCATTGAAGGCATGTTTTGTAATACCCCCTGTATATTAAGAGACGGATTTAATTACGGTCAGAAATATTCATATATAAACCTTAGAACAGGTGAATTTTCCACAGAAAATGACCTGCCAAGCACAATACTAAAGATCAAGAATAACTATGCTACGTATTCACCTCGTGCCTATGTAGAAGAATTCCACACCTGTGAGGTAGCAGTAACACTTTTAAATGAGGTAATAGCAGAACATTGCTATAACACCAAAGATGCAACATGGAGCAACAACATAGACCTCAAGGTAAACGAACTGCATGGCATGAAGTATTTTAGTAGTGACTTATTAATTAAATATGCCGACGACTATAGATGGATTAAAGAGACCCTTAAATAATGATAATTGCAGACACTAAAATAGCAATTGGACCGATGATTGGCTTACCTTCTACAGATTGGGTTGGCAAGGATATAGGCGAAGAAATACATAAAAAATATAGTAATGTCACTTTTTTTGAAGAATTTTCAGAGTCTTTGGCCGCTGATGTAGTTTTAATTATAAAGGTAATGCCACCGATTTCTTGGATACTGGGGATGAAAGCGAAAGGAATTAGGCTGATATATATTCCAGTCGATATATTCTTTTCGCCCTATAAAATCACCAAGCATAGAGAAAAACTCAAGCAATTCGATGCTTTGTGCATTCACAATTCAAGACTCGCAAATTTACTGGGTAAATATAACTATAATATCTACTTCATTGACCACTATTTAAAATATCACTTGGAGCCAACACCCGAATTTAAAGCCGATGGCTTTATTCTTTGGGTGGGGCATTTAGAATACCTTCCCGCGCTAGTCATTAAGTTGAAAAATAATTCAATCAGTAAAGAGTTATTAGTACTGGCTGACTTAGAAAAACTAGTTCATTACAGAAAAGGCATGCAAATTGAGCTGGCCACCGCAAACATCCCATGGTCAGAAACACAACATTCGGATGGGAGCTATACGATCTGCGGCATCAAGGTAAAACAATGGTCTGAACAAAGCCAGGAAAAAGCCCTGCAAGAATGTAAAGCAGCCTTTGACACTAAAGCAAATAGCTTTGCCCATAACCTGAAGCCACCAACCAAGGCGCAAAAATATATTTATAACAATATCCCTTTTGCTACAGATTGCTATTCATACTCATCACAATATTTCAAAGAACGAGGCTTGATTATTCCTACACTGGAAGAAACCGACCGTTGGTTGTCGAAAGAATATTTTAATGAAATAAAGGAATACAATTCACATTTCAAATACCAAGTTGAAAAGGCATACGTCGCCAATTGCTATTTAAAAATCGTTAATAATGTACTTAATACCCCTATAAAACCAAATTCAGAAAAGAGCATTTTTAAAGACAACGTAAATTCTAAACTCGCTCTATTACACAAAATAAAATTAAAAATTTTTAGTTTACTTATTTTCTAATTTGTAAAATTCAGAAAGAAAGCCACTTGTTATGAAAAAAATATCAACTGCTATGGTTCCGAGAGTCATATTTAAAAAGCCCCTAAGTGGTTCGTGTAATCCACCTCCCAATACCAAAGCAAAACTATGTGAAAAAAGTACTAAACACGCAGCAATAAAGCGAATTAAATTGAAATTATTGTCTCGACCATTTGCATAACTTGATAACAGCGTATTTTGCATAATATTAGTCAGCTGTGTGATTTTCGTTGATTCTTGGAAAAAGAACTGATTATAGATTTTACATACAAAATGTATTCATAAAAAATGTCATTAAGGCTATTTTTTTCGTTTGCGTAAGATGGTACTGAAAATTCATTGCACCAACTTTTATTTAAGTTTAATCCGCTTAATTTTCCGACAGTCCTAGATTCATTTTCTCCATTATTTATAACCCAGGCCACAGAAAGTTTTCCGAATGGAGCTAATTCATAGTTTTTATTTTTAAAGTATTCCTTAGCAATAACATGATGCCCTAGAATTTCACAAATAAACTCACCTGAACCGGCGCTCTTTAATTTTTCGTATGTATCCATGAATGAATACTGAGTGAAATCTATATTTGACAATTTATACAAGGCCTCAGATTTAAAAATCAAAGTGCTGCCACAATAATTATTCATTCCTGCTTTTCTTTGAATCCGATGATTATTAAAGTCATAAAGGTAACCTTTTTCTAACCACCACCCCCCTTTTGATTCTTCTGCTGCTACAATATCTAAAACCAAGGTATTGCTAACTAAATCATCAGCATCGAGCATCATATAATAATCAACAGGATAATTGTTTTTTGCATACAATAATCCAACCAACCTTTTAATTCCCCTATCGTATAAAACATCTGACCTGGAACTAGGGATGATAAAGTCGACTTCCAAATAAATAATCCTTGGATCATTGAACTCAATATCTGGTTTTTTGTTGCACACCACAATTAGGCGAAAATCCCCTTCTAGTTGTGCACAAACTGAACGTGCAGTATGCTCAAATAGAGCTTCAATATGAGTGTAATTTTTTGAAGAATTAGGATGTCGTATGCAAGTTAGAAATATAAACATAATTTACCGATAAAAATGATTCAGAAACTATTCATGATGCCAGATTTAGAAGAAAATGAATATACTTAACGACAGAGCGCTATTTAAGTCAACGTTAACAAGGTAGCCTAAATTATAATCAATTTCAATTGAGCGATACTAGCACCTAAAAATTGACTCATTATTAAAGAACAGGCATAGTGCTGCGATTGTATTCAATAGTCACAACATATGAACCGCTTGTTCAGGAGCTCAAATTTTGTACAACCTCAGTAACCTGAAAATAAAATGACGATAATCTCAGCAAAAAAAGTCGATATTCAAGAAGACACTTTGGTCACTGTAGTAATTCCTGGTTACAAAAGTAAATACATTGTCGAAACAATAGATTCTGTCTTAAGTCAAACTTACAAAAACTTAGAAATAATTGTTGTTGATGATGGTAGCCCCAATAATTTGAAAATTGTATTGGCTGATTTAATTACATCAGAAAAAATTCGGTATATTTACCAACAAAATCAGAAAATGGCAGCCGCCAGAAATAATGCCATCCATCATGCAAAAGGAAAATTCGTAGCATTTATTGACGATGATGATCTTTGGCTGCCGGAAAAAATTGAAAAACAGTTAAAATGTTTTGAAGATGACAACGTTGGGTTAGTGTACACGTTTGCAGAAGGCTTTAACCAAGAGAAGAGTGTATCGATTAAAAATTTCGAAATTATCCACAGAGGGAATATTTATTGCGATATTTTTATGCAAGATTTTATAGCAAATTCGTCAGTTATGGTCCGTAAAAGTTGTTTTGATCAGATTGGAGTTTTTAACTCATCTCCCGAGTATTTTGGTGTTGACGATTGTGACATGTGGACACGGATAACACATCGATTTGCTGCTGACGTCATTCCCGAGAAACTGACTAAAATTCGTTTACATAGTGAACAATTCAGTGGGGACAGAAATATCATGCAGGAAAACGATTTAAAAGTCAGAAGTCAGTTAATGCAACAACTGCACCTACCCTCTAGGTATAGAAGAAAATATTTTCAACGTGTTTATTTTGATATAGGTTTTGGTTTACGCAAAACGGACAAAAAGAAAGCTGCTAGTTACTACCTTAAAAGTTTTTTTTCTTCGCCTTCTGTCAAGTCCATATTAGCAGTGTTAAAGTTGCCATTAACTTGAGATCAACCGATTAACTTTCGAATTTTTTTCTCCATGACTCTTAAGGGTCCAACCAGTTTCCACCAAATGCTTAAATAAGCCTCATCAAACAGACTTCGATATAATGTTTCGTCTTTTTTAACCGATATTAGATGTTCGCTTACTACCCCAATTAACCCTTGAACATAATAATCAAATTCTAAATGCAACGCTGCTATAGCTTTTTCATCTATCTGTGGTTTTACGGCCTCTTGATATAGACTGAGGGCTATATTGTTTATAGGATCAGTTGAGGTAACAGAATATTGGTTTACATGATTTCTTAAATCAGGACTGATAAATGCATATGCCTCACCGGATTTTTCTAATAATTCCGGCGCAACTGGAACCAAAAATTTCCTGACACACATTTCAGTATCTTTCATCAAATTATCGTAAAGTAAAACGGTATATTCTGACTCAGAGTAATTCTTAAAACTTGCTAAAGTATAATGAACCCATAGGATCAATGATTTTTCAAGTGAAAAACCATCGCGTCTTTCTAAAGAACGGAATACCTCATAAGGATGGCGAACCATAATGATATAATGAGGCTTAATTTTAAGATCATTAAACACTTTCAACCAAAATGGCATTAAAACAGAGGTCCTTGGATCTTTAATGCCCCAGAATGTCTTGCCTGAATATTCACGTGTGAGCAATTTTTTAGCTTTTAACTCTTCAGTCTTCAAGTCAAACGCTAAAATATCTTTTTGTACACCAAGAGGATCATCCCAAGATGATTCAAGTTTTTTAAATAAACTTTCATTAATTTCAACTATGTGAGAGTTCTCAAAAAAACCTTTATCATTAACCCCTTTCTGAGCTTTAAACAGACTACTCCCCATAAATACGCCCATATTTGCGAAGACTCCAGATATAGCGGAAGTACCACTACGATGCATTCCCAGAACAATAACTGATTTATTTTGATGAAATTTATTCATTTGAGTCTTATTTGTTTATAGATTATTGGTCTCGAGTATGAACTAAATCAAACTCAACATGCTTGATCATACTTTGGTACTTTTGAGATTCTATCGCCCAAATTATCTGACATTCTGGCTGACCAAGCGATAGGCATGTCTCATATACAGAATTTGTAAGTTCTCTGATCGCCAAAATGTAATGGTCTGACAAAAAATTGTAAGCAATAACACCAGTATTGCAGATTCTCACCTCATCCTTGATATCGTCGCTACTTAGCATTCTATTTATGTATTCAATTGTTTGAGGCATTGCTCTCAGATAGCGTTCTTGCTCTTTTGCCTCTTCTACCTCTTCCCAAATATTTGTTTTAGATCTAGGTGTGTATCTAATCAGCACGGCAGCATCTTTACCTGAGTTAAATAATGTAGACAACTGATCGGTGATACGGCGACTATCAAGGTAGACAACATAATTTCCTAAAAAATTATGTTGAATAAAATCTTCTGAAAACTGCAAAAACTTTACTTTTTTAGCAAGCAAAGAAGAACCTACACTATTCCCTTCTCCTAACTCGCCATCCCAAAACTGATACGTCCATCCCTTACTAATAATTTCTGCTTTTAACCTGCGATTATTAGTAAAAAATAGAGCTTTGTAACACTGAGGGGCTTTGGGTACGACCGACTCTATATTCAAAAAATTTCTCACCCAAAGTGGTGTTGTGCTTTTTAAAAAATATTTTACAAGTTCTTTGAAATCTTGTGACGACTTTATTTTTATAGGCCTTTGAAAGCGCTCTCCAAACCAACACGAAATAACTAAAATAGACCCCATTTGTAAATACACCTTTAATAATTTATTAGTCTCTTAAAAACCCTTCTGGGGAAACAAGTTACTTTAACGATCCTTTTTTAGTCAACCATTTACGACTAGGGACTTCAATAAATTTGAAAGTAAATACTGACAAAAGAATTGTAAAAAATATATAAATAAAAATAACTTTAACTGTGGCTATTTGATCTTGTGGTATGAGTAGCATTGTGACCATTGCCTTTACAAAATAATGATTCAAATAAATTGAATAAGAAATATCGCCCAAAAATACAAAAGGTTTGTAAGAGAGAAAGTTATGAATTGTATTTTCAAACGAAATGAAGGTTAATAGCAAAAATGAAAACAAAATAGGAATATATAGAAAGTTCTCGGGTATACTGCTCATGGCAATTAACAAAAGAACAATAGCTAAAATGAACAGCCCAATTCGAGTATTAATTTTAATACTGCTCATTCTCGTGGAAATAAGATAAACAAGAATACCGCAATTAAATTCAGTAAAACATCTTAACAATCCCAAAGTACCAATATAGTTGCCAATAACATTACTACCTTTTTGGATATGAAGGATAGCTAGTAAAAAACATAAACTACAACAAAAAAGTAACCTCAAAAAAATCGACCATTTTTTCATGGTAAACATAATAAAAGGTAAAAGCAGATAAGCAAATAATTCTGCACTTATAGTCCAAGATGGTGTATTCCAAGTGCTCCAATAACGTTCATTTATCACCCAAGTGTCAATTAAAAATAACTTTATAAAAAAAGCTTCAACACCATAATATACCTGATCAACAGGTCGACCGGTTAAAAGGTGAGCGACTGGTATTAATAAAAAACTGATAAGTATAAAGATATGTAAAGGCGCTATTCTTGCTACACGTTTGACAAGGAAGTTGAAAAAATCTTTCCATTTTAGAATATAAGAAAAAGTTGCATTATATTTATAACTCAAAATAAAACCACTTAGGACAAAAAAGAAGTCTACCGCTAAATAACTATTTTCTATTATTGCAACTAAGGGATTAAAATTAATATAGTGAAGAAGATGCGATTTAAAATGATAGAGAACAACTAATATAGCTGCGAAACCTCGTAGCGAAGTTAAATAATTCATTGATTGTCAATTTCCCTTTTGCTATTTAAGTTGCTCAAAGAAATTGTTAAGCCATACAGGTAATACATCCAAGGATAATATGCAATACCTACAAACAAACCACCAGTACAATAAATTATTAGTGACTTGTTTAATGAATCAGACATAGTCATTTTCCATCTTTCTTTACTAAACCGAAGTTTTCTATTAATAAGGTAAATATGCGAAACAATACCCAAAAATAAAAAAAGACCCACAAAACCTTGTTCACCTAATACCTGAAAAATAATACTGTGGAATGCTTTCCCATGTGGATTGTCTATAATCCTCTGTTCTTCATTAGAATATAAATGAAGTTGATTAGCGTTGTCTAGATAGGCATAGAAGCCTCCCCCAGTTATTGGATGTTCGGTTGATACATAGTGCAAAGTCCATTTCCACACTACTAACCTTCCGACCGCGGATGCTTCAGATGTTGTTGCCTCACCTGACGAGATACTCTCCATTCTATTAAACCAAGCATCAGGTGCAAAAAACAAAATGACTAAAGGAAACATTGCAGCAAGAAATGTGACACGGATCTTTTTCTTAGTAGACTTAATCATCAATAGCAATAGGACAATTAAAGCAATTATTCCAGTTCGAGCTTGAGTACCGACGAGAGTCAATAATGAACAAAAAACATATCCATTGAAGATCCATTTAAATAAAAGGGAATTTTTAGCAAACAATGAGGTACTAGACACATACCAAAACATGGGAATCATGCAGACAGCCAAGGTAGCTAGCGTACTTCCTTCACCATACATAAATGTCGATGAACCGACAAGCGAGATACCATATCCTCCGCCTCCTAACAATGACTTCACTCCAGCCACAAAAATAAAAAAGCCAAATGCGCTTGCGGCAACAACAACAAATAGTTCGATATCACTTCGTTTTTTTAGAACGAACGGTATGAAGTAAGCCGCCAAAACAGTTTTAAATACTACATCAAACTTAAGCCAAGCTAAGATAGGATATTGAGCGTTTAATGTTGTTATTGTAATCCAAACCATAAATCCAATTAAAAAGAGATGGTATTTAAAATTAGTCGGGGCCTTTATCTGCTTAAAATTGATGGCTAGACTCAAAAAAAAGCACGCTGTTACAATCATAGACAGCGGGGTACCTGCCAGAAAACTAAATGATGTATCTTGGGGCTTTAAGATATCAACCCAGATAACAGCTACTAAGGCGAAAACAGGTTTCGAAATTCCGATAATCAATAGTAACAATAATATTAATAAATAAATAAGGTCAGTAATCAAGAGTTTAACCAACAAATAGTGAGTAAAAAATCACTGGAACATAGTTTAAGATAGGATGAGAACGGTCCATACTTACTCCCTTTCCTTAACTAGTTTTAAGCGATATACCCAAATAACGCGTAAGATTATTATCAAGTGAATCAGAATCCCCAAAGAATCGACTCCCATAAATCAACTTTCCCCTATTAAATAAAAATACTGTTAATTATTTTTCTCTACTTTGTAGACTAAAAAAATTGGTGGTTTAGTATATTGATTAGTTGAATCTGCGTGCTTAAATGACAGATATAAAGTGTTTTGTGAGTAATCAAACGCAGCTCCGCTAATGTTTTTTTGAGCCATTTCTACTGGGATATCGAAAACGCCATAATCATATGGTCGAATATCATAGCTTTTCTTAACTCCGCGGTAGACATCAAGCATATCTTTTAAATCCCACATCCAATAGTAACTATACGAATCAGCATTATCATAAGGACAAGGTCCGCCACATGTTCGACCGTTTAACTGTTTTATTTTATAACCCAAACCAGACTTATGCCCTGCGGAGCTCCCGACTGTTAAAAATGTCCTAGATTCCGGTATAACAAAACCATAAACCACTCCTGAGTTAACAGTCCAAAGATGGTTTTTTTTGTCCTGATTGTATAAAAGAAAATCTAAGTTCGGGCGTTGCTTATAAATGCCTTTATCATATAGCGGATTTTCTGATGTAAAGTCCAGTAAGTCCAAGGTCTTAACTTCGCCATATTCTTTTGAGAACATATCAGTTTCAGGGTTGAAAGCAAACGCTGTAGGTCCTTTTGATAATCGTCCAGAGATCGAAAGGCCACTTTGAGAACCGGTAAAGTGGCTTGCATTAAATAAAGAGTGCCATTCCTGAGGAATGGGGGAAATGTATCCTGCGGCATGCGTTTTTCCTTGAAGCTGATAAGGGCCTTTTATTAATGAGCTTTCAAGAGAATCCGCTTCACTAAAAACAAGGCTAGTATTAATTTCTAACTCATTTGCATCATACCAATTTGTATAATTTACCATCAAATGATTACCAATTAGTTCCAAACCTGTAACTCGAAATCGCTCTTTGATACCGGTATCAACTCTCGAAGTATCCCAAAAAAACGAAAAGGGTTGTATCGGTTCAGCAATCTCAAATTCGGTAATGAGCTTAGACTTAGCTATCCATGGTATTTTAAACTCAGCTATTGCATTGGCATTGGTATTCCCGACAATAAAGATCGAATTATTAATGGGATTATAAGTAAAAATCCCCAGAGAGTAATCTGAACTTGCGCCTCTGATTTTCGACGTAGAATTCGTTGAAATTCTAAACCCCCCGTAGTACGAAAGCCAGTCTATGCTTGCTAAAGGCCTATTTAACAATTGGCTTTCAGATACAAATTGAAAAGATTTTTCTTGCGCAACCTTTGCGCTCTTTTGATTTGGAGTATCTGAGAAATCTTTATTCAGTGTCTGAATTGTTCCATCTACTTCTTTTATCGAGTTATAATTAAGAAAAAAATCTAAGTCTTCCACAAAATCAATGCCATAGCTCAGATATAAATATATTTTAATAACTGACAAATTTACTACTATTCCATTGCTATAACATTCTGACAGTTCAATTCTTTTATCCACTATAAAAATACAACTAAAATTTATAAATCGACCGACGGAAAAAAACTCAAAAACTTTAGAATATGACAAAACAGCTATTCGATTGTTCATCCTTAAATCTGTGGTTACTGCATCATCAAAGTTAGTTATAAAATTCAAAATATCGGCGAGCTCAGGTCGGGTTACTCTAGGGTAGCGAGCTGGCTTCTCATACTTAAAGCTTTCTGGGCCAATATAACTTTTAGCTTCATCGCTTATCTTATTTTCAGCATCTACGATAGGAGAGTGAGAATCACTGAAAATGAATAGCAAAAATAAAACAAATATAGGAAAGAGGACACATATTAGTTTGATTGATTTTTTCATTTACATTTATCAACAGTTTTAAGTTTTAAGTTTTAAGTTTTAAGTTTTAAGTTTTAAGTTTTAAGTTT
>NZ_JANQVQ010000161.1:0-12123 GCF_030730205.1 Paraglaciecola sp.
AAAGTTGAATACCCTGTGCTTGGCAAAATGTTAATAATTCAAACCAGGGAGCACTATCAAGTGATAATGTAAAAATATCAAGTTCAGGTTCGTATATAATCACGAATCGCGGTAACGATTGTTCAATTAAAGGGAGCAAATGGTATCCTAATCCTATGCCTATAATGACTAGCACTAAATTAGACTGGGGCAGGGGGCTGCTAGCTAAAAACTGAACCACTTTTTTTATTGCTTCATTCTCTGGATTTTGTCCATACAGCACCACGCCAGCTGCTTTTAGACAAATATTTAGTGTTTTGCTTGCATTAACAGTTAAAGCATAGCGTTGCGGTGTGTGCTTTGTATTGGCAGATAAAGATGAAATATGCTGAGTAATTGCCTTCACATTCTTGGCTCGTCGTTGAAGCATCTTAGTTGCAAAAGATGTTTCGGTTTCAGCTTGGTGTGAGGTATCTATGTCAATGTGATAGCTAATGGATTCAAACATAGTAGTCTGCTTCTTGTTTCATAATGCCGCCTGACGCAAGGCTCTCTTTAAAAGTATTAAATTACTAGGCTTAATTACTACATATTGCGATCTGCCCGACCACCATTCTAAATATTGTCTTTTTACCCGACTTCCTCACTCTGAACCAGTAATTTTTTTGTTGTAACTCTGTTGTTAGTTCCGATTGATGCATATGCTTTAAAACGCTGTCTAACAGGACGTTTGTGTTAGTTGTTTTATCTATGTCCTTTTGCTGACATAGCCCAATTACAGAAACTATTAAACCATTCTGAAAACAGTTATTATCAGATTTTGTGGATTGAACCATAACAATTTTATTGCAGGCTACTATGATGACAACTACGCCTTTTTTTATCGCTGAAGTTTCGAGTAATCACCATAAAGATTTAGACCGATGTCTGGCGTTTATAAAGGCATCAGCAGAAATCGGCTGCGATGCGGTAAAGTTTCAGTTATTCAAAATTGATCAGCTGTTTGCTCCAGAAATACTGGTTCGAAGCGAGAAGCACCGAGAACGAAAAAACTGGGAATTACCGGTAAGTTTTTTGCCTAAACTGAGACAATGCTGTGATGATTACGGCATTCAGTTTTCTTGTACCCCTTTCTATCTCGACGCTGTCAAAGAACTAACGCCATATGTCGATTTTTATAAAATAGCGTCTTATGAATTACTCTGGGACGATTTACTTATTGCCTGTGCTAAAACCAATAAACCAGTAGTGATTTCAGCTGGCATGGCAAACTTAGATGAAATCGACCATGCCATTACTACCTTAAAAAGCGCAGGTTGCCAACAAATAACCTTGTTACACTGTGTTTCCGCCTACCCGACCCCAATGTCTGAATGTAATCTTGCCGTGATTGATACTTTTCGACAGCGTTATGGTGTCAATGTTGGCTGGTCAGATCACAGTGTTGAGCCAGCAGTAATCCGAAGAGCAGTAAATCGTTGGCAAGCAGATTGCATTGAATTTCATATTGACCTGGACGAGCAAGGTGCTGAATATTCAGCAGGCCACTGCTGGCTGCCCCAACAGATGCGATCAGTTATCAGTGAGTGTCGCAATGCGGCATTAATCGATGGGCGGCCAGATAAAGTTTTAGCCCCTAGTGAGGCACCAGATAGAGATTGGCGTGCAGATCCTAGTGACGGCCTTCGTCCAATGAAGCCTATCAGATTTACTTTTGGAGTTAATGAATGAGCAATGCTCTAATCAAGGTTGCCGCTGACGCAGTTATACATTTTTTGGCTAGCCAAGGAACTCGTGCACTGCATAATTACCCTGGTGGCACTATAGCGCCGCTACTGGACGCCTGTAATCGTTTTGGTATAAAGGTATATACCTCAAGACACGAGCAAGGTGCGGGTTATGCGGCTCTAGCGCAAGCTAAATTAACTGGATTGCCAGGCGTCGTAGCGGTAACCTCTGGCCCTGGTGTTACCAATGTATTGACGCCTGTAGCAGACGCTTTTTTTGATGGTATTCCTTTGTTAGTTTTTACTGGTCAAGTTGGTACTAGCGACTTAACGGGTGGCAAACCCGTAAGACAATCTGGATTTCAGGAAGTAGATACACCTGCACTAATGAAGTCCATCACAAAAGCACAGTTCCAACCTAAATCAGTTTCAGAGTTAATAGATGTACTACCTAAAGCTTGGAATATAGCGTGCGATGGTCGAATGGGACCCGTCTCTCTCGACCTGCCTATGGACGTTCAGCGCGCAGTTTTTGATGGTATTATTGCTCCTTTAAAGCCTGCAGTTTCCGATCCCATCTATATTCAAGATTTTATTAGTGAGTTACTCTCAGCCATTCAGCTAGCCAGTCAACCTGTAATAATCTGTGGCAATGGCATGGCCAACGCAGAGCATGCTAATTTACTCAAAGTGATCAGGCAAATTTGGCCTGCACCTGTCAGCCACAGCTTACTAGGCGTTGGAACTCTGGATACTGAGGATGTGGGCTGCCTTGGTTTTCATGGCCACACTGGCAGCCAATTGGCTGGTAATGCCATTGCGCAAGCGGATCTGCTTCTGGTTTTAGGTTCACGACTTGATGTACGCCAAACTGGTACACTTAAAGCCCAGTTTGCTAAAAACGCTCGAATTTTCAGGGTGGATTTTGATGAAAGTGAGCTAACTTATTCTCGAATAGCTCATCACCATAGTGTGTGCTCGCCGCTCAAACCCGTTCTACAGGCTCTGATGGAGGGGCTGACAGTATCTAGCGTCGTCAATCTGTTTTCATGGCAACAACAAATAAATGAATGGCGTAAGTCATTGCCATGGCCATACGCGAATTATCCAGGTGCAGCTCCCAAGGCTGTACTGGAATATTTAAGCGACAAATTCCCGGAAAACACCATAGTCACGACAGGTGTTGGTGCCCACCAGCATTGGGTGGCTAGACATTTCCGCTTTGCATTACCCCAAAGGCGGCTAATGACCTCTGCTGGGCACGGTACCATGGGATATGATCTGCCAAGTGCGATTGGTGCTGCGATTCATTCACCTCAGTCAACCGTGCTTTGCGTGGCAGGTGATGGTTCATTTCAGATGAATATTCAAGAACTTGGAATGATAAAAGAACTTGGTTTAGCACTTAAAATTTTAGTATTAGACAATCATAGACTCGGTCTTGTTTCTCAGTTTCAACTCATGAACTGGGAAACAGATATCGCTTGCGGTAACAAGCAGTCACCTGATTTTACTTGTATTGCTAAAGGTTATGGCATAGCTGCACTGCACTGCGGCCCAGATGATAATCTAATACCGATCCTTGATGAATTCATTAGTACCAACGAACCCGTGCTGTTACATCTTGAAATAGACAGTCGTCACGACGTACTTCCCATGTTGTTGGGTGGGCAAACCACTGACAAAATGTGGCCTTACTTTGATATGCAGGGCAATCCCAGTAAAAAGGTTGATTATGAATAGGCTGGTAATGATCACCGGTGGTGGAAGAGGCATTGGTGCTGGCTTAGCTAAAGCTTTTTTTGAAGCAGGCTATTGGGTTGCAATTACTTATTGTAGCGGAAAGGGTAATACTGAAAGATTGGCCTCATCTTTAGGTGAGAGGGTCGCAGCCTTTGCACTGGATCAGTCCGATCCGCTTAGTATTAAAAAATGTATTGCCGAAGTTGAGGGGCACTTTTCTCATTGTGTGGATGTACTTATCAATAATGGTGCTATTGCTCAGGAAAAACCTTTTTGTGAAATCACTGCAGATGACTTCACAACAATGCTGAATACGAACTTACGCGGCCCATTTCTTCTTACGCAAGCTTGTATTTCTGCAATGCAGCGACAAGGCTTCGGCAGAATAATTAATATCAGTTCAATCGGTGGTCAGTGGGGTGGCTTCAATCAAGTGCATTATGCGGCTGCTAAAGCGGGACTTATCAACCTAAGCCAATCAGTAGCCAGAATCTATTCATCTGATGGAATTCGTGCCAATACTATAGCTATTGGCTTAGTTGCTACGGAGATGACCGAACATGAACTTAGTACTATTTCAGGCAAACAAAAAGCTGCAGCCATACCTGTCGGGCGACTTGGTAAGGTAGAAGACATTGCGGGAATAGCACTCTTTCTTGCCTCCCCCCAGAGCGACTACATCAGTGGTCAGACAATTAATGCCAATGGTGGCATGTATTTTGGTTAAGGATACTCTATTAAACGAGATTGTTTTCTGTGCAAATCCCTTACAAAATCGATTTTTGAGCATATGGGTTCTTTCGGGTTTAAAAACACGAGGATTTAGTTTTTTGCTCTGCCCCGAGTGTTATTCAGTGTGTAAAAGCCCAACTATAAACTTTAATGATATGATAACTTTTTAAAGTGGAATGGCAGTCTACACTAATCTCATTTGCGAGGAAAAACTAAATGGAGCTAAGACAAGTACCTAGATGAACAAATTTTTTTTATTCAAGGGGAATAGGGCATATACCTAATTCTGCACTTGAAATAGTGATTTCAGAAATATACATTTCATCATATTTTCTAATGTGGGAGTTACAAGAATATCAGGGGTAGATCTAGGGATCTGTATCAGTTTGAAATCACCAATAGGCAAAATTTTATAGACTTTATTCAAAATAGTGCAGAAGGCTTTGAGTCGAACAAACAATTTGAAACGATTACTTTAACACATGTACTTGAATACCTTTATCAGCCACAACAAACGTATTGATATCATCTTACGAAAGTGGAAATAAAACTTACGATGCTTTGCAATGACCTAGATATAATCAAATTTCAACTCTAAGGCTTCACAACGTTGACGAACTATAGGCTGAACAATGAAAAAAAATATTCTTATTATTGGCGCTGGTATAGAAGCTTGTGAAGGCATTAAGGTTGCAAAGAGCATGGGGCTTGGCTTAGCAATTGCAGATGGTAACGTTGAGGCCCCCGGCCTAGCGATGGCTGATTGGGCAATTATTGAGAGTACCTATAATGGTGCTGCTATTCTAGCAAGAATAAGGGAACTTCAGGCAAAAGGAATCCACATTCATGGAGTCATCGCTATGTGTGCTGATGTGCCTCTAAGCGTTGCTTTGGTAACAAATGCGCTCGGCCTACCCGGATTATCTATGGAAAGTGCTTTTTTGGTATCTGATAAACTAGCGATGAAAACCAAACTACAAGCTGAAGGTATAGCAATTCCACGCTTTGCCGATGTAACTGATAAATCAAAGCTATTAGAAATGGCAACCACTATCGGCTTTCCGCTCATAGTAAAACCTGTCGATAGCCGCGGCGCACGAGGTGTTCAACTTATTGATACGCATGAAGATCTGGATGCTGCTTGGCAACTAGCAGCGAAAGAGTCCCCGACATCAAGAGTAATGCTGGAAGAATATCTTGAAGGCCCCCAATTTAGCACCGAAACCCTAATTGACCACGGACGCTGCTATACCCTCGGCTTCGCAGATCGGAATTATGAATGGTTGGCTCGCACTAAACCTTTCATTATTGAGAATGGTGGAGATGCACCAACAAGCGCGAGTCCAGAAATTAAGCAACAGGTCATAGAGACTGTAGAGAAAGCAGCATCAGTACTTGGAATTTTTCAAGGCGTTGCCAAAGGCGATATGGTCTTTACCTCGCAAGGAGCCAAAGTGATTGAAATTGCCGGACGACTCTCAGGCGGGTTTTTCTCAACGACACAAATTCCGTTAGCAACAGGTATTAATTTTATTGAAAAAGCTCTCAAGCTAGCTTTAGGTGAGTCTCTTACGAAAGAAGAGGTTACAGTAAAGCAGCAGCAAGCGGTAGCTATCCGCTACCTTGACATTCCACCTGGTAAAATTAGCCATATTACAGGTTTTCGACAGGCAAGTTCTTTACCTGGGATCAAAATGCTCAAACTTTTTATACAGCCAGGATATGAAATTTGTCCGCTAGCAAACCACACTCAAAGATCTGGATTTGTCATTGCAACGGCTGATAATAAAGAGAGTGCAATCAAAAGAGCTCAAACTGCACTATCAAAGGTAAGGGTAGTTTATGTAGAAAAAATTTAGCATGTAACAAAATCACTGCTTTTGAGCTTCTACAAATCTAACTTAATATTTAAAGTGGATTGATACACACTAAAAAGGTATTCGTTCCATACGGATCAGAGTCAGAATGAATAGTTCCAGCTTTTATACCAATGACCTTAATTATCAGAAAATATTGTCCGACTAATTTAAGTAAAGATTCCAGACTATATTCGACTAAGTGACAAGCATTAACAGGAATATGACCAAAACTGTTTTGAGGTGTACTAATTATGAGCATACCTCCGGGCTTGATGACGCGTCTTAGCTCTTTAAGATAGCTCTCTGCAGGTACATGCTCTAATGTTTCGAAACTAGTAACAGCATCATAACTGGCGTCATCAAAATCCATGTTATTAACATCTTGAACAAAATAAGAGACGTTCGTTTGTTCAGATTTATTTTCTGCATAAGCAATAATTTCAAAATCTATATCAGCGCCATGTACTTCAGTCAAAACTTCAGACATCATTCTAACGCCATAACCATTACCACAAGCAATATCTAAAACCTTCATATTAGACTTCAAATAATTTAGTGCCAGATGATAATGATAGCTAAGAGTATCAGCCCAATCTGTGCGCTTATTACTCACTTCTAATCTAGGAATATTATAAAGCTCTTTCGCTAACAGCCTACATTCCTTTAAATACTCATCAGAATATTCTGGTAAAGTACTCAAGTGTTCAAATCTATAGTCATAACGGTTCAGTTCAAAATAAGTTTTCGGATGTACATGGAACTTCGCTAATTCGGGAATGTTAAGAATCTTTTCAAGCTCCCGAAGTGCACCAACACGAAAAACCTCGGAGCTAAAGTGAACTGGGAAATCAGCCGGTAGCTTGATACAGTCAAGCCTCTTATGCTGTGCAATTTCTAACATCTGTCTAGTAAGATTGGTATCAAAACAAAAATGGATACCATCTACTCGAATAACATAATCTTCATCAGCAAGATCTAATGATGCGGCAATCATGCGTTTCAAGGGGCTTTCATCAAAGCCATAAAATGCTTTTAGACGACAATCCGCAACTTTCTCAATAACCTTACTCAGCTCACCGTTACGGTCAAATTCAGGTGCTATGAGACAAAATTGAGCACTTGGAAATGCTCCAAATGCTTGTCTAATCGTTTTGACTACTGCAATTTCATCATTTACCAACCCCATGCAGATGTCTCGACCACCAGCCCAAGAACGAGAGCTAGCCTGAATCAAAATTTTAACATTATTCATGAACATTCCTCAAAATTTTTGTCTAAACCTTTCTGGCAAAAAGAACTACTTCTCGCCCCAAACCAACGGATGCAAGCGCCTGATAAAAATTACGTTTAACGTGATTTTGATTAGATTGAGATAATTGGATGTCAAACCGCATTCGCTTTTTGTGACAAGCGCGACCGAGCTCAGAAGAATCAACATAGTTTTCTCCCATAAGCAAAAACATATCAATTGGAAATGTCGTTTCCTTCAATATCACTTCGAACCCTTCAGAGGTTAATAGTTTGCTTAGAGTCTCAAAGTTAAAGTAATTAAGATGATGTGGAGGAGCGACCCACCACGGTCGATAACCTTCATACTTCCTTAAAGTTTCTTGAAAAGGGTTGTAGTCATTTGGAACAACAACACATAATATCCCTTTTGGTAACAGAGACTCCCGCATGAGAGATATCATATCTCTTGGGTTAGGAATATGTTCTAGAACAGCGTTGGCATAAATTGCATCAAATTTACCGAGAGAAGCAGCAGTATCTTGATTGAAAAAATTTTCTACAATCTCAGCACCTAAACTGCGTGCGTGCTCACATGCTCTGGAAGATGGTTCAATGCCAATAGCCTGCCAACCTCTACTCATTCCGTAACTGACAAAATATCCAGGACCTGAACCCACGTCCAATATACGTCTGGCCGAAGCAGGTAAGAACTCTTCTAAGGTATCAAAGCGGTCTGAGTAAACGTTGCGCCACCAATATTTATCTTCTTCAGTTTCCTGAAGAAATAGCGGCTTATCTGAAGTGTAATAATCGTGCCTATAAATTTTCTCAAGTTCATCCAAAGTTGGCAGAGGATAGACATGTTTGAATCCACAATTTTGACAATCAATAACCTGAAAACCATTGCTTTCATCAATAATAGTACCGGAATGTTGCGAAGATGTCTCTTTATGCATTACTGTTCCTTGCATGAATATTGTCAGAAAATTGGCGTAATTTAATAAGCAAAGATCAAGCCAAAAAAATCAAAACTATTACAATCTAATCTTTACTGCTAAGATTTTAGCAGCTGGTCTTAAAATTTCGATCTTGTTAATAGATTTCTTTTAGAACACAAAATTAAAACTCTGGCCTTACCAAAATATAACATGGTGAAACATAAAATGCTTCAAGTTCAGACCGTTGCAATCTATACAGTTTTTCATCTTAACTTAGCATTTTCCTCGATCGAACAGGAACATCATGCTGAGGTAATTAGAAAATGTTATTGGCCTCTTTTGCAGATTGCTAAAGAGGGTATTCCGATCGGTATAGAGCTTACAGCTTATACTTTGGAGGCTATCAATGTTATCGCACCGGAATGGGTTGTTGAATTTAGAAGACTATTGTCGTTAGGAAAATGTGAATTGATCGCTAGTGGTGATAGCCAGATTATCGGCCCACTTGTTCCTGCAGCAGTCAACCATGCCAATCTTCGGCTCGGCCAACAATCTTATAAGGAGCGAGTTGGTATTACTCCATCTATCGCTTATGTTAATGAGCAAGCTGTCTCAGCCGGACTATTAGATATCTATATTGACGCGGGTTTTGAAGCGGTTGTCGTCGAATGGGATAACCCGTTTTCACATAACCCCGATTGGAAACCAGAGTACTTTGAACAGCCGCAACGTTTAATCAGTGCGAGTGGCAGAAGTATTAAAGTTATTTGGAATCATGCGATTGCATTTCAAAAATTTCAACGTTATGTGCATGGTGAATTGACTGAAGAAGACTACCTTAACTATTTACTCAAAGTGCTAAAACCCGGCACCGTTGCTTTCCCTGTTTATGGCAGTGATGCTGAAGTCTTTGACTTCCGTCCCGGTCGTTATCAGACTGAGGCAGGACAAGTCAGCAATGAGTGGATAAGAATAAAACAGTTGTTTAATCGCATTAACCATATGACAGAATACAGTTGGAGTACACCATCTGAATTACTGCTTAACTTTAAAGATAACCCAACGTTAAGATTAACGAATGCTCAACATCCAGTTAGTGTTAAAAAGCAAACAAAATATAATATCTGCCGTTGGGGCCTAAGTGGCCGCAACGATTTGCTGTTGAATACCGAATGTTATAAACATTTTAGAATGTTGAAATCAAACTCTTTGGCTAGCGACTCTGATTGGCGAAATTTATGTCGGCTCTGGGCAAGCGACCTGAGAACACATCTTACGCAGTCTCGCTATGATAAACTCAAATTAGAAGCCAAAGTCCCGCAGCCGCTGCGGTTCGCTCCTTTTAAACCTTTAGACAGTATTAATATCCTATACGATGAAGCCCGACGTAGACTGCAAATTCAAACATCCAAAATCCAGCTGTCACTGAATGGTAACCGAGGATTAGCGATAGATAGCCTTGCGTTTGCCAGCCATTCTTTTAAACCAGTTGTGGGCACTCTATCCCATGGTCATTTTGATCATATCAGCTATGGCGCTGACTTTTATACAAATCATTTATTACTAGAGCGTTTTCGAGAGAGAGACAGAATAGCAGATCTAAATCGTGTTGTTTATCAACTTGCAGAACAAGACGGCTGTCTCGTTATTTATTGCTCACAATTCCTGAAAATTGGCGAAATCATAAAATGGTATAGACTTGATGGCGAAAAGCTGTACACCGGGATTCAATTTCAAAATTTACAGCGTCCGGAAGCGTCCGTGCGTCTAGGTTTTATTACACTTTTAGATTGTGCAGACCGCGCTTGGTATCAAACTTGTTTAGGCAGCGACCAAGACGAGTTTTTCCAAATTACCGCTGATATGGATCAGGGCGAAGCGGTCTCTTCGATTGTTTCATCTAATAGCGCTTTAGGCGCCACCAATGGTAAAATTAGTTTCGGAAGTCAGTCGACTGGCATAATCGTTGAGTGGAACCCTGAAGACTGCGCGGCATTACCCATGCTTTCCAGTAAAAAAATTAACAACCAATATTTGAACCGCCTGTGGTTTTCTCTTGCTGAAGCGGATGAGACTCTAAAGTCTGGTGGAAATTTGCTTAACTTGACCCTCAGCATCACGCCAACAATGAGACCTTGATATGTCTAAAACTCTTGCTATTGTTGGTGCGCGTCTTAACTCGAGTCGTCTCGCGGGAAAACACTTGCTTGATCTCGCAGGTAAACCGCTTATCGAACAATTATGGCGTCGGTTAACATTGTGCCAAGAGATCTCGAGTGTTGAACTGGCGACTACCTCAGATGATTTTAATCAGTCTCTAGTTGCGTGGGCTTTAAAACAGCAAATTTCTTGTCATCCTTTCGAGGGCGACGTTAACGATCTCATGGCAAGACTCGATAATATTATCCAAAGACAAGCACCTGACTTTATTGTTTATATTTGTGGTGATTGTCCACTCATTGATCCTGAATTTATCGATCATGCTCTGAACAAGCTTAAGAATTCCGACAAAGACAGTATTAAACTGCATGATGGTGTGCATTCCATTCATGAAGGAATGGCATTTTACAGCCGCAAAGGGTGGGAAAAACTGATGTCTGTAAGCTTATGTGCTATGTCGAGGGAGCACGTTGGCTACGCAGATAGAATTACTCCTGTTCTAAACTATCTCTGTATTTCTGATAGTGCCGATTATTCAAAGATCAAGCACCGAATCTCAGTAGATACTCAAGCCGACTATCGTTTTATGGTAGAAGTTTATCGCCGTTGGTATGAAAATCATTCGGCTGAATCAATAGTCAGTTTGAAATGGGTTCAACAGCAGCTTGTTGAGGATCCTCAATTGGCTGCATTCAATACCCATGTCCAACAAAAAGCAGCGGATAAACATTATGCGAAGGTAAGTCTTTATTGCCATTTTAGCAAAGATATCGGCACCGGACATTTAAAACGTTGCGCACTTATCGCTGATGCCTTGCAAGAACGGCTGGGGCTGGGAACACAGATTAATATCAAAGGCATTCCATGCTCCCTACCTTGGTTACAATCTACAGCGTTTTGGTTTGAAGACGATACTCATCTGCTGACTAAAATGCAGCAAGATGAAAATCCATTGTTTATATTAGATTTTAATCCCAGCTTTATTGATATGAATGTATTGGAAAAAAATTGTATTAATGCCCAAGCTCAGGGAAAAAAATTATTAGCTTTAGATAAATTAGCTGCTCTTTTAGATAATATAGACAAGCTTTTTATTCCCGGTTTTTACAGTAGTATTCAAAGCTCTAAAGTCAGTTTTGGTTGGCAAAATTACCTTTTTAATCCAATCGTTCCTCGCAAAAAACAACAACAGGTGTTGATTTTAACTGGCGGCAGTGATGCTCTTGGCTATGGGCAAACGTTACCTCACCTTTTAGAGCAAGCGATTAACCCCAATTGGCAATATATTTGGATCAGAGGGCCTTTAGCCGCAGCACCCATGATAGATCACCATTCCTCTATACAAGTTAACCACAATCCAAACAATCTGCCGCAACTGCTTGCTGAATCGTCAATTATTCTAAGTTGTTACGGTTTATCACTGTTTGAATCTATTGCTGCTCAGGCCGCGACGATTTTATTACCGGTAAAACACCTTTGTGAACCAGCAGAATTGCAAGCGCTCTCTGCTTATGAATACTGCATCGTGACGACCCGTTTGTCGGAAGCCGTGTTACATCTTGAGCGTTTACAAGTCAACGATGAGCTGCGTTGTCAATTAATAGATAAAGTTAGTACAGTTTTTATCGATGTAAATGGGATGTCAGAATTGTTAAAAATCGTAAGTGAGCTACTTGCGAAAAATTGAAGTCGCTAAGGAATTCAGAAATATGACATTGTTTTAAAATTTGTCTATTTGTCTATTTGTCTATTTGT
>NZ_JANQVQ010000161.1:12223-13789 GCF_030730205.1 Paraglaciecola sp.
ATTTGTCTATTTGTCTATTTGTCTATTTGTTTAGAGACGAAATAGCTTATCTCGCTACTAATTAATAGGAGAAGGAGTAAATACAATTTTTGGGTTAATACAAATTTTGTTAACTAATCCATAATGGTTTTAGAGCGAAGTGCTGTTTCTTCGCTTAAGCGAATACCGAGTCCCCCTGCAAGTATTACAACTTTCATAGTTCCTTTTTAAGATGCAATAAAATCCTTCAATAGCGTCGATATGCGTTGCACATCGTTACTGACTAGCCCTGGATACAAAGGAAGGGTTAGAATTTGCTCATAAAATCGCTCAGCTTGCGGAAAATTACCGACAGCGAAACCTTTCTGTAAATAATAAGGTTGAAGATGTACCGGGAAATAATGAACATGAACTTGAATGCCAGCATTTCGCATCTGGTCAAATATTTTTCTTCTAAATTGGGGTGTTGGCAGTCTAATTATCATGAGATGCCATGCACTTAAGCTTATTGGTAAGGGTAAAACTAATTTTAAGTTGTGACTATCGAGCTGCTTGGCGTAGGCACAGGCTAATTCATTTCGTGATTCAACAAAAAAACTCAGCCGTTCTAACTGCGATAACCCCAACGCCGCCTGTAACTCGGTCATTCGATAGTTGAAACCTAATTCAAGTTGTTCGTAGTACCAGTCTCCTTCATCAGGCCTTTTCATTTTATGGGTATCTTTGGTTATGCCATGACTACGATAAAGCGCCATTCTCTCTGCTAAGTTATCGCAATTGGTCATGGCTATTCCACCCTCAGCACTGGTGATGATTTTTACTGGGTGAAAACTAAAGACGGTGATATCTGAATATTTACAACTACCGATTGGATAGCCATTATAGCTTCCACCGATGCCATGGGAAGCATCTTCAATGATGCTAAATCCATAGTGTTTTGCAAGCGTAGCGATGGCAGCCATATCACAACTATGTCCGCAAAGATGAACGGGGATTACGACTTTAGGTAAGGTTGCTGTTTTAGCAGCCTGTTCTAACTTAATCGCTAAGGCTTTTGGACACATATTACCGCTTCGAGGGTCGACATCGACAAAATCGACCTCGGCTCCGCAATAAAGTGCGCAGTTTGCCGAAGCAACAAAAGTGATAGGTGAGGTCCATACTCTATCATTTGGGCCAACATCTAGAGCAAGGCAGGCAATATGTAGCGCAGACGTCGCGCTATTAACTGCGACACCAAAGCGAACTGAACAAAGTGAAGCGATAGCTTGCTCAAAAGCGGGGACTTTGGGCCCTTGCGTCAGGTAATCTGACTTTAGTACATCAACCACAGCATCAATATCAGCCTGATTAATCTCTTGTCTACCATAAGGAATCACTGCATTGCTTCCAAATTATATTGCCGCATTTGTTCAATTGATAAAAACTCAGGATTCTTGTCTGAAACATATTCAAATCCAGGCTCTACCAATTGCCCCTGTTCTTGCAAAGCATTACTGGAAAAGTCATTACTGCGATGAAAGAATTTTATGGCAGGCGCAATCACAAAATGGTCTGAAAACTCGTAAGTATGATAGGACATGTCAC
>NZ_JANQVQ010000162.1 GCF_030730205.1 Paraglaciecola sp.
AAATGACAACTTGCATAAGTTTAGCTACATGAGCCAGCTTTTATGTGGGCCTGGAATGGTCCAAATCCCCATAACAATTACAGCTAGGCCACTTAGCAATCGGATATTCGAGTTTCTTATTGCATTCTGAAATTTGATACTTATGGTGCCAGTAAAAAGTAGTGCTGGCATAGTGCCAATGCCAAATGCCAGCATCAAAAGTGGTGAGCTAATGAGAGAGCCTTGTGCTGCCGACCAAACCAAGGTGCTATAAACTAAGCCGCAGGGTAACCAACCCCAAAAAAAACCCACCATAAAGGCTTTTGGGCTGCTATTGATTGGATAGAACGCTTTTGACAGCGGCTTTATAAACGAAAATGCTCTAGCGCCCAGCCTTTCTAAATGAACCAGCATTTTTGATAATCCGGCAATATACAATCCCATAAAAATCATGATAATACCTGCGAGGAAGCGAAGGAGCTTTCCAGCGCCAAGATCTTGCGCAAAGTAACCTACTATCCCCACGACGAATCCAGCCAGGACATATGAGAAAATTCGGCCTAGATTTAACAGATTAAGAAACCAGACTTTTTCTGAAGGACTTTTGGCATTAAGGCCCATCGATAGCGCAGAGCTCAACCCGCCGCACATGCCAATACAGTGCGCGCTACCCAGTAAGCCAATCAGAAACGCACTACCAAATTGTAAGGCAAAGTCATTCATCATACTCTTCAACCTTTAATTGGTAGTGTTAAGTTAAGGTTAATACTCCTGCCCTGGCCGAGTGCATAGCCTTTATAAGTATCTAAAAAGTTACTATGGCCTTTATCAAAAAGATTGGTTACCGAGAGTCGCAATATTAGCGGAGACGAACGTAAATTTAGCTCGCCCTTTAGCCCGACATTCCAAAGTGCATAGGCTTCAGTAGATGCAGTGCCAAAAGGTAACCTATCGTATTGTGAAAAAGGTTCGTAAACACCGGCACTTTGTTTTTTTGCGTAATATTGCGTATTGAGATATAGCTCTGCAGCCTGAAAAATCAGAAAAGTCTCTGGCTGCCACAGCAGCTCTGCATGAAATTTGTTTGCAGGAAGTAACGGCAGCTCCGTACCAATATCGCTAAGTTTACTGTTGATTTTGGTATAGTTTGCCTGAAGTTTGATGCTATCAGTAAACTGCCATTCTGCTTCTATTTCACTGCCCCAGAGTCTTGCATCACCTTGTTCGAGACGATGAATAGGTAAACCGGATGGTGCATGGAGCTCTGAGGTTCTGGCTTGGTAGATATAGTCATCAATGGCGTTATGAAAGACAATAAATGAAACATTAACGCGCTGCGTAAAATAACGAATACCGATATCTTTGTTGAAAGAATATTCCTCCTCAAGCAAGGGGTTACCCTGCTGATAGGCTGCCACGCCGCCATGAACGCCCTTAGCATAAAGATCAAACACAGAAGGCGCACGGAACCCTCGGGCCAGATGTGTGGTCGCTAACCAACTATCTGCAAATTGCCAGGTGAGTCCTAAAGAGCCACTTAAAGCATTCCACTGACGCGAGTCGCTTTCTAGCGTTGATAAATCTGCCTGCTGCTTGATATGGTCGAAGCGTAAACCAATTTCCGTTACCCACCGTCCTGCTGATTGGCGTTCAAAGGCAAAAACGGAATAACTTTTGTTGTTAGCATCCGGAATGAGTGTGCCCACATGGGTATATTGCTGCTTATTTACTACATCGACACCCAGTTCACCTAGCCAACCACCTATTGCTTCGTGCTGCACTGAAAAGCGACCTTGATAACGGTTAAGCTCAAGGCTCAAGTCAACGTTATCACCATTGAGTGCCTGATAGGCAATACCGGTTCCAGCATCCCGCAGGTTTTGCTGCCAGCTTAAGCGTGATTTTATTAATAACATATCGTTAAATTGATAAGCGCTATCAAATAACACGTTGTGATTTTTCAGAAATTGGCCGGTGGGTTGACCATTTTGTTGTAGATAATTCTGGTCATTAGACCAAAATGTATAGCGTAACGTGCTTTCAAATGTGTCATTAGCAAAACCAATAGCAGATGCTAAATCCTTCGCTTTAAAATCAGTAAAAGGGATCTCTCCGGAAAAAAGTGGAGCCGTGCCGCTAGTGTTCGCAGGGAAAGTTAATACCTTAGGTGTCGAGAAGTTGTCCGCTTCGGTTTGCCCTAATCCTACATAGCCGCCCCAGTTGTTGTAGCTCACATCGCCATCAAAATAGACAGCACGCTGGTTGTTGTTCGTCTGGTATTGCGAAAAGAGCGTTGCTCGGTTTATCCCGGCCGAGCCTGAATCAAGCAATAAAGGTCTGCTGATGACATTGACAACGCCTCCCATCGCCTCGGCACCGTATAAGACACTCATTGGACCTTTAACGACCTCAACCCTATCAGCTAAAACCGGATCAAGATTAGGTGGATGTCTGACACCATATTGTTGATGATCTTGCGGTACCCCATCTAAAAGAATTCGGATCCGATCACCGCTAAGTCCTCTTAAAACCGGTTTGCCTGATTGACCACCGGTTGCAACGTTACTGATACCTGCCATTTTTTCTAAGCTTGCTCCTAAAGACAGTGACTGGTAGCGCGCCTTTTCATCACCCGCTAATACCTCAATTGCAGACGCTGAATCATTAACCCGCGTTTTAAAGGGGGATGCGGTGATGTTTATTCGCTCTATGTCGCGCTCAGAGTTTTGATTAAATGTGTCTTCGCTATCTAAGCGAGTGTTGGCATAAGCAACATTAAAAAGGGTACATCCTTGTACCAGAAGTAACACTGAGCAGAGTTCGGTCAAACGTATCATGTCGAGTCCAAAATATTAGCATTTACTAAATGTTATAATATTACAAAATGATTTTCAGGTTTTTTGGCTGCGACATTTTGTCGCACATGTTCGGGAGCAAGACGTGATGACAGGGGGTATTTTTATTTTACTGACCTCATCAATTGAACAATAACGTTTGGACTTTCAAATACAAGAATGAGTTTAAAGTCTTTATTTAAATGTAATTTTTGAAATGTTTGATAGTTTAAAGAGATTAGAAAGTTGTCATTAACAATTACTATCAATCATCTTTTCGCAATGTAGCCCCT
>NZ_JANQVQ010000163.1 GCF_030730205.1 Paraglaciecola sp.
AACAGCCTAATGGTTACACAGAGCCGGTGCTGCATGCCAAGCGAAGAGAGATGAAGAATAAAAATTTTCAACTTAAGATTTCTTCGTTAAACCCTCTCCAAAAAGAAAAGTAGTAATATTGCGATAAATCTTAGTAAAACTATGTAATAGCAAAATATGGAGAGGCATTTTAATAAAGTGTCCTCTCAACAAGGCAAGGAAATTGGCTAAACCCAGAAATCTTACTTGAGCCAAAGGATGATGAGGTTGAAGTACTTTAAGATATAACCAATCATATATTAATAAAAATGGCTTATTAGGTAGGTACTCTTTTGAATTTCGTAACACGTCGGCGGGAATAGGAGTATTAAAAATAGCTTCGCTATACCTGCAAGCTAAAGCCAGTTCGAGAGAGAAACCACTTTTAAGGGCAAGGGTTTGTATATCTTCCCAAAATGTTGGTGTTTTACCGAATTCTGAGAACATGCAGTGCAAGTCACAAATATCTCGAAATGCATGATGATATTCTTCTTGAAAAAACAAATGTATAGCGCTATGTAAGGTCATAGCATGAACTGATAACACTTTGATACCGTTTTCTAAATAAATTAAATCCTCTGTGAATAAAGCGATATTAGGTGCTCTACCACTAATAATAGGTACCAGATTATGATGAACATCCAGTAAGGTCCCTCTCTGCGCATGCCTGATGGGAGGAATTTCATGAGCCCATTCTCTGTAATACTTCTGGTCATATTCGTCACTACTTTCAGGAAACCAACCATATACCAATAATTTTGTTTCAATTTTTGAAAGATCATTTTTAGCAACAAGCAAGTCGATATCAGAGAAAATTCGACCAATACCTACCTGGTAATCGCCTAAACAATAAGCCGCACCTTTTAAAAATAGAAGATGTGAATCGCTAACCGTTTCTAAAAGCTTAACTAATTGAATTGCCTCATAACGTACCTGCTGTTTTTGTAAACAAGCCTGCTTAATAGCACTGTTTAGGTGCTTCTCAACGAAACATGGATAGTTCTGTCCAACAATTTGAGAGGCTAATCTGGGCAAAATTGATGCGCGTCTAGCAATTCGGATTAAACATTCCCAATCTCGTTCATTTAGCCCTTTGGGGATATGCCCCTTAAGTAACGAAATCAAACAAGATGTATAATGAGAGATCATGGGGTAAAGATACCCTCTAGAAGAAACGCGCTCACCTCTTGTAAATCGTTATAATGTATTTCTACAGTATCGACGCTTTCAACAAGTCTTACTAATGCCTTAAATCCTTCCAAGCCTAAAACACCTTCGTTGAATGCATTGCCAGATAGCGATTGCAATGCATCACACTTTGAAAGGCTGTAAATGTCTAAGGGAATATCAGGAGAATATTTAGGTAGTATCACTGCACGAACTTTAACTGATTCTCTGATTCGATTAATGCTGTCAACAGGGGGTCTTATATGAGCCACATCACCTTTAGCAGTATCTTTTGCAATTGGTGATATAAACGCTTCAGGAAACCAGGAACGGAATAAATTAATAGAGTTATTTTTTAAACAAATTGGCCTTACGAATGGATGAACTTCACCAGTACTAAGATTTAAAACGGTCATCTCGTCAGACAAAATTCGCCAACCACTGAATGCTAAAAAGGCGCATAGTGTACTTTTTCCCGACCCTGGAGGAGCAGGGAAAATGAAAGCCTCGCCATTACGCTCGAGCACTGCACCATGAATCAATAAATGCTCGTGCATATATGAGGCCATGCACCAATTCATACCCCACTCTAACAGTGGATAAGATTGAGAAAAGGGCAATGGGAGAAAAGGAGTAATGTTGTCCTGAAAAAATGAAACTTGAGGTTTAAGCCAACGTCTCACAGACAGTGGACGTTTTACAGCTACTTGAAAATCAGCCCCTCTTGAGTCATCAAGCAACTCATAAGATGAGTACAACTTTAGGAATGTTTCTTGAACATTAACAATTGAAGATTGAACGCGAAAAGCAGCTACACCCAGATCAACGACAAGACCACTACTATCAAGTATCTGTTTGGCTTCTCCCCACTCCAAGTCTGCAACCTTCAACCCTTACCACCCTGCACTAAAATAAATTCGTTAATTAATACAGTCCAAACTTGTTCTAACTTATGATTTGGAGTATCGGGGTAGTAAAGACAAAATGAACTAAACGATAAATTTGTATGGGAACCAGATGTGATAAAATCAGCAAATATAAAATCTAACCTAACTGTTTGCCCCGTAAAAGGCACGTAAATCAGTAAACCGGAACTATCACTAGGCTGATACAAAACGACATCAGCCGCTAAATTAAACATAAATAATTGTTCGATTAACTTTAAAACCCAACGTAAGTATTTTCTAAGGCATTAATCAAAGCCATCTGGTTTAAACTTGCTTCACGTTCTAAATCTTGAGCATATAGAATTGCATTAGTATCAGAATTCAAAGGATAAAACCCATATAAAGCATTCAAATAACCAGCAACAAGATGTGCATCAATCGAGTTCGGGGCCTTTACTAAAATATTTTTTAAGGTTGGATCAACAATCAATGAGCCACTGCTTGTTCTATAACTCTCCACTGTTGATTGAAGAAAGATTTCGCTCCACTTACTTTGCAATTGCTCTTTAGTTGGGCTGATATTTTTTAAGGCCTTCCATTGTTCAGGGCTTCTCCCCGTCACAGTTGTGTTACAAATGGTCGACTGGTTTCCTGACAAATTACCTGAAACAGAACACCCATTCCCTGTTGCCCAAGAGGCTTTTAAAGGCAACGTAGAAGCCAAAGCGGCAACCGACCCTTTCACCAAAAATTTGCGTCGAGCCAAAGAACTTTTTTGCACAGGTGCCTTTTGATTATCGTCAATTTTCATATTTTCCATAAACCTTTGAATAATCGCTGAATGCCGCGTAATAATTACTTAGCAAAGCAAGAATAACGCCAACAAGTAAGCCTTTGATTTTAATAAATAAAATATTCTAACTATTTGCCGTATGTAAACGTTTCTGACACACGGTTTTTAAAACTAATTGCCAATATTATAACGCTGTTCCTTTGCGTAACGCCAGTTTTATCAAATAATCAATGGGAAT
>NZ_JANQVQ010000164.1 GCF_030730205.1 Paraglaciecola sp.
ATGCCAGCACTAAGACTATTTGCGTTAAAATCAAATTGCGTATCTACGGCCTGTTCTTTTTCAACATTTAATCCGAGAGACAACATCGTGCTACCTTGATTAAAAAATTGAAACAGGTTTAGTCCTACTCCTTGATTAGTGGCGTCACGCGCATTCATGGAGTCGAAATGTTTCGTTTTATAATTAAATGCAGAACGTAAATAAGTCGTCGGTGTAATATATTTTGCTGCATATAAACTGCTTTGGTTGAGGCGCAGAAAAGCCTGATCTTGTAAAATTGCATAAGCAAAATCATGGCGTATACCAACACTCAGGGCTGCAAAATCGTATTGGCCATCCACGTAAACCTGATGTAAATCCAAATCATAGCCATCAAACTGTTGATAATCTTTGCGCGCAAACAGGTAAGCCCCTTGAAGTTTTAGGGCGGGTCTTGCTTGCCATTGGCCTGCTAATTTAGCATGAAAGGTAAATGCCATATCCTGCTCGTTTGAGACTTGGTCAAGTTCAGCCACAATCAAGGTCGAGTTATTCAGTATGCCTAGACTAGCTTGCGCCTCGAAACGTTTATCAGGGGCTTGCGCTACACTGTACGCCGATGCCGACAAAGACAATAATACGGGTAAGAAATGAGATGTTTTCATGACGAGTAGTCCTACAAAAACGCGCCAGTGTTAGCCACTGGCGCTTTGAATTACAAGGGGGGATTAAAGGCCTAGATTTAAGCTATTCGTTAGGCTATTGCTGACTTCACTGGCGGTTTGTAACTGCACGGCACTGGCAATTTGTTGCGATACTACCTGACTGACTTGCCCAGTAACCTGTTGTTGAATAACCTGCTCTGAGGCGCCACTCAAACTGTTGTCTATCGCACCAACTATCGACTGATTAATAGATTGGCTTGCTGTTGTAGCGGCCTCACTTGCCATCCCGCTCACTGCTGTAGTGTGCTGAGTAGCTTGCGCAAGATTAATCGAATGTGCGGCACTACTTAACATCGCTGTTGATTCAGACGAGGCGATAGTGTCCAAACCAACCGTATTGCTTGGCGAAGTTTCCATAATGGCAGAGACAGGATTGTCTAAGGTGACCAAATTAGGCAGGGCGGCAGTATTACCAACTTGAGTAATTTGCGTTACTACCGTTGATGTTCCAGCACTTAGCTCACCCAAAGAAATGGTTGCATTTTGTGCGATGTCGCCACTCTTCGTCAGCAGCGTTTCGACAGATTCAGCTGAATCTGAGGCATTTTCTGAAGCCGTGTCATCATTTGGCGCATCCACCGCGGTGTCATTCGTCACCTGGCCAGAAGAGTCACCTTGTGCTGACACATCGCCACCGTCGCTCTGCGCATTGATGTCAGTTGCAGTGCCATTATTAGCGTTGAGGTCGGTATCACTTTGCAAGTGATTTTGCTCTGTATTAGCCGCAGACGAACTAACTTGCTGCTGAGTATTTAGCGAGGTGTTGACCGCAACACTTTGCTCAAACGTTGCGGCGCTAAGCCCCAAACTGGTGGTCAAGCTTAATAGGCCAAGCAGTGATGAAATTTTATTGAACTTAGTCATTGTAGTTTCCTCTAGGTTTATGTGAATGACACCTAGATAACGCTTGGCAACTGTATTTTATTCCTTTTAAAGTTCGTTTTTTCTCATAAACTTGACAATTACAAGTTAACGTTATGTTTTTAAAGAGCTTATTGCCGTAGCAAAACGACAACAAGCGTCTTTTTTTTGCAACTAATTAGTTCGCTTCAGTCACAATAGTGGCCGTTTGAGTGGGTAAACCTTCCGATTCAACTCTTAAAACCAGTTTACCCGCTTGGCCTTTTCTGCCTTTGACAATAACCAAAGCCAAGCCATTAAAGGCTGCTCGTTGATGCGAGGCAAACGACACTAAATTAGTGGCATCACCATTGTCGGTAGCAACGATTTCACCAGGACCTTCAAGTGAGAAACTCAACTGGTTGTTCGCTCGGGGCACCGTTAAGCCGTTTTCATCTTGCACTTTAATGGTTACAAAGGATAAATCTACACCATCTGCTTGGATAGTTTGACGATCGGCTTTTACTAATAATTTACTCGCAGCACCTGTGGTGCTAACACTTGCCTGTGCCCAAGGCTTCCCCAATTTGTAGGCTTGTGCTGTTAGCTCACCCGGCTCATATACCACATCATCCCAGCGGATACGGCTGGCAAATTCAGCCTTGGCTTGACGTCCTAAGGACTTACCATTGAGGAACAACTCCACCTCATCGCCTGAGGTAAATACGTGTACCGGTGTGACCTCACCAACCCGCTCTGGCCAATTCCAGTGAGGTAAAATATGCACCATGGGAAAATCAGGTCGCCACATGGATTGATACAGGTAAAACCGATCTTTTTTGAAGCCTGCTAAATCAATCACCCCAAAGTAAGAACTGCGCGCACCGTAATACGGAGTCGGCTCTCCTAGATAATCCCAGCCACTCCAGACAAAACCTCCTGACACGAAGGGATGTTGTGCCAATGAAGCCAAAACCTTATCCGCTGACGAGCCAAATTGTGCAGTATAAAGTTCGTAAGCACTAACTTGCTGCGTAACAGGATCCCCACCAGCACCGTCTGTGATAGGCGCACTGATGCCTTTGGTCACCGGAAATAAATACTCACCCCGCGAGCTTACCGCTGCGGCGTTTTCGCTGCTCATGATCATTTTGTCAGGAAAGGCTTGATGAAATGCTGGATACAATGGCTCGGTACGGATACCTTGCAAATGCAAATATTCAGGTGCATTGCGTATGCCTTCGCCTTGATAATTCAAACTAATAGTGTCCATTACCGCAGGTAAAGGCATGTGTGGTTTAGCGTAGTTCATGGAGGTTGCAGTGGGCCGCGACCTATCTTCTTGTTTCACAATATCATGCAAACGCTGCGCAATTTCGGCACCGTCTTCAGCGGTATATTGTTCACCCACTTCATTGCCAATACTCCACATGATCACCGAAGGACTATTACGGTCTCGGCGAATAAAAGCCCTTAAGTCAGGTTCAGCCCAGTCAGGAAATATTAAATGAAAATCCAAAGGTGTCTTTTTACGCGCCCAAACATCAAATATTTCGTCGATAACCACAAAACCCATTTTGTCAGTTAATTCGAGTAACTCAGATGCGGGTGGATTGTGCGCCAAGCGAATGGCATTTACGCCCATTTCTCTTAGTAATGCTAACTGACGCTGTGCGGCTCGAACGTTAAACGCCGCGCCCAACGCCCCTAAATCATGATGCTGATTAACCCCTTGAAAATAAATATGCTCACCGTTAACAAACAAACCGTCTTTACCATCAAAACGCAAATCTCGAATGCCAAAACGAGTTTCATATTCATCTACCACGATACCGTTTTGCAGCACTCGAGTTAGCGCCAAATACCGATTAGGCACTTGATTGGGCAAAGGCCCCCATAAATTAGGATTGTTGATCTTCACCGTGCCTTCAACGGTACTTGAGCCACCCGCTTCTATTAAAACGGGATCCGTATTAATAGTCGCAACGGCTTGCTTGGCGATATTGTCTGTTGAATCGAGAGTGTAAAACTGAGTTTGGCTACTGACTTCAATGCTCTGCTGCGAGTCGTTATCGATATCGATCGCAATACTGACCTGCGCGCTTTCTTGGGACACATTTGCTGTTTGTACATGCGTTCCCCACTGACCTACATGCACCGGATTAGTTTTTGTTAACCACACATTGCGATATAAACCACCACCAGGATACCAGCGAGAAGACGCAGGAGGATTGTCTAAACGAATCGCCAATTGATTTTTACCGGAACGCTTGACGTACGGTGTTAAATCTAAGCGCCAAGACGCATAGCCATAAGGCCACCCACCCACTAAATGGCCATTAAGCCACACCATGGCATAAGACATCGCGCCATCTACATCTAAGAAGATGGATTTGCTGGCATCGGCTGCGCTTAATTCAAAACTATTGCGATACCACGCTACGCCTGGGCTGGGCAACCGCCCCATGCCACCACCTACCGGTGCATTGTCACCCTTGTAAAAAGGGCCATTAATCGCCCAATCATGTGGCACTTGTACACTCTGCCACTGAGCATCGTCAAAGTCAGCTTGAATAAAAGGAAAACCGTCAGCAATAGCGGGTTCACCCACAGGACGCTGGTGTTGCTGACCAGACTCAGCAATAAACGGATTTGCGCTAGGTAAAATCCAGGGTTTTAACACAAAGGCAGTCGATTCCACATCAACGGCTTCGGTAGGTTTGGCATCCGCTTGTTTGCCATCTTCGTCCGATTCTATTTGAGGTCTAACGTCATAAATTAAGGGATCGGCTTGACTGGCATCAAGGTATTTATAAAAACGCCAGTTCGTGTCTAACAACACCCGCTCACGACTTACCACTGTCGTTTCAGTCTCAAGTGGTTTGTCTTGTTTGCTGCAACTTAAAAGAATCAAACACCAGCTACTGAGTAAAACCAACCCCATTACATCACTTAACTTTTTCATTTTTAGCCTTTTGGTATCATTTGTTGCGTCACATCGCCTTAGCCACCGGTAGCAAATAAGCATCATGATGACAAGGAAGTACAAAAATTAACGGTAGACTGTAACGAAGTAACAAATATTTAACTAGTTAAGGTGGCTTAGGATTTTTTACAAACCCGCTTACTTTATTAATTTACCCAACGCAACGATGGCTTTCTTAAATTATTCCAAGGTGTTATCTGTCACTATCGTGGTGCTGAAAAATGGCTGTTACACCACGATAGTTGATAAAAAGCTATTCGTACCGTAAGGCATCTATCGGCTCTAAGCGTGAGGCTTTTAATGCCGGATAATAGCCAAAAAATACTCCAATAAAGGCAGAAAAACCCAGGCTTAGCAGCACCACGTCACTATCAATCACTCCACCCGCGCCAATGCCATAATTGTTACCTAAAAACACAAACAAATAGGCTATAACAACGCCGATAGCGCCACCTAAACCGCAGAGCACAATTGACTCGATTAAAAACTGGGTGAGAATATCTGCAGGTTTTGCCCCTACTGCCATGCGTAAACCAATTTCTCGCGTGCGCTCGGTCACTGACACTAACATGATATTCATGATGCCAATGCCGCCAACGACTAAACTAACTGAGGCGACCCATGCTAATAGCGTATTAAATACCTGCATGGTTTCGGCTCGCGTAGCGATCATTTCTGACACATTGCGGATCCGAAACATATCATCACCATTAACGGGTATGCGCATACGTTGGCGCAGCAAACGAGTCATTTCTGTCTCGATATAATCCATGTCCTCACCATCATAGGCACTGACTTGAATAAAACGCACAGATTTAGGATTTGTTGAATCGATACCGGTGATTTTATTGCGCACTGTTTTAATGGGCAAAAACAGCACATCATCTTGATCCTCACCGCGAGCGTCTTGGCCTTTCGCGGCCAAGACCCCAACCACCGTCACGTTGAAGTTTTTCACACGAATGGTTTGCCCCAGCGCTTCACTCACACCAAATAATTCTTGTCTGATTCGCTCACCAATAATGGCTACTTTTGCACCGCTGTTTATTTCTTGCGTGCTAAACTCACGCCCTGTGGCGATGGGCCAATCGCGCACCACAAAATAACGATTATCAATACCACTTATCTCAGTTGACCAATTTAGGTTGCCGTAAATTACTTGCCCATTCGCGCTTAAATAAGGCGCTGCAGACTCAACCCCCGGTACTTGTTTTTCAATAAGATTGGCATCGTCTTCATTGATTTTAACCACTGATGAGGCACGGGCACCACCACTGGCCCGAAACGACCCCGTGACAAAAAACACATTGCCACCTAACGACTTAATCTGCTCGTCTACCTTTTGCTGAGCGCCCGCTCCCATGGCCACCATAATAATCACCGCAGCCACACCGATAATGATACCCAGCATGGTCAAAAAGCTGCGTAATAAATTCACTCTAAGCGCAGTGGTGGCGGTTTTTAATAAGATAAATAGCTTCATTGGCCAAGCCCATCACTGGCTAAACGAGGCTGAGGGTTACGCTCATCGGCAATAAGCGCACCGTCTCGAAAGGTCAGCTTACGGCTCGCAAATTCAGCGATATCAGGTTCATGGGTCACTAATATGATGGTCTTGCCTTGCTGATTTAATTGCTGAAATAAGGCCATGACTTCAAGACCGGTTTGAGTATCCAGAGCACCGGTTGGCTCATCGGCTAAAATCATCACAGGCTCATTCACTAGCGCTCTGGCAATCGCCACACGTTGCTGCTGTCCACCTGATAACTGCGACGGATGATGGTATAGACGGTTACCCAAGCCGACTTTTTCTAAACATTGTTTGGCACGAGCAGACCAGTGAGACTCAGGCACTTGGCTGTACAAGAGCGGCAACGTAACATTGTCTAGTGCGGTCGTGCGTGGTAGTAAATTAAATTGTTGAAAGACAAAGCCAATGCGTTGATTGCGAATAGTAGCCAATTCATTCTTGGTTAAATTAGCCAGCTCAATCCCATCGAGTGCAATGCTGCCTTCGCTGGCAATATCCAAACAGCCTAATAAGTTCATCATAGTAGACTTACCCGAACCCGACGAGCCCATAATGGCGACAAACTCTCCTTGCTGAATCTCTAAGTCTACGCCTTTTAAAGCAAAGACTCGCTCTTCGCCCATTTGATACACCTTTTTAGCCTGACTCACCTTAATTAAGGCCGCTGACATTAGCTACTGACCTTTTGCGCACGCACAATAACAAGGTCGCCTTCTTGTAACTCGTCCGATACCAGCTCACTGTATTCCAAATCAGCAATACCCACTCTAACGTTGACCCGCTGCGGCTCACCGTCACGTAACACCCATACCACCGCGCGCTGAAGTTCATTGTTGTTTCCTTCGCTGCGTGGTTTTCGGCGCTGTTGGTTTAACGCTTGATATTGCTCCATTTGTTCTGCACTTAAAAAGCTACGAAGTTCAATGTCCATTTGCGCCCGAATCTTTTTCATGGCGTCGTTCGGCCCAGCTGGCGGACCACCACCCATGTTTGAACGGGACTCACGAGCAGCTAACATGGATTTTTGCATGGTCGCCATAGCATCTGCTAACAACTTGCTTTGTTCGGCGCTTAAACTTAACTGTTCAGCGAGGTCCTTCACTCTGGCCGACATATCTGGCCCAGAGCGTTCGCCATTAGTGGATTGGCCTTCTGGGGTAAAACGCAGTGCTGAATTACTCACGCGCAATACGTTGTCACGCTCACCTAAGATAATATCGACATTGGCTGTCATACCGGGCAGCAGCAACAAATCTTTGTTTTCTACACTAATAATGACTTTGTAAGTGACCACGTTGCTGGTGACGGTGGCGGCTTTACGTACTTGAGATACCACGCCGGTAAACTTACGCTCTGGATAGGCATCAACGGTAAACTTCACACCTTGATGTTGTTTAATACGCCCGATATCTGCCTCATCAACGTCTGCTTCAATTTGCATGTTAACGAGATCTTGAGCGATAGAAAAAAGAGTAGGTGCAGATAAACTGGCAGATACTGCTTGGCCTTTATCCACTTGACGGTCAATAATCACTCCATCCACTGGTGAGCGAATATACGTTCGGTCTAAATCAAGTTTGGCCTGTTCTAAGCTGGATAATGATTGCTGAACTCGGGCCTCTCCCACCAAAATAGCCGCATTAGCGGTTTCAATACTGACCTTAGCCAATTGATACGAGGTTTCACTGATGTCTAACTCTGAGGTACTGACTAGATTTTTTGCCCGCAATTCACGGGTACGTTGATACTCGCGTTCAGCCAGTTTCTCTTCGGTTTGAGCTTTACTCAGTCCCGCTTGTAATTGCACCAAAGACGCTCTTGCAGAGGCTAAATCAGCTTCACTTTGGCGTAATTTAGATTGTACGGTCCTGTCGTCAATACGAGCAATCACCTGGCCACTCGTCACGACATCATTAAAATCCACATTGAGCTGCGAGATCAATCCTGACAATTCGGATCCGACATCAACGGTCACCACCGGCGAAATTGACCCTGAGGAATTGACGGTACTTTCAATTTTACCAACGCTCAAGGCTTGAGTATGATATTTGATTTGTTCGGCGTTTTGCTCAGGGTAGTACCACCACACCAAAAAGACAGCCAACAAAACCACGCAGGCTGTTTTAACGATCGTTTGAGTTTTCATAATTCCCTTTTAGTGAATGGCAAGTAACAAAATATGACATGATTACGATAGATTAGAGCACGGAACCCGGCCCGGGTGTGTCAAGTTATGTAAAGTTGCAAGCCCAAGCTGTTTCAAAACGTAACATGGCTGCGCACAAAAAAGGCCACTAACAAGTGGCCTTTCATATGAGAAGCGCTGACTTCCCTATTTTTGCGGTGTACGTAACACCATCAAACGTAACTCGGTCATGTCTTCCATCGCAAATTTAATGCCTTCACGGCCAAGTCCGGACTCTTTCACGCCGCCATAAGGCATGTTATCAACCCGCCAACTGGGTACATCGCCAATCACTACACCGCCCACATCTAGCTCATCCCACGCTTTATGGGCTTTATAGATGTCACGGGTAAAAATACCCGCTTGTAAGCCAAATTGACTGTTATTCACTTCTTTTAAAGCGTCGTCAAAATCGCTAAAAGACGCAATTATCGATACTGGACCAAAGGCTTCCTCAGCATTAATACTGGCATCTACGGGAACGTTTTCAAGCACACAGGCTTGTAACATGGCACCTTCACGCTCACCGCCACACAATATATCAGCGCCCGCCTCTTTAGCTTGTTTGATCCACTTTTCAAGGCGCTCTGCTTCAGAATCAGAAATCATCGGGCCGATAAAGGTCTTCTCATCTTTGGGATCGCCATGCACCAAGTTAGCCACTTTTTCGACATAACGTTGTTTAAACTCGGCAAACAGTTTTTCATGTACCAGTATGCGCTGCACGCTGATACAACTTTGCCCCGATTGGTAATACGCTCCAAAAATGATGCGTTCGATGGCATCATCTAAGTCGGCGTCTTCGTCTACTACACAAGCGGCATTCCCACCAAGCTCTAGTACTACCGGCTTTTTACCGGCTTTGGCTTTCAGCGCCCAGCCCACATCAGGTGAGCCAGTAAAGCTTAATAATTTAAAGCGTTCGTCTGTGGTAAATAAATCCGCGCCGTCACGGGTACAGGGCAGAATCGAAAATGCCCCTGCAGGTAAATCGGTCTCAGCTAAAATTTCACCAATGATAATCGCGCCTAAGGGTGTACGACTGGCCGGCTTTAACACAAAGGCACAACCGGTTGCTAGAGCAGGGGCAATTTTATGCGCCGCTAAGTTAAGTGGAAAGTTAAAGGGTGAGATAAACGAACACGGGCCAATTGGCACTCGCTTGTACATGCCTTGATAGCCTTTTGCTCGAGGCGTAATCTCAAGGTTCATTACTTCACCGTGCATGCGCACCGATTCTTCAGCAGCAATGCGGAAGGTATCAATCAGTCGCGTCACTTCACCTTTCGCATCTTTAATCGGTTTACCTGCTTCAATACACAGGGCATCGGCTAACTCGTCAAAACGTTCTTCAAAGCGTTTTACACAATGATTGAGGATGGCTTGACGCTCATAGGGACGCATTTTATTTAGCAAAGGCTGCGCTTTTTCAGCCGCAGCAATGGCCGCGTCAATCACAGATGCATCAGCCATGGCGACACGCGTCGCCACTTCACCGCTGTATTTGTCCGTGACTTCCAGTTTTTCATTGGCATAGACGGCCTTATTGGCCAAATAATAGGGATACGATTTTGCTAGCATATTCACTCCTTATAAAGCTTTGCTACGTTCACGGATGGTGCGATTCAAGGTTTCATCATTGAGGCTGTAATCAACCGGCACATCAATGACATGTACGCCAGGCGAAGCCAAACACGACCCCACTAACTCTTCGAGCGCTTCTGTTGCAGTAACTCGCCAACCTTTTGCGCCATAACTCTCTGCGTATTTAACGAAATCAGGATTACCATAATCTAAGCCAAAGTTATCGAATTCCATATGCGCTTGTTTCCACTTGATCATGCCGTAGGCATCGTCTCGCAGTATAATCACCACAATGTGCAAACCTAAACGCACTGCCGTCTCTAACTCTTGGCTGTTCATCATAAAGCCGCCATCACCACACACACTGATCACAGACTTTTCAGGATGGACCATTTTAGCGGCAATCGCAGAAGGCAGCCCTGCCCCCATGGTAGCTAAGGCATTATCAAGCAATAAGGTATTCGGAAACGCAGCGGGATAATTTCTGGCAAACCAGATTTTGTATACGCCATTATCTAAGGTAACAATGCCATCTTTTGGCATCACTTTACGGATACCCTTAACAAATCGCTCAGGCAGAATAGGAAAACGACTGTCATCTTCTAATTCAGCACGATGGGCAATGTAGGCCTCATTCACTTTTTTAAAGAAAGAAAATTCCCAATCCGTTTGCACCTTAATGGCTTCTTTAATTTGCCAGATACTGTTGGCAATATCGCCTATGACTTCGACTTGTGGAAAATAAACCGGGTCAATTGCCGCACCATCAAAGTTGATATGAATGACTTTTTTGCCATCGTGATGCATGAAAAACGGTGGTTTTTCTACCACATCATGACCTACGTTAATAATCAGGTCGGCTTTATTAATCGCACGATGCACAAAGTCGCCATCAGACAGTGACGTATTGCCCATAAAAAGATCGTCAGACTCGTCTAAAACGCCCTTACCCATTTGGGTTGTTACGTAAGGGATACCGGTTTTATTGACAAACTCTCGTAACATTTTGCTGGTCAATTTGCGATTTGCACCAGCACCGATGAGTAACAGGGGCGATTGTGATTGCTCGATGAGTTTCACCGCACGATCAATAGCTTTGTACTCGGCAATGGGACGGCGGTACAAACTGGCTGGTATTAATTGGGCGCTGGTGGTTTCGGCAGCGATATCTTCAGGTAGTTCAATGTGCACCGCGCCAGGACGTTCACTATGGGCAATACGGAAGGCTTCGCGCACAATCGACGGAATACGATCCCCACTGACCACTTGGGTGGTATATTTCGTGATAGGACGCATCATATCCACCACATCAATGACTTGAAAGCGCCCTTGTTTACTGGTTTTGATGGGCTTTTGACCGGTAATCATCAACATGGGCATGGCACCCAATTGCGCATAGGCAGCAGGTGTAACTAAGTTAGTGGCGCCTGGTCCTAAGGTCGACAAACACACGCCCACATTCCCGGTTAAGCGGCCATAGGTTGCAGCCATAAAACCCGCACCTTGCTCATGACGAGTCAGGATTAATTTAATGGATGATTGACGGAGCGATTCGAGTAGATCGAGATTTTCTTCTCCGGGAATACCAAAAATGTATTCCACCCCTTCTGCTTCAAGGGCTTTTACAAATAAATCTGACGCTTTCATTCTATCTCCTAAGTTTGACGGTAAATCAGTCTTTTGCTCATCAAGCGGTATTGCCCCAATTTACCCTAGCACAGGTAAACAGTAATAACGTTGACCGCTCCTGACTTAATGACTGCGACAGCAACTACATTGGCGCATGCTTTCATACACTCAGCTAAATATAAGCTGAGGCTAGATCCTTAAAATTCAAGCTTTATTTAGCAAATAACCAACTTGCCGTCATACTAACTAACTTAGGCATTATCAGGTACACCACAAGCCCGACAACGATGGCCACCACCACACCTTGGCGTAAAATGGGGTGAGCCGACAAGCTAAAAATTCCATCAAGGGCTTGTAACAACTCAGGTACAAGCATTGTTAATGGCCAGATAACTGCCGTGGTCAATAACCATTGTTTCCAACGCGTCGCCACCTTGTTAGGTGCTTGCGACTGTGTGAACCAGAAATCAATACCGTTATACAACTCCAACATTTCTTGTTCTTGAAACAAGCTTTGACTTTGCGCTAACAAGAGTTTGCGCTCTTGAGAATTGAGCCAATTGTGCGCAAGTTCTTCGTTGGCAAAGCGCACCGCTATTTCAAACTTATTATTGCCATGAGCTGGGCGCAGTACATGCACGCTTTGATGGCCAGGAAACTGAGCCGCCGCAGGAATGATTAGTTTGAGCCAGTTTTCATACGCCTCTTGATTTTTTGGCGCTACGTGATGTCGAATAATTAACGACACACCACGGTTTATCGCCTTAGCTGTGCCTTGGTTGATACTATCTTTTCTTATCATTTTTGGGGTCAATTCACCTGAGAATGCACTTCTGTTTTCGCCGCGGTCATGAGTTTATGAATGGGACATTTATCACCAACTAAGGCCAAGCTTTGGCGCATCTCGTCACTCAACTCACCAAGCAAGGTTAATTGCACGTTTAATACATACACACCTGCTGATTCTTGGCTGGTGTCGCGCTTAATTTCAATATCTACGCCCTCTAAAGGGATCTGTTTACGCTTGGCGTACATCAATATGGTAATAGCTTTGCACGCCGCTAACGAGGCATCGTACAGATCATGAGGATCGGGCGCTGAGTCATCACCGCCCAACGAGGCAGCGACATCGGCGAATAAAGTATGGTGGTTTACATGAATGGTTTGACGATACTGGCCCGAGTCACTTTTTTGTAAACTGATAGTCATGGTATATCCTTTAATAGGGAATGAACTCTTGTTCGTCTCCTTTAACCTTCGCAAAGTTCCCTGCTCGCCAATCTCGTTTGGCTTGTTCGATGCGTTCTTTACGACTAGAGATAAAGTTCCATTCAACGTAGCGTTTACCAACGTTTTCACCACCAATAATCGCAATACGTGTATCGGCACTCGCCTCAACCGTGACCAGAGAATCAGGTGTGAGTATCACCATTGAGTGCTCGGCAATTAGGTTACCTGCAACCGTGAGGCTGCCCTGCACCAAATACAAAGCGCGCTCCTGCGCGAAGGGGAGCTCAAGAGTTTGTCCCGCTGTCATAAACACCTCAACATACAAGGTATCGGCATAGGTTAATACCGGCGAAATCAAACCATAGGCTGCGCCCATTAACACCCTAATTGCCACACCGTTGACGTAGGTGTGGGGAATCGTATCAGCGGGATAGTGATAAAAAGCGGGATCCACTTCTTCGTCTTTTTCAGGCAAGGCCAACCATAATTGCAAACCGTGTAAGTTGTGTTCGCGGTTACTGACTTCTTCGCGCTCTCGTTCTGAATGCACGATGCCTTTACCCGCCACCATCAAATTAATATCGCCAGGCTGGATAGTGGCATAACTACCGACAGAATCTCGGTGCAGAATTTCTCCTTCGAACAAGTAGGTCACGGTGGCCAAATTAATATGTGGATGAGGCCTAACGTTTACCCCTGAGCCAGCGGGAAAGGTTGTGGGACCAAAATGGTCGAAAAATATCCACGGTCCCACCATCTTGCATTTAGCTGAAGGCAAAGTACGCCTGACCACAAATTCGCCCAAGTCTTTTTCATTAGGCGAAATCAATAACTCAATTGCACTATTCGCCTCATTTTGTACTTCACACTCCGCGCTTATTTGATATTTAATACTCATTTTGCTTACTCAGCTGAACATGTTTACCCAGTGTAGATGTCAAAAGCATGAATAAAAAATCGAATAAATAGGGTTTACGTTTCGAAAGACTCGAACG
>NZ_JANQVQ010000165.1 GCF_030730205.1 Paraglaciecola sp.
TGTTGCAACACTTCAAAGTGTTGTTGTCCTAAAACGCTCAATGCTGAAACAGTCGATGATTCGCCTTCTTTAAACGCAATTAAAACATCTTTGTATAGTTCACAGGTATCGGGGTGAATGCCATTACATGAAATTAGTGTGATCTTCTTTAAGTATTCTAAGTCTCCGATCAGCACAGCCCAATCATAGGTACTGCGGTTTTGCTCTATTTCTGCATGGAAGTCAGGGGTAATTCCGTTTCGATGTAAAGCTTGTAAGGCTGTGCCACAGCTAATGATAATCGCTTGTTCTTGCCATTCTTTAATCGCCTCTATAGACAGATCCAAAGACGGACCATTGCCGACGATAAAAACAGGTACTTCTTTGTCGTCGTAACTGAGTTTGCTCGACGGATTTTTGGTTAAAACTGGAATGTTTCTTCTAAAGCCTTCTTTAGTGTGTTCGATACCGTAATAGGCATGATCAAAATACTCTCCCATCGAAATAACAATTTGTAACTGCTCTCGTAACTGTGCGATGGCTGTGTTTAAAGATGCGTTGTAATAACTTTGATAAAAGTAGGTGTTGTTGAGAATGTAGGGCCCAATTGAGTGGAACTGGCGCAATAAGTCTCGAAAAAGATGGGTACCATCGTCACCTACATTCAGATAAATTCGCGCGTTTGAATTTTCAACAGTTTCGAAAATAGATTGCCAATCAATTGCAAAAAGTGAGGCGTAAAAAAAGTCACTGTTAGGTTCACATAAAAATAATTTTTCAACTGTATGGTTAGCCAACAAGCTTTCAAGTTGATAACCCACCCCTAAACCAAACATGATTATCGATGCAATGTTTTCAGGTAGTGCGCCTACTTCGTCTTCTGCTTGAGCGAGTAATTCTTCAGTTTCTTTCACAAATTGATAGTGGATGTAGTGTGCGAGTTTAGTGCCTTTGTAACCTAAAACTAATCCATCTTTGTGGGGTTGTTCATTGTAATTTTCGTAGTTAATCAAGCAATCGTTTTTAGGGGTGTTGCTGTACCATGCGGTTAACGAATCTGCTTTTACAACGTTGATTTCGCCTTGTTCATTTTGGAGAGGTAACCAAACTTTTGGCTGATACTCTTGGTATTCTTTATGGATATCAGGAAAGTAGTGTTGAAAGGCCTGCAGATTACGTTTAAATAGTTCATCGTTTTTTGAGCAGCTTTTATATCGTTTTACATCAAGGCTACTTGTCCAACTCGGCAGGTAACTTAGGTAGTTTTCAGTAAAATCAAACGACAGACCATTTTCAGTTAATTCATCCCAGCTTTTAGTTCTTAAGTCTTTTACTAAACTATTGAACACTGGGTGGTTGTAGTGTTTATAAACAAAGAAATGAGAAATTTTCTCATGCTCAACGAGCTCGTTTATATCATCAACGAGATTTCGCCCATCCTTTTCAATCTGCAAAAATATTTTAGTCCCCTTTTGCTTAGCTAAGTCAAAAATATCACTCCATTTATTGATTAAAACCGAGCATTGAAAATACTGTAGTTCAGGCTCGTAAATCACTAAGCAATTGATTGTTTTACGTTGCATCAGCTCTAATATATGAAAACCCAAACCGCAACCGAGTACAACCAAACACTCAATGTTTTCAGGAGCCGGTTTCTGTGCAATATAGTACTGATATCCCTCGCTTGACTTGAAATTTTCGGGATCTAATTCACCTTTGATCTGCGTTTGAGTATTTGCTGTATTTAGGTAAAAGTGAGGGGCGTGAGAATTAAAATCGCCAACTTGTTCAAGAACTTCTTGCTGTGGATGAAAACCGTAAAGCGTTCTGCCTACACCGTAATCCACAATATTTATCTCACCAAATTTATTACAAAATAAGGAGTAGTTTTGCAGTTTGGGTTGTTTAATGTAGTGACTTAAAGACGGAATGTTTCTATCGAAACTGTTTACATTTTTATGGTGGGCCTCAAGAATGCTTTTAGCTAAGGATGCTTCTAGTTCTTGTTGTTTTTCTTCATCTTTTTCTAAATGTAAACGTATATTTTTTAGCATGATTATATAGTGACTACCAACCGTGCTGATAGATTAGCAAAAAGTAAGCCTAAGCGTCAGTAACTGTTACTGTAAAGCGCATTAAAAAAAGAATGTTATCAATCTTTAAGATGAAAAGTATCGAATTGTGGTGCTAGGTATTCATTTATATTGTTTACGCTTTGAACGATATTTTGCTATTATCAGTGACTAGGTTGAGAGGGCCTTTTTATGATTAAATTAGACAGTGGTTCAAATTCATCATTTTTACAGCAAATTCAACAGAAACAAGATTCTATTCTTGAAAAACTGTCATCTGGTAAGCGTATCAATAGCGCGGCCGATGGCGCCGCAGCCCAGCAAATCATCGATCGCTTAACCAGTCAGGTTGAAGGTAATAGGCAGTCCATTTCTAATGCCTACGATGGTATTTCACTTGCTCAGGTGGCTGAAGGTGGTTTGGCTGGAATTAATGAAGACGTTAATAGGATCCGTGAATTGTCTGTGCAAGCAGGCAATGGTTTATTGACTGACGGTGATCGCAAAGCACTACAATCTGAAGTATCTCAGCTGCAGCAAAATATTTCCCAAACGATCAAACAAACAGAGTTTGGTGGCAAGTCGCTTTTAAGCGGTTCTGAAAGTATTAATTTTCAAGTGGGCGCCAATGCAGGTCAAAAAATTGGCGTGCAAACTAACGATGTCGCCTCCGGTTTGAGCGATATTCTAAATGTAGACTTGAGCACAGCGCAGGGCGCGCAAGATGCTTTAGTAGCAGCAGATAGCGCAATTGATTATGTGGGTAGTGCACGCACTGATTTAGGGGCCACGCAAAATCGCTTCGAAAGTGCTGCCAGAAACTTATCACAAGCTGATATTGATGTATCAGCGGCCCGCAGCCGAATTCAAGATACCGATTATGCGCAAGCCTCTGCGGAACGAGCAAGTAATGACATACTTAGTCAGGCGTCAATTGCCATGCAGAGTAGCGCGAATCAACAAAGAGGGCAGGTGCTTAGCCTATTAAATGGTTAGAATTTGCGATTAAGAGATTATTTTAGAAAGAGCAATTTGTTT
>NZ_JANQVQ010000166.1 GCF_030730205.1 Paraglaciecola sp.
CCTATTGTTGGAAGATGTTTGGTTTGAATGTGAAGAATTAGGAAAGAAAATTTGAAACATCACTTTTGGGTGCTTTTGAAAAATATGATGAGGCGGAACATATTGTGAAAGCTTTTATTCCTATTAGCGAAACGCTAGTTGACTTGATCGAGCCTGAAAATGAAGTGTTAGCTTAATCTGAATCGATGCTTTCACATCTAAATACATCAATATACGAAGACAAACAGTGTATGTAATTGTGCGACATATGAGAGGTTTTTAAAGGTATCGTTAGTGTGTACTTCGGCTAAAAGCCTTTAGAATTGGTACAACCGAGTGGACTCGAACCACCGACCCCTACCATGTCAAGGTAGTGCTCTAACCAACTGAGCTACGGTTGTATTTTGCATTTGCTTGTCGGTCTGTTCCCCTCTAAGCGGCGCGTATAATAACGATGCACTTTAGTCTCTGCAAGTTCTTTTTACACTAAACTAGATTAGTTGCTGGACAATTAAACGATTTACTAATTTTCGCGTGTTAATAATGGATGACGAACGCGATTTAAGTCTGCGTTAACTCATTTTCCTGGTTTGAGATGACACGAACGGTACAGTGTTTGCCAATATTCAATATGTTTTTTCATTGCTATTTGATAGTGGCCGAAGTGTTGATGGTGTTGTAGTGCAATATAGTGAGTGAATGACTTGGATAGGTGTGGATTTTGTATCAGTCGGTCAAGGACAGGATTAAGCTGATAGTGGTAATAGTTGACCTGACTTGCTACTACTTGAATTTTTTCTATAAAGAATAACTGAAACACGTTATTTAAGTAGGAGATTTTTTGTTTATTGTGTGACGATTCCGTGGTGCACATCTCTCCAACTGCCTGTTGTTCGAGCCACTTGGTGGTATTTTCAATATTGTTGGCAAGTAAGGTTTGACTGCGCCACAATTTAGCCAACAATGAAAGTTGAGCGAACTTTTTAAGATGGCTTTCTAATTCAGCTGAGCTGAGATCAGTGCTTTCAATACTTTGTTCAAAAAAAGTCAAAGCCGCGATGGTGTCACTTAAACCATCATTTTCATCTCCCTCAATAAAACCATTATTGGCACTCATTCCTTGTTTTATTTCTGAGCTGGTCTGCAGCATGTCAGTCCAAGCATGTCTGACACTTTGTTGTTTGCGGTTTAACCAGATGTTCAGTTTTGCTTTTAACTCTGTATCTCGTGTTTCTAAAATGCAGGCTTCCAGAGCTTTAGTAACTGTTTTCTCGTAGATAAATCGTGTAGAAGGCAGTTGTACTTTACCCAGAGTGGTGTTGCGCACCGCTATGACACTGGAAAGCTGACAATGTTTTAATTCGTAAAACTCAGTGAGTTTTATAGAGGTGTTTTGGGTCTGTTGACGCAGCTCTGTTAAGGCAGGATATGGCGGTAAAAGGACGTCATTGAAGTTGGCTTCAGTTTGTTCAAGTACTGAGGCCATTCTCTGCTGATAGCTTTGTATATTATTAGCTAATTGATGCTGTGAATTGCAGGCTACCAATATACTGGCTGATAACCATAAAAGAATGTATTTAATGTGTGATTGGTGTGTCGCTTTAATATAATTGCTCGTCATCTGCACTCACGGCTAGTTCTAATTTCTTAGACAAGTCATTTATATGCATATTGAGGTGAATTGGACTAAAGCAATTTGCGCAATCTTCAAAATAGTCTTGGTCTCCTTCACAAAAATCAAGATCTAGATGCACTGGGTGGCCACAGTGAGGGCAACTAATAATGGTGTGTTTCATATTCATGTTATTTACCTCTGCTTATGCTTTTTCATTAGAAGCGATGCTTCGACCTCCGTCTATGGTTAAGATTTGGCCGGTGACATAACTTGCATTGACCAAATACTCGATCCCTTTAGCAATGTCGATCATTGACCCTAATTTTTGTAGGGGGATCTGTTTGAGTATTTTTTCTTTTTCCTCATCCAGTAAGGAGGATTCTGGCCACAAAATTGCGCCAGGGGCAATACCATTGACTCTTACCTTTGGGGCCAGCTCTTGCGCTAAGGATTGGGTCATAGTGATTAAAGCCGATTTCGCCATGCAATAAAGAGTATGGCTTCTTAGTGGATGACTTGCATGGATATCGACCATGTTTATTATTGCCCCATTATTTTGCTGTAAACTGGGTGTGCAGTATTGCGCTAAAAACAAAGGGGCTTGCATATTACTGCCCACTAGATTTAGCCAATCATTTTCAGTGATTGAACCGATGGGGGTGGGATAAAAGGCTGAAGCATTATTAACTAGCGCATCTAATTTACCGTAGGCATTTATTGCCTGAGCAGCCACCGCTTCGGTGTCAACAATAGTGGATAACGAGCCTTGTACGACTTTGACTGAATTGGCTCTCCCTGCGTTTAACTCTTCACTTAGGGCGAGGGCTTGTTCTTTAGAATGATTGAAATGTAAGACGATATTCCAACCTAATTGGTGGAAATATTGGACGGTAGTGGCGCCGATTCGTTTTGCACCACCGGTAACTAACATCACTTTAGGACTCATTAATTTGGCTATATTTGGTTAATATAACGCTAGGATAACGTGACATCCTTTTAAGAATAAAGTCATTTTATTGCTCCATATTTTTTAAGATAGCTTGGGCTGACTGAATATAGTGCTCACCAAAAATTAGCGCATGGTTGAGCACGTGGTATAGCTGATACACAGGTTTACGATATTCGTAACCCGGATCCAAAGGCCATGTTGCTTGGTAACCCTCATAAAAAGCGGTGGGTAAGCGCGCAAATAGTTCACTCATGGCAATATCGGTTTCACGATCACCGTAGTACAAAGCGGGATCAAAAAGGGTGGGAAGACCTTTATGAAATCCACTGTTACCTGACCAAAAATCACCGTGTAACATACTGGCAACAGGCACATGTCCGGCAAGTAATTTGAAAACTGCGGCGACTATCTTATCGATATTAGCCAAGTTTTTGCCTTTTTCTGCCAATAACTGCAGCATAAAACCGATGCGTTGCTCAGCAAAAAACTGACACCACTTTTTATTCCACTTATTGGGCTGCGGGCTTAAACCGATATAATTATCTTCTTGCCAACCGTACATATTTTGCGTTTGCGTTTGGTGTTGTTGTGCGAGTAGTTGACCGAATTGGAACCAGTCTTCTGTAGTACCTTCGCTTAGGGTCAAAAACTCTAAGACCAGAAAGGCTTTATCAGCAACAACACCTGAGCAAATTATTTTGGGTAGCCTAAATAGCTGGGCTTTGGAAAGATGCGTTAAACCATCTATTTCAGATTCAAAATGGGGCAAATAGGATTTTTGATTCGTTTTCACAAAGTATCGAGATCTACCATCTGTGATTTTGAATGCCTTGTGTGAATGACCAGAGCTGATTTCTCTGATGTCGTCACAAATAAAATCTTTGTTGATACTTTTAGATATTTCTTCGCTAATAAAATGCCACATAATTTGCTCCAGCAATAAGCGTTTTGCCTAATTATGGTCGAGCTTTAATTTTTGTATGTTCGATTACGCTATTTCAAGGTAGTTCATTAGATTAAGGAGTAATTAGGCCTCTCTGATAGCTCTGCTCGGTAATGATCTTGTTTAATCGCAAAAATGTCGAAAACGTTGAATCAACTAATACTTTATTGGCAAGCCAGGTTGGCACTTTGCCAGAAGCATTACCTGAACCTTGATACGATATTCTGACTAGCTCTTGGGATAATTGCGTCACAGTCCACAAGCCGCGAATATGAGTCATACGCACAGTGTTATTTTGTTCAGGGTACTGCTGACCTGCATCTGTTACTTCTATGAAAATAGAGTCCGCATTAACCTTGGTCACTGATTGAATAACCATATCCCGGTTTTGTAGTGGCCACGGCGCAGCAAAAGTACTTCTTACTATTTTAGTATTTGAAGTAGCTCCCGCTAGTACTTTTACCTCTAAGCAGTTGTCTATCCATTCAGGGGCGTTGGCTGTGTCATCTAACAATGCCAGTAAAGAAGCGCTTGACGCTTTGACTACCGTTGTTGCTTTCACTTCTTTTTCGGCTTGCTTCTCGCTGTTTTCGACCAATTGACGACTTGAAATCTGGGTTTGTCCAGAAGATTTTTCTATTTGCCACTCTTGACTATGGGCGCTCATAACGAGACTAAAATACAACAGCAAAATCGCTATCTTACTGCTAAACGTGATTGTGCGTTGCATCGGGTACTCTCTTATTTGTATAATCACATTTTGCTCTGATGGTAACAGAGCGTGTTATCTTAACACCCTAAAAGGGTGTTTTTTTATGAATAGCAATAAGAGTTGAGCTCTCGATGCTTTCCCATTTGCACGTGGCGCTTGGTAGGTGTCACCACTGCGTAAGGAATTTATATGCCCATAATTACACTTCCCGACGGTAGTAAACGTCAATTCGATAAGTCTGTATCTACTTTAGATGTTGCCCTTGATATTGGTCCAGGTCTAGCTAAAGCCACCGTTGCTGGCAAAGTAAATGGTAATTTAGTCGATGCCTGTGACTTGATAGAGCAAGATGCGACCTTGCAAATCATTACCGCTAAAGACCAAGAAGGGATCGAAATCATTCGACATTCTTGTGCTCACTTAATTGGCCATGCAATCAAGCAACTTTATCCAGATGTTAAAATGGCAATAGGTCCAGTTATCGATAACGGCTTTTATTATGATGTTGACTTAGAAACACCGTTAAATGAAGCGGATTTAATCAAGATCGAAAAACGCATGCTTGAATTGGCAAAGACAAATTACGACGTTGTTAAAAATGCCGTGAGTTGGCAGGAAGCACGCGATACCTTCGAGCAGCGCGGTGAGATGTATAAGATGCAAATCTTGGATGAAAATATACCAAAAGACAGCTCACCCGCTTTGTATCATCATGAAGAATACACTGATATGTGTCGTGGTCCTCACGTGCCTAATATGCGTTTCTGCCAACACTTTAAATTGATGAAAGTAGCCGGTGCTTATTGGCGTGGAAATAGCGACAATAAAATGTTGCAACGAATTTATGGCACAGCGTGGGCAGATAAAAAACAACTAGCGGCATATTTACAACGTTTAGAAGAAGCTGAAAAGCGTGACCACAGAAAAATTGGTAAGGCTTTAGACTTATTCCATTGGCAAGAAGAAGCACCCGGTATGGTGTTTTGGCATAACGATGGTTGGACTATTTACACTCAGCTCGAAAAATTCGTGCGGGAGAAACTAGGTAACTACGATTACGACGAAGTTAAAGGTCCGTTAATGATGGATCGGTCGTTGTGGGAACGCTCAGGTCACTGGGAAAAATATGCTGATGCGATGTTTACCACCACATCAGAAAAACGTGAATACGCTATTAAACCCATGAACTGCCCAGGTCATGTGCAAATCTTTAACCAAGGTTTGAAGTCTTATCGTGATTTACCGTTGCGTATGGCTGAGTTTGGCTGTTGTCACCGTAACGAACCCTCTGGGGCCTTGCATGGTTTAATGCGAGTCCGTGGTTTTACCCAAGATGACGCACATATATTCTGTACCGAAGAACAAGTGTTGGCAGAAGTCGGCGGTTGTATTGATATGATCTACGATACGTACAAGACCTTTGGTTTTGAAGAAATCGTAGTGAAATTGTCTACTCGTCCAGAAAAGCGTGTCGGTAGCGAAGAAATGTGGGACAAGGCAGAGCTCGCTTTAGCTGACGCATTGAAGAGCAAAAACATTGAATTTAGCTATTTACCGGGCGAAGGTGCTTTTTATGGACCTAAAATAGAATTTACTTTGCATGATTGTTTAGATCGCGCTTGGCAATGTGGTACAGTACAGCTCGATTTTTCCATGCCAGGTCGTTTAGGGTCAACTTATGTGGCTGAAAATGGTGAAAGAAAAGTTCCAGTAATGATCCACAGAGCAATACTGGGCTCGATTGAACGTTTCATTGGGATTTTAACTGAAGAGTATGCGGGTCTGTTTCCTTTATGGTTGGCTCCTACTCAAGCAGTCGTAATGAATATTACCGACAATCAAGCTGAATATTGTCAAAATGTGGTAAAAAAACTGAAAGAAAGTGGATTTAGAGCAAAGTCTGACTTGAGAAATGAGAAGATTGGCTTTAAAATCCGCGAGCATACGCTCAAGCGTGTCCCGTATTTGTTAGTAGTTGGTGATAAAGAAATGGAAACCGGCGAAATTGCAGTGCGTTCACGCAAGGGTGATGACCTTGGAAAGATGTCTATAGAGGCATTTATACAGCACGCAGGTGCTGAGGTCGCAAACAAACAAATCCGATAAATTTCGTGGAGGAATGACATATTAAAGGCGCTAACATTAAGGCTAAAGATCCGAATAAAGCTCGGATTAACGATGAAATAACGGCAAAAGAAGTCCGTTTGGTTGGTAAAGATGGTGAGCAAATTGGCGTAGTGTCGATTCGTGAAGCGATTGAAACTGCTGAGCAATCAAGTTTAGACTTGGTTGAGATTAGCCCTAATGCAGAGCCGCCCGTATGTAAAGTAATGGATTACGGGAAATTCATCTTCGAAAAAAGCAAGTCTCTTAAAGAGCAAAAGAAAAAACAGAAGCAAATTCAGGTCAAGGAGATTAAATTTCGCCCTGGCACTGATGAAGGCGATTACCAGGTAAAACTGCGCAACCTGCGTCGCTTTCTAGAAGGGGGTGATAAGGCTAAAGTAACGATTCGTTTTCGCGGACGTGAAATGGCTCACCAAGAGATCGGCATTAATCAATTAACTCGAGTTAAAACCGACTTAGCTGATATTGCAAACTGCGAATCTTTCCCAAACAGGGTAGAGGGTCGTCAGATGATCATGGTGCTCGCCCCAATTAAGAAGTAGTTAAGGTCTACAAGTAATCAGGATTCTGCCCCCTGACTCACCTTACTACATTGTAATCACAAGACTTATCGTTTCTGCAAAACTTTAAGTCATTAACAATGCGGAGTTTTAGCAATGCCTAAAATGAAATCAAACCGTGGAGCAGCCAAGCGTTTTAGAAAAACCGCTTCAGGCCGTTTCAAAAGCAAGCAGTCTCATTTGCGTCACATTTTGACAAAAAAGAGCTCTAAACGTAAACGTCACTTACGTGGCAAAAAATTAGTTCATACGTCGGATACAGCACTTATCCAACGCATGTTACCGTACGTTTAAGAGGAGACTGAACAATGGCAAGAGTAAAACGTGGTGTTGTAGCACGTGCCCGTCACAAAAAGGTACTGAAGCAAGCCAAAGGTTATTACGGAGCTCGTAGTCGAGTTTATCGTGTTGCTGTCCAAGCAGTAACTAAAGCAGGTCAATATGCATATCGCGACCGTCGTCAGAAAAAACGTCAATTCCGTCAATTGTGGATTGCACGTATTAACGCTGCCGCTCGTCAAAACGGTTTGTCTTATAGCCGATTCATCAATGGTTTGAAAAAAGCCTCTGTTGAAATCGATCGTAAGATTTTGGCCGATATCGCGGTTCATGACAAAAATGCATTTAGCGCATTAGTAAATGCTGCTAAAGGTGCATTAGCTTAATATTAAACATTAAGTTTAAGTTCTTTCGGAAAACGGCGAGCATGATGCTCGCCGTTTTTCGTTTTGGAACTGGAAAAAGTACAAATTGCTGTTAGAGCGTTAATTTATCAAGACTTTTTATTTTTAGCGGTGGCGAGCTCACATCGTGATCGTGTAGAATTGCCGGTCATTTTTAAGTATCTAGACCAGATACGTATTATCTAATTCAAATTGGGGAAACTATGGATCTCAATGCCATAATTGCACAAGCCGAAGCACAGATTAATGAGGCACAAGATGCGGTGTCTTTGGATTTAGTACGTGTTGATTTTATGGGTAAAAAGGGGCTGTTAACTGAGCAGCTTAAAAGCCTTGGGAAATTAACTTCGGAAGAACGTCCTGCGGCTGGCCAGCGCATAAATGACGCGAAACAGCTTATTCAGCAATTAATTCAAGCTCGAGGGGATTTACTTCGCAGCGCTGAGCTAGAAACGAAATTAGCCAGTGAGAAAATTGATGTGAGTTTACCCGGTCGTGGTTTAGGCATGGGTGGACTACATCCGGTTACCCGCACCATTAATCGCATTGAGAGTTTCTTTAATGAATTGGGTTTTCAAGTTAAAACCGGCCCTGAAATTGAAGATGGGTTTCATAACTTCGATGCTTTAAATATTCCGGCTAATCATCCAGCCCGCGCTGACCACGATACTTTTTATTTTAACCCAGATGTGATGTTAAGAACTCAAACCTCTGGCGTACAGATAAGAACAATGGAAACCGAAAAGCCGCCTTTACGCATTATTTCGCCAGGCCGTGTATACCGAAACGACTACGATCAAACACACACACCGATGTTTCATCAAGTAGAAGGGTTGATGGTTGATAAAAATGTCAGTTTTGCCGAACTAAAGGGCATCTTGCATGATTTTCTGAATAACTTTTTTGAAGCTGATTTACAGGTTCGTTTTCGTCCTTCTTATTTCCCTTTTACCGAGCCGTCAGCAGAAGTTGACGTGATGGGTAAAAATGGCAAATGGTTAGAAGTATTGGGCTGCGGTATGGTGCATCCCAATGTGCTTAGAGCAGTGAACATTGATCCTGAAATCTATACAGGTTTTGCTTTTGGTATGGGTGTAGAGCGCCTAACTATGTTGCGTTATGAGGTCAATGATCTACGTGCATTTTTTGAAAATGATTTACGTTTCCTTAAGCAATTTAATTAAGTCGAGTTGAGCATATGAAATTTAGTGAAAAGTGGTTAAGGGAATGGGTCAACCCAAATATTAGCAGTGAGCAGTTGTCAGACCAACTCAGTATGGCCGGTTTAGAAGTCGATGGTATGGATGCTGTCGCTGGTGAATTTAGTGGTGTGGTGGTTGGTGAGGTTGTTGAGTGTGGCCAACATCCTGATGCAGATAAACTGCGTGTGACTAAAATCAACGTTGGTGAAAACGAACTGATTGATATTGTTTGTGGTGCGCCTAATTGCCGTCAAGGCCTAAAAGTAGCTGTTGCCAGAGTAGGGGCAATTTTACCGGGTGATTTTAAAATCAAAAAAGCCAAATTACGCGGTCAGCCTTCAATGGGAATGTTGTGCAGTTTTTCTGAATTAGGTATTTCAGATGATCACAATGGCATTATTGAATTGCCCCTCGATGCACCAATTGGCGTTGATATTCGCGATTATTTGCAATTAGACGATATTTCCATTGAAGTGGATTTAACACCCAACCGAGCTGATTGTCTTGGAATTAAGGGCTTAGCTCGTGAAGTTGGTGTACTTAATAGCTCAGAGGTATGTTCACCTTCAGTAGACGCTGCTACCGTCACTATTGAAGAGACTCGTAATATTATCCTAGATGCGCCAGAAGCCTGTCCACGTTATCTAGGGCGCGTCATTAAGAATATTAACGTAGATGCAATTACTCCCTTATGGATGGTTGAAAAATTACGTCGTTCAGGCGTAAGAAGTATCGACCCGGTAGTTGACGTGACTAATTTTGTCTTATTAGAGTTAGGTCATCCTATGCACGCTTTTGACAATGATAAGCTGCAAGGTGATGTGGTTGTCAGGTACGCTGAGCAAGATGAGAAGCTTACCTTGTTAGACGAAAGTGAAGTGACATTAAAACCTGAAACCCTTGTTATTGCAGATGAAAAACAAGCTTTAGCTATGGCGGGCATTTTTGGCGGGCTGAACTCCGGGGTCACCGAAGCGACTCGAAACATCTTTTTAGAAAGTGCTTTTTTTGCACCTGACTTAATCCGTGGCAAGGCAAGACTGTATGGATTGCATACCGATGCCTCTCATCGTTACGAGCGTGGGATTGATCCACAATTGCAGCGCACTGCAATGGAAAGAGCGACCACTTTGTTACTTAGTATAGTGGGCGGTCAGGCAGGACCTATTGTTGAAGCTGTGAGTGAAGAGAACGTCCCGCAAGAAAAGCAGGTCAGTTTACGCCAATCACGTTTAACAAAAGTATTAGGCCTGGAAATTGCTCAAACAAAGGTGACTGAGATTTTAAGCCGACTTGGTTTTGCGGTTACATTTAAAGATGCAACATGGACTGCAATCGTTCCTGCTTATCGTTTCGATATAAGTATAGAAGAAGATTTGATTGAAGAAATTGCTCGGGTATATGGCTACAACCAAATACCTAACATTGCACCAGTTGCCAGTTTACAGATGTCTAAACATCAGGAACAAGCGATTCAAATAAATCAGTTAAAACAAAGTTTAGTGGATAACGACTATCAAGAAGCGATTACCTATTCGTTTGTTGATCCCAAAATTCAAGGTTTATTGTTTCCTGAATTGTCAGGCCTAACTTTGCCTCACCCCATTTCAGTAGAAATGTCTTGCATGCGCGTAAGTCTATGGACGGGTTTGTTGCAAGCTGTGTCTTACAATCAAAAACGCCAACAAGGCAGAGTTAGACTGTTCGAAGCGGGCTTGCGTTTTATCCCTGACTCGTCTGAAAAAACCGGTGTCGTGCAACAAGCTGTAATTGGTGGTGTGGTAAGTGGGCTAGTTAGCGACGAACACTGGGATAAAACGACTCGGCCGGTGGATTTTTTCGACCTCAAAGCAGATGTTGAACGTTTACTCGCTGTTACCGGTCGCAAGGATTTCAGATTTGAAGCATGTAAACACAGCGCTTTGCATCCAGGTCAATCTGCTGCCATATTTAGTGGCGACTTATGCCTTGGGTACATGGGCGCTATTCATCCTCAATTTGAGAAAAAATTGGGTATTAATGGCCGAACTTTTGTTTTTGAATTAGAAATTGCTCAGCTAGGGTTAAAAAAGCTACCTCAAGCGAAAGAAATTTCAAAATTTCCAGCAAATCGACGTGACATTGCAATCGTAGTAGACGATGATAAAGTTATTGGCGAAATATTGACTTGTATTGAAAAATTTGGCGCAAATCAATTAGTTGGCCTAAACTTGTTCGATGTGTACAGAGGTAAGGGAATTGCTCCGGGCTTTAAGAGCTTAGCAATATCTTTAATATTACAAGATAAAACCAGAACACTTGAAGAACAAGAAATTCAAACATTTGTTGATGGTATTCTGACGGAATTGTCAGAGAAATTTGGGGCATCTTTGAGGGATTGACGATATGGCGTTAACCAAAGCCGAAATGGCTGAACACTTATTTGAAAAGTTGGGTATTAATAAACGAGATGCAAAAGATCTTGTAGAAACTTTTTTCGAAGAGGTGCGTGAAGCTTTAGAATCTGGAGAGCAAGTTAAATTATCAGGCTTTGGTAATTTTGATTTGCGCCAGAAAAATGAAAGACCTGGACGTAACCCAAAAACAGGGGAAGACATTCCGATTAAAGCACGTAGGGTAGTGACATTTAGACCAGGGCAAAAGCTCAAAAGTCGTGTGGAAAATACTAAACCAGTTGAATAATAAAATCTTGTAATAAAAAACCGGCTCATCATGGCCGGTTTTTTAATGCTCAAATGTTAATTTTATAACACTGAAACCAGTGATTTGGCCAAGCTGTCTACATTTTTTAAGCTGATGCCGGCGATATTGACTCGACTAGACTCAACAAAATAAACGCTGTGCTTATCACGCATCGCTCTTACTTGCTCTGGGGTAATACATAAATAAGAGAACATGCCTTTTTGACGATTAACAAAATCAAAATCACGTTTAGCACCATATTCTTTCAACTTGCTGACTAAAAGTGCTCTCAAATCCTGCATACGGTTACGCATCATATCCACTTCGCTGATCCACTCGGCACGCAACTCAGCATTGTTTAATACGATATCAACTAAAGCACCACCGTACGAAGGGGGCATGGAGTATATTGCTCGTGCAATTGATTGGATCTGTGTTTGAATCGCGTTTCGTGTCGTACTATTTTGCGTGACCATCAACGCTAAACCCACTCGCTCGCGGTACAAACCAAAGTTTTTAGAACATGAAGCGGCAATAATAACTTCAGGAAGGTTGTTTACTAACAAGCGAGTACCGTAAGCATCATCTTCTAAGCTATCACCAAACCCTAAATAGGCCACGTCGATAAAAGGGATAAACCCGGTTTTCTGGGCTAATTTTAGAACCACCTGCCATTGCTCTTTGGTTAAATCAGCTCCCGTTGGGTTGTGGCAGCACCCGTGTAAAAGTACGACATCACCTGATTTTACATTTTCAAGAGATTCAACCATGGCATCAAAACGTATGCTGGCTTGGTCTTTATCGAAATAAGGGTAGGTTTCAATTTTTAAACCCGCATTACCGATCAATGGAATATGATTAGCCCATGTTGGATCGCTCACCCACACTGTCGTCTCTGCATTACAGCGCTTGATTAACTCAGATAAAATACGCAGCGCTCCACAACCGCCAGGAGCTTGTACCGCAGCGACGCGGTTTTCTAGTACGGCTGGATTTGCTTTACCAAGTAACAATTCAGTTAAGCCGTCAATGTAACCTTGTACGCCCTGTGCAGGTATATAAGTTTTAGATGTTTCGGTCTCGAGCAAAATCTTTTGTGCTTTAGCGATGGCAGTGACAATCGGGGTTTGGCCATTTTCATCTTTATAAACACCTACACCTAAATCAATCTTTAGGGGGTTGGGATCAGCCTTGAATGCAGCTGATAGGCCCAATATAGGATCGGCGGGAAGTTGTGGTAGTACTTCAAACATAGGGTTCCTCAAAAACTCAAGATGATAGGCAGGTTAGGGCGGTCATTATGCCATCGACATTAAAAATTTCGAGAGAAATAGTAACTAATTTATATCAAATTGGTAGTTTTGTTCAGAAATACACACAGCGCCGCTGTTGTAGGTATGCTCGCACCAGCTTACTTTCTGATTTGTATCAATTTTTAATACTGTCGAGGCGCGAGTCCCGTAATGATCGGCCTGAATAAATATCGATGAGAGTTTGCGCTCCCATTCCATCGGGATACCTGTCCTAGGTAACTCATTTTCATTGGCTTTGTTGGGGTCTCGTAAAAGTTCAAATAGTTGCTTATCAATAATATGCTCTGGATCTTGGGATGTATTCTCACAGTAGGTTTTTAAGCGAGCGAGCCCCTTTACTATTTTAGGCCAAGGGCTGTTTAAACTGGCGTTTGATAAACCGTAAAAACCCTTTTTTAAGTGAGTAAGATGATTGAGATGGTTATTATAAACGTAAAGATTCTTCCAGTGTCCGAAGAGTAAGTTGTAGCCGTTGAAGTCTTGCCGTGATTGTTCCAAGGCTTGCTGATAATTAGTAGTAGGCTGTTGAAGATAGTGACTTACCAATTCGCCACGACTTTTGACATGTGGCTTGAGTGTCTGTGGTGCTCTAATATTGGTTAAGGCAGCCAAATAACCCGCTTTATTTACGCCCATCCATGTACCGCCAGCTTCTTGATCAATGCCTGACACTATATTACGAGACGGTCCCCAAACATGGGATGGGAGAGTGGGGCGATTAAAAAACTCATCCCTATTAGCCGCAATAATGAGCGGATAACGTGGATGCTGTTCAATCGCCACAAAAACGATACACATAAATGATCGCTGGCTATAACTCTTTTTGTTTGTCTACACGGCTAAATAACGATTCGCTGCTTTCTATGAAAGCGCTTGTTTCAACAGAGCCCGTAATATTGTATGCGGGTGGCAGCAGCGTTAAATCGTAATCAGGGCGGCTACTGAAGTCTTCTTCATTGAAAAAGCCAAAAAGGACTAAGGGAGCAAGTATTAAAGTGGACATAAACAAAGTAATGGCATTGCGCTTAGCTGTGGGTTGATGGAAGGCCACAAACAAGCTAAGCCAAATAAAAGCCATCATAATTAAGGCCACGATGAGCAATTCTACCCACGCAAACCAACTTCCCGGATTGACGTTAAACATGAAAAATGACTGCAACAAATTCAGCACAAAAAACACTAGGGTGACAATCAAAGTCAAATTTATTTGGTTTATTAAGTGACTCTCTTTTTTCACTACTTTAGCCAATACTGCAAAGGTCAAAGGCCATAAGCTAATGACAGCCAGTTGGCCTAACTCACTGGGTAAGGCGGCAAGTAATTTAAACTCGGCCACGGTGTTGATGTATTTAGAGAATAATAAATAGCCTAAACACGCGATACTTAAACTCATCGCTAGAGTGGCTTTGTTCAACCAACTTAAGTTTTCTTCCAACTCACTCAGTGGCATTGCCTTGGGTAATTGCGCCTTAGTATCAATGATTCTGAGGCGTGTGCGGCCAATCTTAATTATATCGTTAGGTTTAAGTGTTGATTGATTCACAAACTTATTATTGATTTTAATGCCATTGGTAGATTGGCAATCATTAACCATTAACAAGCCTGATTCTGGATCAACAGCAACCAGCATGTGACTGGGACAAACATAAGGATCATCAAGTCTTAGGTCATTGTTAAAATCCCGACCTACGCACACATAGTCTTGCTCAAATTTGTAATGCTTAAGGGGAATGTTTTTGCGTGATAAAAGCTCTAATACTATTGCCATTCGACAGCATCCATAAATTGTTTGATGAAACGTAACGCAGAGTCTTTGGCAACACCAGCTAAGGTAAAATGACTAATCAGTCCCTGTTCTTTATGATCTAAGGTTGCTCCAACAAACAAGACATCATAAAGCCCATCAAATTCTTTGTACGCTCTGATACATAATACTGTTTTACTCGTGACATTATGTTTGTTGGTCACTTTATTATTTTTACACTGGTAGTTTGTTACATCGGTTTTGGTCGCTGCATTACCTGCGCCCGCGCCGATAACACTGCTGTTATACAAGGAGTAAAAACGGTTTTCACCGAGCTTTTGGCCGTTTAGCCACTCAAATTCCAACTCAATCCCACCACTGCGTAAACCGCTATGTAAAAATATTTGCTCATCTAAACGGCAGCGGTTTTCAACGGATAAAAACAAAGCGTCTTCGTCGTTGGTATTAGAATCACCCCAGCACGATAAAAATTCTCCTACTTTAGCTGGAATACTGGCTCGGCCTAACGGGGCCATTTGCCATGCTGCATTTTGTAATTTACTAAACAACTCGGTTTGGTTAGCCAAAAGTTGTTGCGCTATTGCAGTTTTAAATCCATCAATAGGTAGAGGTGCATCAGCGTGTTTGGCGGCAAGATGTTCAATTTTGCTCAGAGGGATCAAAAAACCTATTTGGTTCCCGGCCGTTGCTACATTTACGCCCATCACCTGGCCATTTTCGTTCACTACTGGCCCCCCGCTCATGCCTGGGTTGATGGCGCCGGTAAAATGGATGCGTTGATAAAAGCTATTTTTCTTAATGCCATTAAAGGTGCCAGGCACCACAATCATACCTAAATCATGCGGATTACCCAGTGAATATATGGTGGTACCTTGATCGGGCAGCGTAGTCGCCAATGGAAAAATATCTTCTGTTTCTCCAAGTTCGGTTTTTCTAACAAGGGCCAAATCGTTAACAACATCAAAATTAATCAGTTCGAGAGGGCCGCTGTTACCGTTTATGGTTAGATATTCAATCCGATATTTATCAGGGTTATAAACGTACTCAGATACCACATGGTAATTAGTGACCATGTTGCCTTGAGCATCAATTTGAAAACCAGAGCCAATCGATGATTTGTTACCCGACTCTAATTCTATTATTCGAATTTGATAGAGAGCCGACTGATATTGACTAAATAGATTTTGGGCGGTTTGTTGACTGTGGGCAAATGCACTAAAAATAAACAATAAAATTAAAAAACGTCTCAATATCATCTTCCTGTAAATTAAATAACGTCAATTACCTACGACTTGCTTAGCAATAAGACGGGGCTGCGGCTCGACAAAATGTATTAGTTAAGCGAACATTGTCCTAGTTTAAATTGCACAAGCAAAGAATTAAATGGGCAAACCATTAAATATCCCTGTCCTAGCAGAAGAAATTCCTAGGATAGGCAATAAATTTAGTTGTTGGTTGGGCCAACGAGTCCTAAACGTAATGGGGTGGAGTTTTTCAGGGGAATTTCCTCGACATCCTAAAATGATCATTGCCGTTGCACCTCATACATCAAACTGGGATTTTGTTATTGGTATAGCCGTGGCGTTTTCATTGCGCTTGAAAATCACTTTTTTTGGAAAACACAATTTATTTGTTCCCCCCTTTGGTTATTTTATGCGGCGTTGGGGCGGGGTGCCCGTAGAGCGTTCAAAATCCCATGGCGTAGTCGAACAAATGGCTGATGCAATGCGCAAGGCTGATAAAATGGTTTTGTGTTTAGCGCCAGAGGGCACTCGAAGTCGTGTCGAGCGTTGGAAAACAGGATTTTTACACATTGCCTATAAAGCTCAAGTGCCTGTTTTTTTAGTGGCATTTGATTATAAGAAAAAACAGATTGAATTTGGTCCTTCGCTGATTATCGGTGATGATATTCAATATGAGCTAAATCGCATTTATACATATTTTAATGATGTTGAGGCCAAGTTTCCTGACAAAGTGGCCACCATCGTTGTACCTCAAATTGGAGATAAAGATTGAATAACAAAGGCTTCACCACTCGCCTGATCCACGCAGACCGTTTAATAAATCAACCTGAAAGTGGCGCTGTTCATCAAGCGACAAATAATTCAGTACTATTTGAATTTAAACGTGCTCAAGAGTTGGTTGATGTATTTCAAGGAAAACAAACTGGACATGTTTATTCTCGTTCATCATCGTCTTCAACAGTGGCACTACAAAATATTCTCAATAATTTAGAAGGTGGTGCAGGGGCGGTTACGTTTGCAACCGGCATGGCCGCTATTACCGCGACTATGCTGAGTCTTTTCAAAGCTGGCGATCATCTCATTCTAAGTCGGTTTTTATTTGGCAATACCCGCAGTTTAACCGAAACCATGGAAAGCTTAGGGATATCACTTAGTTTTGTAGATGTGACTGATTTAACAAAAGTTGAAAAGGCCCTACAAGTCAATACTAAAGCGGTGTTTCTAGAAACTATCGCTAACCCTGTTACGCAGGTTGCAGATTTGACTGCTATTGGACGGTGGTGCACAGCGAATCAACTGTTGTTTATTATTGATACCACGATGACACCACCCAATTTATTTGATGCAAAATCAGTATTGGCTTCGCTGACTATCAGTTCTTTGACTAAGTATATCGCTGGACATGGCAATGTTTTAGGTGGTGCAGTCGTAGATTGTGGGACGTTTGATTGGTCAAAATTCGACAATATACTCGACATTTATCGAGGAGCCGCTGTGGCGCAATGGGGATTAACCCAAATTCGCAAAAGAGGCTTACGAGATATGGGCGGGACGCTTGCCCCTGACTCTGCTCATGCTATTTCGGTAGGTTTAGAAACGTTAGTACTCAGAACACAAAGGATTTGTGATAACGCTTTGCGTTTAGCAAGGTATTTACAGTCACATCCTAAAATAGCCAAGGTGTATTATCCTGGGTTAGCTGACCATCCCCAGCACGCTCGTGCTAAAGAGCTGTTTAAAGGCTTTGGTGGTATTCTGAGTTTAGATTTAGCCGATGGAATCGATCCGATTGCGTTTTTAGATCAATTAAAATTAGTTATCTGCGCAACTCACTTAGGCGATACCCGCACCTTAGCTTTACCGGTTGCATCTACCATTTATTTTGAGAGCAGTGCAGAGCAGAGAAAGCAAATGGGGGTTAACGACAACATGATCCGCATGTCTATTGGTATTGAAGACTTTGAGGATTTGGTCAGTGACTTTGACCAGGCCTTTAGTCATTTTTAAAAAAAAGGCCATTTGTGTTGCGTTGGACGTTTTTGATGTGGTCTCATCAGACCTGCAAACGTCCACCTTACCTAAATGGCATATAAACCGCTGTGAAATGAAGGGTAAAGATCATCAGGCCCTAGGCGAGTTCTATTTCAATATCTGTCGTTGGATAGCAGCAGCAAGGTAGAATTTCATCGTCGTCAATGTAGGCGAGTGGAAAGTTAGGATACTCAACTTTTCCGCTTAATAATTTTGTACGACAAGCCCCGCAGTAACCCTCTCGACAATGAAAGTGCACATCAATTTGGTGCACTTCAATACTTTCTAATAAGGTACGCTGGGGCTGATGCAGAACAGTTTTATGTTGCTTAATATTGACCTGCAAACTGTCCTTGTTGTTACTCATAATTAATTAAAGATCAAAATCACCAAAGTCGTCAGCATTAACTTCAGAGTCGATTTGACCCACTAAGTAAGAGCTAATTTCAGATTCTTGTGGAGCGACTTGCACGTTGTCTGAATTCAAATAATTGTTCATCCATGGTAAAGGGTTGCTCTTTATATCAAAAGGTTGGCCCAAACCAATGGCTGACATGCGATGATTGGCAATAAATTCAACATACTGGCACAAAATTTCTTTATTCAAACCAATCATTGAGCCTTGTTGGAACAAATAAGCAGCCCATTCTTTTTCTTGTTGCACAGCATTCAAAAAGATTTGGGTGGCTTCTTCCTTACACTCTTCAGCAATTTCGGCCATTTCTGGATCGTCTTTGCCTTTAGCCCACAAATTAATGATATGTTGGGTTGAAGTCAGATGTAGATTTTCATCACGAGCGATGAGACGAATAATTTTAGAATTACCTTCCATCAACTCACGCTCTGCGAAGGCAAAAGTACAAGCGAATGATACGTAAAAACGGATAGCTTCTAAAGCGTTGACTGAGTTCATACACAAATACAATTTTTTCTTCAGTTCACGCATTGAAATAATGTGAGTCACACCATTTATAGTGTGTGAGCCTTCGCCCAAGGTTTGCCATAATTGGGTCGCAAATATAAGGTCGTCATAATATTTTGAGATATCTGAGGCACGTTTTTTTATCTCTTGATTTTCAACGATATCGTTGAAAATACTGCTAGGATCGCCAAACAAATTTCTTAAAATATGCGTGTATGAGCGTGAATGTATGGTTTCAAAAAATGACCATGTTTCTACCCACGTTTCTAACTCAGGAATCGAAATAATCGGTAAAAAAGCAATATTAGGGCTTCGGCCTTGAATAGAATCAAGCAGGGTTTGATATTTTAAGTTTGAAATAAAAATGTGTTTTTCAGATTCACTTAACTTTTGAAAGTCAACTCGGTCTTTACTGACGTCAACTTCTTCAGGACGCCAAAAGAAACTAATCTGTTTCTCAATCAATTTTTCAAAAATTTGGTGTTTTTGTTGGTCGTAACGTGCCACATTGACAGGATTACCAAAAAACATTGGCTCAGTCAGAGGATTGTTATTAATTTGATTAAAGGTTGTATATTTCATAGTAGATTGATTCGGCCATCTCAGATTAAAACCAAGTCCACTCTGAAGAGGTCACTTCAGAGTGGTGCTGTTAGTTGTTAAATTTTACAAGCGCCACCTGCGCAGTCATCATCTTCTTCAACAACCACTTCTTGAGCTACTGATCTATTGGCTGGTAAGGCTTGCTGTGATGCATCAGTCGCACCGTCACGGGTGTTGTGATAATACAAGGTCTTAATGCCCAATTTATAGGTAGTAAGTAGGTCTTGAAGTAATAACTTCATAGGTACTTTACCGCCTTCATACTTGTTAGGATCATAACTGGTGTTAGCGGAAATAGTCTGGTCAACAAATTTCTGCATAATACCGGTTAGCTGCAAATATCCTTCGTTAGAGGGCAGATCCCATAACAATTCATATTGGTCTTTTAGGCGCTCGTATTCAGGTACAACTTGTTTTAATACGCCGTCTTTACTTGATTTAACACTGATATGGCCACGTGGTGGTTCAATACCATTTGTTGCATTAGATATTTGTGATGAGGTTTCAGACGGCATTAATGCCGACAAGGTACTGTTACGTAAACCATATTGTTTTATATCTGCGCGAAGGCCTTCCCAGTCACAATGTAAAGGCTCACTACAAATTTTATCTAACTCTTTTTTGTAGGTATCGATTGGCATTAAACCTTGGTAATAAGTGGTTTCGTCAAACTTAGGACATGCCCCTTTTTCCTTCGCCAAATTACACGATGCCCGCATTAAATGGTATTGCATGGCTTCAAATGTTCTGTGAACTAAGCCATTTGCACTACCGTCAGAGTATTTCACGCCATTTTTAGCAAGATAATAAGCAAAGTTAATCACACCTATTCCGAGAGTTCGGCGACCCATAGTGGCGTTAAATGCGGCAGGTACCGGATAGTCTTGGTAGTCCAGTAAGCTATCTAAAGCTCTTACCGATAAATCTGCCATTTCGGCGAATTCGTCAAGGCTCTCAATTGCTCCTAAATTAAAGGCAGATAAGGTACAAAGCGCAATTTCACCGTTTTCATCATTAACGTGCTGTAAAGGTTTAGTGGGCAGAGCAATTTCTAAACACAAGTTGCTTTGACGCACAGGCGCTAATTTAGGGTTAAACGGACTGTGGGTATTACAGTGGTCAACGTTTTGTAAGTAAATACGACCCGTACTCGCACGTTCTTGCATAAACAAACTAAAAAGCTCAATCGCTTTGATTTGTTTTTTGCGGATGCTTGGGTCTTGTTCGTATTTTACATACAGTTTTTCAAATTCATCTTGATCAGCAAAAAATGCGTCGTACAGTCCAGGCACATCAGACGGGCTGAACAAGGTAATGTACTGATCTTTAATTAAGCGTGTGTACATCAGTTTGTTAAACTGAACACCATAATCGAGATGACGAACTCGATTTTCTTCTACGCCGCGATTATTTTTAAGCACCAAAAGCGACTCAACTTCTAAGTGCCACAAAGGGTAAAACAATGTAGCAGCACCGCCTCTTACGCCACCTTGTGAGCAACTCTTAACGGCTGTTTGAAAGTACTTATAAAAAGGAATACAACCTGTATGGTATGCTTCGCCTCCACGGATAGAGCTACCTAGGGCTCTAATACGACCAGCATTTACACCAATTCCGGCACGTTGGCTTACATATTTAACGATGGCACTCGCCGTTGCATTAATGGAATCTAAGCTGTCTCCAGCTTCAATTAAAACACATGAGCTAAATTGACGAGTGGGTGTTCTTACCCCAGACATAATCGGAGTAGGTAAGGAAATTTTAAATTTAGAGGTGGCATCATAAAAACGCTTGATGTAGTCCATCCGCGTTTCTTTTTCATAGTTAGCAAATAAACAGGCTGCCACTAAAATATAAAGGAACTGTGCGCTCTCATAGATCTCACCCGTCACACGGTTTTGTACTAAATATTTGCCTTCTAGCTGCTTCACGGCCGCGTAGCTAAAATCCATATCACGCCAATGATCGATATGTTTATCCATTTCGGCAAATTCAGCTTCACTGTAGTCTTTGAGTAAATGTTCATCATATTTACCTTTTTCGACCATGCTTTTAACTTGCTCAAATAAGGTGGGGGGTTCAAATTTTCCGTAGGCTTTTTTACGTAGATGGAAAATTGCCAAACGTGCGGCCATGTATTGATAATCTGGTGTTTCTGTCGAAATTAAATCAGCGGCTGAACGAATCAACGTTTCATGAATATCTGCGGTTTTAATGCCGTCATAAAACTGAATATGTGCTTTTATTTCGACTTGTGAAACCGAAACATTGTTCAAACCTTTTGCAGCCCACTCAAGTACTTGGTGGATTTTGTCTAAATCGATAAGTTCACGTTCGCCGTTTCGTTTAGTGACGTAGAGATCATTAGTCATGTTTTTGCCGTTTTTGTTTTAGTTTAGCGTGAAAATGGAGAGGATTTTGTGCATCCAAGCCCGTGATTTTTAGTGTTGTTGTTCGATCCGTTTTATTAACGACTATGCCAATATTGGCCGTTTTTTGTTCTAAGTGTATTTAACAACGGAACACAAGATAGTGAGGTTTTGACTCGAATGCAACCCAATATATAGTGTTCGAGCGCCCACATTTAGTGCATGTCAATTTAGGTTAGTATTGACTCACCTAAAAAAGCGTTTCTTAGAGCGACTAAGGTAATTGCAAGTAAAATTTTAAACTAATTTTAGGCTTAAAATATTTTAGATCTAAAAAATCTGGTTTTATGAATTAACGATATATAGTGTTTTAAGCAAGACGAAACCACTATATATCGTATTTTGATGATTGAACGCCTTTTAAACACTTACGAATTTAAGGCGTTTAATTCTTGCTCGAATCGAGATCTTTTTATTCACAAGTGCAGGCTACTTACAACAAGTCGGCCTTACTCAAACTGAAGAGTGCGTTGCTATTACCTGCTGGTCCTTTGTTCAAATCCTAAAGACTATTTTGGCAGTGTATAATGTAATTCACGTCCACATTTTGAGCAGATAAATAATACTCTCTGGTCATGGGATTAAGATGAAGTCCTGTTATGTGCTTTATTAAAAGAGGAGTGTTATCGATCCACTTCATCAATTCACTTGGCTTAATAAATTTATCATGCTGGTGAGTACCTTTAGGAACGAGACCAAGTAGATATTCCGCTGCGACGATTGCCATTAAATAGGACTTTATATTGCGATTAAGTGTTGAGAAAAACACATGACCACCTGGTTTCACTAATTTATAACACGCCGCGACGACCGAAGCGGGGTCGGGTACATGTTCTAACATCTCCATACATGTCACTACGTCAAATTGTGCAGCACGCTGTTCGGAGAATTCTTCGGCAGTTGTTTGCTGGTAGTCAACGTTAACGCCAGTTTCTAAACCATGTAGGCGGGCTATTTCAAGAGGCGCTTCACCCATATCGATGCCGCTTACATTAGCACCTTGTTTCGCCATACTTTCTGCAAGGATCCCCCCGCCACAGCCTACATCGACAACCGTTTTACCCGTTAAGCCCCCGGTGTGTTGCACAATGAAATCGGTGCGCAATGGGTTAATCTGATGCAAAGGTTTAAATTCCCCAGTTAAGTCCCACCAACGATTGGCAAGTTCAGAAAATTTTTGAATTTCAAGCGGGTCAACGTTTTGCTGATTAGTCATTTATATATCCTGTTTCAAACTGGCACCATTATAGCCAGCTAGTGATTTCAGTATCCACTATAAAAAGCGCTACTAGCTAACTGACTGCGCACTATATGAGCGATCTCTGACTGTTTATTTTTCTCAGTCAATGCTAGAATCGCTCGGATGTTTAACGAAGTATTTTAGCTAACATGTTTATATCTTTTCAAAATCCTAGCTTAGTAGATATAACGCGAAAACTTCTCAATTAATACTCCAATAATAATGACTAGGGACAAGGCTGTATATGACTGATAACGCCCAAGAAATTCTTCCAGTAAATATCGAAGAAGAACTAAAAAACTCTTATCTTGATTATGCGATGAGCGTTATTGTAGGCAGGGCGCTGCCTGACGTGCGAGATGGGTTGAAACCGGTACATCGCCGCGTTTTATTTGCCATGAATGAGCTCAAAAATGATTTCAATAAACCTTACAAAAAATCTGCCCGTGTGGTGGGTGATGTTATAGGTAAATACCACCCACATGGTGACTCAGCGGTTTACGATACAATTGTTCGTATGGCGCAGCCGTTCTCTTTAAGGTACATGTTGGTTGATGGTCAAGGAAACTTCGGCTCGGTCGATGGTGACTCCGCGGCAGCAATGCGTTATACCGAAATCCGTATGGCCAAAATCGCCCATGAATTGCTGGCTGATCTAGACAAAGAAACGGTTAACTTTGTGCCCAACTATGACGGTCAGGAAATGATCCCTGAGGTCCTTCCTACCAGAGTGCCGAATCTGCTTGTCAATGGTTCGTCGGGTATAGCTGTAGGTATGGCCACCAATATTCCGCCTCACAACTTAACTGAAGTGGTTAATGGTTGCATCGCGCTTGTTGATAACCCTGAATTAACAATTGATGAGTTGATGACCTATATCCCAGGTCCAGATTTTCCAACCGCAGCTATTATCAGCGGTAGAAAAGGAATCGATGATGCCTACAGAACAGGGCGTGGCAAGATATACATGCGCGCTCGAGCGGAAATTGAAACCGAAGCCAATGGCAAAGAAACCATCATCGTTCATGAAATTCCGTATCAGGTTAATAAAGCACGTTTAATTGAAAAAATAGCCGAGCTTGTTAAAGAGAAAAAAATTGAAGGCATTTCTGCGCTACGTGACGAATCTGACAAAGATGGTATGCGTATAGTAGTTGAAGTACGTCGTAACGAGTCTGCTGAAGTATTACTTAACCATTTATACACACAAACACAAATGCAAACTGTGTTTGGTATCAATATGGTGGCATTAGACAAAACTCAGCCTAAAGTTATGAACCTGATGGACATTTTGAAGGCGTTTATTTTACATCGCCGAGAAGTGGTCACCAGACGAACGGTTTACGAGCTTAAAAAAGCACGTGAACGGGCTCATATATTAGAAGGCTTGGCGATAGCCTTAGTCAATATTGATCCTATCATTGCGTTAATTAAAGCATCCAAGAGCCCCGCAGAGGCTAAAATAGGCTTAACCGCACAAGGTTGGTCATTAGGTGATGTCGCTGAAATGCTTGAAAGAGCGGGCGATAATGCCGCTCGTCCTGATTGGTTAGAACCGCAATTCGGCATTCGTGAAGGTTTGTATTACCTAACTGAGCAACAAGCTCAAGCGATTTTGGATTTACGTTTAAATAAATTAACGGGTTTAGAACACGATAAGATTCTCGATGAATACAAAGAATTACTAAATATCATTGCTGAATTGTTGCACATTCTTGCGAGTCCTGAGCGTTTAATGGAAGTCATTCGTGAAGAATTAGAGAAAGTTCGTGACGAATATGGCGATGCTCGTCGTACCGAAATAACCTCTGCATCTCACGATATTGATATCGAAGATTTGATCGAGCAAGAAGAAGTGGTCGTGACCTTGTCTCGCGAAGGTTATGTTAAGTATCAAAAACTCAACGATTATGAATCTCAGCGTCGTGGCGGTCGTGGTAAATCAGCCACTAAGATGAAAGACGAAGATTTCATCGAGAAGTTATTAGTCGCCAATACCCATGATCATATATTGTGTTTCTCAACACGTGGCCGCTTGTATTGGTTGAAAGTCTATCAACTACCACTGGCTAGTCGAAACGCGCGTGGTCGTCCTATCATCAACATATTACCTTTGGAAGAAAACGAGCGCATCACTGCTATTTTACCAATCAAAGAGTTTGAAGAAGGTAAATATGTATTGATGGCAACTGCCAACGGAACGGTGAAGAAAACTCCATTAGTGGAATACTCCCGTCCTCGTTCAAACGGTATTATTGCGGTTAATTTAAATGACGGTGATGAACTTATTGGCGTCGATATTACTAATGGTACCAATGACATCATGTTGTTCTCTGACGCGGGTAAAGTTGTTAGATTTAATGAGAAACAACGTGACGCTGAAACCGGTGAAGTCAAACTCGATCCAGAAACTGGCGAAGAATTATTAGCCTTACGCCCAATGGGTAGAACCGCTACTGGTGTTCGTGGTATCAGATTGCAAGATGGTCAGCGAGTTGTATCGTTGATCGTACCAAACGGTGAAGGTGCGATATTAACCGCAACAGAAAACGGTTTTGGTAAACGTACTCCGGTGCAAGATTACCCAGCTAAGAGTCGCGCGACCCAAGGTGTCGTTTCAATCAAAGTATCTGAGCGAAATGGTAAAGTAGTTGGCGCGGTTCAGGTTAACGAAAGCGACGAAATCATGTTGATCAGTGACCAAGGTACGTTAGTGAGAACACGCGTGAGTGAAGTGTCTACTGTTGGCCGTAATACTCAAGGTGTTCGCTTAATTCGTACCATTGAGGGTGAACATGTTGTCGGTTTACAACGTATTGATGAAATAGAAGAAGCTGAATTAGGCGACTTTGAAGATGTTGATAATGAAGTAGAGACCTCTGACGCTGACAGTATCGCGCCAGACACCGAAGAAGGAAGCGACGCTGAATAAGACAGCGTTAATTCTTCTATAAAAACACTGTCAAATCGAATATTAAACTTTAATAATCGAATTCCAGAGTAAAAACGAGTGGCTTGTGCCACTCGTTTTGTTTGTATTAGGGCTAAATAGGAAGCAAATGTCAGATATATTTAATTTTTGTGCAGGTCCCGCGATGTTGCCAACAGAGGTTATGCAACAGGCACAAGCTGAGTTCATTAATTGGCAGGGATTAGGTTGTTCAGTGATGGAAATTAGCCATCGTAGTAAAGAATTTATCGCGCTTGCAGAACAGTCAGAGCAGGATCTTCGGGACTTACTTAACGTGCCTAAAGATTATGCAGTGCTTTTTGCTCACGGTGGCGGTCGCGGTCAATTTTCGGCGGTACCACAAAACTTAGCACATGCAGATCAATCAGCAGCGTATTTAATCAATGGCTCATGGTCAGAAGGAGCTCACAAAGAAGGCAGTAAATATCTTAACGCCCAAGTTATAGGGCGCTCAGTGATTGAACAAGGTTTAGCCTTAGTGCCTGAAATTAACGCTGCGGATATTGATCAGAGTCTTGCCTATTATCATTATTGTCCAAATGAAACCGTAGAAGGTATGGAGATCAACTGGTTGCCAGATAGCGGCAATGTACCATTAGTCGCTGATATGTCTTCGTGTATTTTATCAAAAGAAATTGACGTGTCTAAATTTGGTGTAATTTATGCCGGTGCGCAAAAGAATATTGGTCCCTCAGGCTTGTCTGTTGTGTTAGTTCGCAATGAATTATTGGATCAAGCGCGAGATACTACCCCGTCTTTCATGCATTACAAGACCATGGCTAATTTTCAGTCAATGTATAATACGCCACCTACTTATGCGTGGTACTTAGCAGGACTGGTATTTAAATGGTTAAAAGCGAAAGGTGGAGTAGCAGCAATAGAAAAAATAAATAACCAAAAAGCTGCGCATTTGTATGACTGCATTGATGGCTCAGATTTTTATCTAAATCATGTGCATGCAGATTATCGCTCAAGAATGAATGTAGTCTTTCATTTAGCCGATCCTACACTTGATGCTCTTTTTTTAAGTGAAGCAGAAAAAGCGGGTTTACGAGCTTTAAAAGGACATCGAATAGTGGGCGGTATGCGAGCGAGTATATATAACGCAATGCCACTAGAAGGGGTTAAGGTGTTAACAGAATTTATGCGCGAATTTGCTAGGAGTCATGGTTAATGGAACAATTGCTATTAGAGCCGATAAAACATGTATCAGGTACTGTAAATGTACCGGGTTCCAAGAGTCTATCGAACCGAGCTTTATTACTTGCTGCACTTGCTAAAGGCGAGACGCATTTAACGAATTTATTAGACAGTGAAGATATACACCACATGCTTACTGCCTTGACTGCATTAGGTATTCAATATCGCTTATCATCTGATAAGACAGAATGTTGGGTAACAGGCAATGAAGGCGTATTTAACACAGGCCAAGAGCTAAGTTTATTTTTAGGCAATGCGGGTACAGCAATGCGTCCTTTATGTGCCGCACTTGCATGTAGTCACGGTCGGTTTGAATTAACTGGTGAACCCAGAATGGAAGAGCGCCCTATTGGTGCCCTTGTTGATTCATTAGAGCAAGCAGGAGCACAAATTACCTACTTGAAAAGTAAGGGCTATCCACCTCTAAGTATTCAAGGAATACCGCTAAAAGGCGGTGATATCAGTGTAGATGGCAGTGTTTCAAGTCAGTTTTTGACTGCCTTATTAATGGCTGCTCCTTTATTTATTGGTGACTCACGTATTCAAATCAAAGGGGAGTTGGTTTCTAAACCCTATATCGATATTACCCTTGATACTATGGCAAAGTTTGGTATTGAAGTTGAAAATGAAAACTATCAAGCATTTAACGTTAAAGGTAATCAGCAATATCAATCGCCAGGCAAATTTTTAGTTGAAGGGGATGCCTCATCTGCGTCGTATTTTCTTGCGGCGGGCGCAATTAAAGGTGGTAAGGTCAAAGTGACTGGGGTTGGCAAAACCAGTATTCAAGGCGATGTGAGATTTGCTGATGTACTTGAAAAAATGGGCGCTCATATTTCATGGGGAGATGATTATATTGAAGTTGAAGGTGCACCTTTGCACGGTGTGGATTTAGACTTAAATCACATTCCAGATGCTGCGATGACTATCGCTACCACCGCATTATTCGCTACCGGTCCAACGACAATCCGAAATATTTATAATTGGCGGGTCAAAGAAACTGACCGCCTAGCTGCAATGAGTTGTGAATTACGAAAAGTGGGAGCGACAGTAGAAGAAGGAGATGACTATATTTTTATAACGCCTCCGGTCAAACTGACTCATGCCGCAATTGATACCTATAACGATCATCGAGTAGCAATGTGTTTTTCCTTAGTTGCACTTAGTGATACTGCGGTGACTATTAATGATCCTGGCTGTACCGCGAAAACATTTCCAGACTACTTTAGTCGGTTTGCCACCATATGCAGTGATTAATTAATGTTCAAGCACGGCTAATAATTTTTTCTGCAGCATTAGTGTCATTGCTTATAACTGGGCAATGCGTATAATTGCGCCCGATTTTCACCACTCAGGAGAGGGCATGTATTCTGAACCCATAATAACTGTGGATGGACCCAGTGGTGCTGGTAAAGGAACTATTAGTGTCTTACTAGCCAAAAAGCTTGGTTGGCATTTTTTAGATAGCGGCGCAATTTATCGGGTATTAGCCATTGCTTCTATTCATCATCAAATTCCAGCTGATGACGAAGCAGGCTTGTTACCTTTGGCAACCAGTCTTGATGTTAATTTTGAAACCTCGGAATTTGGCACCAGAATTATGTTAGAGGGAGAAGATGTCTCTGACGCAATTCGGACCGAGGAAGTGGGTGCTGTTGCATCTCAAATTGCATCATTACCAGCAGTAAGAGAAGCCTTGTTACGACGTCAGCGGGCATTTAAACAATCACCAGGCCTTGTTGCCGATGGTAGAGACATGGGCACAGTGGTTTTCCCAAACGCCCAGGTAAAAATATTCTTAACTGCGAGTGCTGAAGAAAGGGCCTCTAGGCGCTTTAATCAGTTGAAAGATGCTGGTCACGGTGTTAGCATATCGCGCCTTTTGGAAGACATCAAGGCTCGTGATGAACGAGACGCCAACAGAAGTGTTGCTCCTCTTGTGGCTGCCGATGACGCATTAATTATTGATTCTACGGACTTGTCTGTAAATCAAGTAATTGAAAAGATTGAGGAATTTATTGATTTGAAGTTAACTGAAACTTCTGTTCATAAAACTCTGTAAACCGTAAATTTGCCGACGTCAGGATGACATTGGCTATGAATAACAACCCCGCGTTAACTGGATTGTAATGTGGCTGTCAATTAAAGAAACTATTGAAAACTATGATTGAAAATTTTGCTCAACTATTCGAAGAGAGTTTGAAAGAACTCGAAACCCGTCCTGGTTCTATCGTTAAAGGTACTATCGTCTCTATTGATAAAGACATCGTATTGGTAGACGCCGGTTTGAAATCTGAAAGTGCTATTCCTGTTGAGCAGTTCAGAAATGCAGACGGCAGTTTAGATATCGCTGTTGGTGATAAAATTGATGTTGCACTAGACGCTATTGAAGATGGCTTCGGTGAAACAATTCTATCTCGCGAAAAAGCTAAACGTCATGAAGCGTGGGTTGAATTAGAAGAAGCGTATACTCAAAAGAAAACCATCATAGGTATTATTAACGGTAAAGTTAAAGGTGGTTTTACAGTAGAAGTGAACACAGTGCGTGCATTCTTACCTGGTTCATTAGTAGATGTTCGTCCAGTACGTGATACTGCGCATCTAGAAGGCAAAGAATTAGAATTTAAAGTTATTAAACTTGATGCAAAACGTAACAACGTTGTTGTTTCTCGTCGTGCTGTAATCGAAGCAGAAAGCAGTGCAGAACGTGATTCATTACTTGCTAACCTTGAAGAAGGTCATGAAGTTAAAGGTATCGTTAAGAACCTTACTGACTACGGCGCATTCGTAGATTTAGGCGGTGTTGATGGTCTACTTCACATTACCGACATGGCTTGGAAACGTGTTAAACATCCAAGTGAAGTTGTAAATGTTGGTGATGAAATCAATGTTAAAGTATTGAAATTTGACAAAGATAAGTCTCGCGTATCTCTTGGTATGAAGCAAATGGGCAACGATCCGTGGCAAGAAATTGCTAACCGTTACCCTGAAGGTGCTAAATTAAGCGGTGCTGTCACTAACCTAACTGATTACGGCTGCTTCGTAGAAATCGAAGACGGTGTTGAAGGTTTAGTACACGTTTCTGAAATGGATTGGACCAACAAAAACATTCACCCATCTAAAGTGGTTAACTTAGGTGATGTGGTTGAAGTTATGGTTCTTGAAATTGATGAAGAGCGTCGTCGTATTTCTCTTGGTCTTAAGCAATGTATTCCTAACCCATGGGAAGAATTCGCTAAGGCTCAAAGCAAGGGCGATAAAGTTTCGGGCAAAATCAAATCTATCACTGACTTCGGTATATTCATCGGTCTTGATGGCGGCATAGATGGTTTGGTGCATTTGTCTGATATTTCTTGGAATAAAACAGGTGAAGAAGCTGTTCGTGACTACAAAAAAGGTGACGAAATCTCAGCTGTTGTATTACAAGTTGACCCTGAGCGCGAGCGTATCTCTTTAGGCGTTAAGCAAATCGAGGAAGACCCATTCAATCAATATTTGACTGACACCAAAAAAGGCACAATCGTTACTGGTACAGTAACTGCAGTTGATGCTAAAGGTGTATCTGTTAAATTGGCAGATGAAGTAGAAGGCTATATTCGTGCAGCTGACCTAGCACGCGAAAGAGTTGAAGATGCTTCTGAAGTAGTAAGCGTTGGTTCTGAAATCGAAGCTAAGTTTATGGGTGTTGATCGTAAGAACCGCATCGTAAACCTTTCTGTTAAAGCGAAAGATCAAGCTGATGAGAAAGATGCAATTGATAAAGTGAACCAGCAAGAAGAAGTGACTTTCACTAACGCTTTTGCTGACGCTTTCAAAGCAGCTAAAAACGACTAATATAAGTGTGAGTGCGTACAATTAGTTTTACATTAGTTGCTGCGCACTTTAATATCGGAAATAACAGTTTTTTTGATTAACGGAGAGGTTATATGACCAAATCAGAACTTATCGAAAGACTCGCCGATAAAGCACGTCATATTCCGGCCAAAGATGTTGAATTGGCTATAAAGGAAATACTCGAACAAATGGCACAAACCTTACAAAAAGGTGAGCGCATTGAAATACGTGGCTTTGGCAGTTTTTCTTTGCATTTCCGTGCTCCACGAGTTGGCCGTAATCCTAAAACAGGTGAGACTGTGAAGTTGGACGGTAAATACGTTCCTCATTTCAAACCAGGTAAAGAGTTACGCGAACGAGTAAATGAATTTTAGTAGTAACAGTTTTTATTGAATTCTTATTAAACGGCACTCCAATTTGGGTGCCGTTTTTGTTACAGTAGAAAACAATTCATTATTCTTTAAAGCATTATCGTTTAGCCGGTTATTAATCCCGCAGATTTAACAATGTTTTACTCAATTCTTATAGGTAACAATGAAAGTTAAAGGCTTATTAATACTTATTGCTATACTGATCCTGCTTGTTATAGCCAGTTTTATTGGCTCTTACAATGGTCATCTTGTATCACTTCACTATTTGATTGCTAAATCTGAGATCAAGTTATCCTATGTTTTAGCCGCATCATTTTTGTTAGGGGTATTTGTTTGCTTGTTGAGTATTTTGCCTTACATCTTACGGTTGAAATGGAAAATGGCCTTAGTGAATCGTCAAAACAAGAAACTGCAACAAAGGAATACTGATTCCTAATGCTAGAACTGTTATTTTTGTTATTACCTGTTGCCGCCGGGTATGGTTGGGTAATGGGCAGAAATAGTGTACGCCAAGCGCAGCGTAAACAATCCAGTATTTTATCCAAACACTATTACCGTGGTCTCAATTTTCTTTTATCTGACGAGCCAGACAAAGCCGTAGATACGCTAATCAAGATGATTGATTTGGATAGTGACACAGTTGAAACCCATATTGCCATGGGAAAATTTTTCAGACATCGCGGTGAATTAGATCGTGCTATTCGTGTTCATCAAAATCTTGTTAGCAAAGATGAAATATCCGCCAGTCAAAGAGAGTCAGCGTTAAAAGAATTAGGTAGAGACTATGTATTGGCAGGTTTTTTAGAGCGTGCTGAAAATGCTTTTTTACAATTACTCAACAGTGAAAAACATTTTGTCGAAGCACAAACTCAGCTGTTTAACATTTATCAAACCACCAAAGAATGGGGTAGGGCAATTGAGTTAGCCGAAAACATGATAAACGCCGGAGGCGACAGTGATGAGTTGTGCGCACGGGTTGCACATTTTTATTGTGAACAGGCTCTTATCGAATGGCGTAAAGACAATTTGAGTGCAGCGGAAGACTATTTAAAACAAGCCATTAAAGTTGATGAAAAAACCGTTAGACCTTGGTTAATGTTGGGCGAGTTAGCGATTCAAAAAGAGCAGTATGAATTAGCAATCGAACACCTATCGCAGGTACCCATGCGTGACATTACTTGGCTTTCTGAGGCAATCCCATTAATAGAGAAATGCAGTGAGAAACTGGGTGACGAACGCAAGCTGAGCGGCATTCTTGATTTGTATTGGGAGCAATGTGCTACAGCTTATTTGGCTAAAGTTAAGTTGGTCGCCAAGGATGAATCATCTGTTAAAGCTGCAGAATTGTTACTTGGCCAGCTTAGAACGCATCCCACCATGAAAGGCTTCAAGACGCTGATGGGTTTGTATATCGAGCAACAAGAAGATGAAAATTCTACAAATAGTCTTCGACTGTTAAAAGAATTAGTTGAAGAACAAATCAAGTTAAGACCCAAATATCGTTGTCATAGCTGTGGTTTTTCTGGCAGTCAATTACACTGGTTATGCCCATCTTGTAAAAAGTGGGGAGTGGTAAAGCCCATTAAAGGTTTAGATGGTGAATAGTATGGTAGAACCGAAAATTGTCGTTGCATTAGATTTTGACGATGTTAAAAAGGCCTATAACTTTATCGACAAAGTTGAGCCAAGTTTGTGTAAATTGAAGGTTGGCAAGGAAATGTTTACGCATTTCGGACCTGATTTTGTCACATATTTAATAAAAAAAGACTTTAACGTATTCTTAGATCTTAAGTTCCATGATATCCCCAATACCGTCGCTAAAGCCTGTGTTGCCGCGGCCGATCTTGGTGTATGGATGGTGAATGTTCATGCTTCTGGCGGTCCACTTATGCTGGAGCAGGCTGCAAAAGGCTTGGAGCAGTTTGGCAACGAAAGACCACTGTTGATTGCAGTAACAGTCTTAACCAGTATGGATCAAGCGCAGTTGAATGCGATCGGCATTACTGTTTCACCAACTCAGCAAGTGATGAATTTAGCAAAATTAACTAAATCGAGTGGCTTAGACGGAGTTGTATGCTCCGCCCAAGAAGCGAGCATGTTAAAACAAGAACTCGGTCAGGACTTTGTTTTAGTCACTCCAGGAATCAGACCAGCAGGGAGTGAAAAAGGCGATCAAATGAGAATTATGACGCCAAGAGAAGCGGTGATAGCCGGTTCTGATTATTTGGTTGTTGGTCGTCCAATTACTCAAGCCCTCGATCCCTTAGCGACATTAATTGAGATCAATAACACCCTTGTGGATTAGTATGGTGTATCACCTCAATAGAAAACGAAAAGGCCGCTTACAAAGCGGCCTTCATTTTTAACTTTATGGATATCGGTTATACCTATTGTTATTACAGAGTCTCTAGCGCTGTTTTTGCATCCATGTATTCCAAGTTTAACGTTTTGCCTAAGGCATCGGTCACTGCTTTGTAGGTCACCCTTCCTTGATAAACATTTAAGCCATTAAGTAGATGCGGGTTGTCTAACATGGCTTGTTTGGGTCCTTTATTAGCCAAGGCTAAACCAAATGGCAATGTGGCATTGTTCAACGCCATTGTTGAGGTCCTAGCAACGCCACCAGGCATATTAGCAACACAATAATGAACTACGCCGTCAACGGTATAAACGGGATCTTGGTGAGTCGTTGCTTTTGATGTTTCGAAACATCCACCTTGGTCAATGGCCACGTCTACAACGACAGATCCTTCTTTCATATTTTTAATATGTTCATGGCTTAAGAGTTTTGGCGCGGCAGCGCCAGGAATTAAAACGGCACCAATCACTAGATCCGCTTTACTAGAGTAATACTCTATTGCGTCTACAGTAGAAAATACGGTTTTAAGACGACCATCAAAAATATCATCTAACTCTCGTAAACGGGGAAGTGATCGATCAAGAATCGTCACATCAGCACCGAGACCTAAAGCCATTTTAGCAGAATTAGTTCCTACCACTCCACCACCTATAATCAATACTTTGCCAGGGGCAACGCCAGGTACGCCACCGAGTAAAGTACCGCTGCCGCCATGGGCTTTTTCTAAGTAGTGTGCACCCGCCTGGACAGCCATACGGCCGGCTACTTCACTCATAGGAGCAAGTAAAGGTAAGCCATTTTTGATATCGGTTACGGTCTCATAAGCGATACACGTGGCACCTGATTCTACTAACAATTTAGTCTGTTTAGGGTCTGGCGCTAAGTGCAAATATGTATAAAGAGTCTGGCCTTTACGTAACATAAGGCATTCATTTTCCTGTGGCTCTTTTACTTTTACAATCATGTCTGCACTTGCAAAAATAGTTGGCGCGTCGGCAATTATCTTCGCTCCGGCGGCAATGTATTCTTCGTCAGTAAAGCCAATGGCGCTACCAGCATTAGTTTCTACCCAAACTTCATGAGAGAAGGTCACGAATTCTTTAACGGCGGCCGGGGTTAAGCCAACACGATATTCATGGTTTTTTATTTCTTTTGGTACACCAATTAACATAGTTTCGCCTTTTCAGTTGGATAGAGTTTGGGTTTAATTTTGCAGCGGCAGTATAGGCGAACTTTGTTAGAAATTTATCCTGTAATTAAATAGCAATAAGTATAATATATTGATAAATAGTGATTTTGCAGAATTTAATATGCTCATCAAAACGCCTAAACACCTAGATAGGATCGATAGAAACATCCTAATCGAATTACAAAAGAATGGAAAAATATCTAATACTGACTTAGCGACTAAAGTAGGGCTTAGTGCAAGTCCTTGTTTAGAAAGAGTAAAACGCTTAGAGCAGCAAGGTTACATCAAGGGCTATCATGCCAGAGTCGACCCAACAAAACTGGGCGCGTCTATGCTGGTCTTTGTTGAAATAACCTTAGTAAAAACTTCAGTCGATATTTTCGAAGACTTTTCTGCTGCGGTGAGAACCCAAGAAGATATTCAAGAATGTCACCTAGTTTCAGGCAATTTTGATTTTTTGCTAAAGGCTCGAGTGGCTGATATGTCGAGTTATCGTAAATTATTAGGCGACACCTTGCTCAGATTACCCGGTGTGAGTGAATCTCGAACTTACGTGGTGATGGAAGAAATTAAAGAATCAATGCAGGTAAAAATTAGTCTCAAATAGCCATGATTTATGAAATTTGGTGAAATAACCAGCGAAAGCATTGGCTTAGCTAGGATTTTGAAGTTTGCACTGGTATCTTAGCTTTCTTAAATTTGTAGATGTACATATAAACGATAATTGGAACTATGGCGCGACTAACTGGTATTCAAAGGATAATGGAAGTAGGCATGATGCTGAGCTGTGCATTTGCCTTTTTCATTTTATTGGCCTTATCCTCATTTCATCCAGCCGATCCTGGTTGGAGCCAAGCCGGTTTGCAAAGTGATGTGCATAATTGGGTAGGTCCTATTGGCGCGTGGTTTGCCGACATATTATTTTTTACACTTGGCGCTTTCGCTTATGGTTTACCTTTTTGCGCGGCTTTCTTGGGGTGGTTTTTATTTCAACAAACTAAAAGTATCTTAGAAATTGATTACCTTACTATTGGGCTAAGAATTATAGGTGTGTTGTTGTTGGTATTGGGTGCTACGGGTCTACTAAGCATGAATATTGACGATATATACAGTTATTCTGCTGGCGGTTTGGTGGGGGACGTCATGAGTACCGCCCTTGTTCCTTATTTTAGTGTGGTGGGTACCACTTTATTGTTGCTATGCTTTTTTTGTACAGGCTTTACCTTAGTCAGCGGTATTTCCTGGTTAAGCATTGTGGATAAGCTAGGTGCAATTACCATTGCGGCTGGCAAGCTGATTTATCGCACGCCCAGTAAAATCAAACAATCTACCGTACCTTTACTCAATTTTACTAGTAAAGAAGCAAACGAAGATGATTCTGCAGAAAAGTTTGTAGCGACAAAACCTGTTATTAGTTCACCTTTTACTAAGTCTAAAGTGGAAGCTAAAAACGAGCTAAACACACGCAGTGAACCCAAGATTTTTATTCCTGACGATGTATTTGATGATCCACAAGAGTCTGAGCCCCATATTCAATCAGCGAACGAAATTCGCGCCAAGGTTAATGAGGCGCGCAAAACTAAAGTTGTCACTGCGCCTGTAAGCCAAATTGATGATAGTGAAGAAACTACGGATGAAACAGATCTCTCACAACCTTTACCCTCTTTTGATTTATTGCAGCGCGCTGATAAGATTAAAAATCCTATTACTCCTGAAGAACTCGAAATTGTTTCACGCTTGTTGGAAGAGAAATTAGCGGATTTTAATATTGAGGCCAACGTGGTTGGAGTGTATCCAGGACCGGTTATTACCCGTTTTGAAATGGAATTAGCGCCCGGTGTGAAAGTCAGCAAGATATCCACTTTGTCTAAAGATTTAGCGCGCGCGATGTCTGCTATGTCGGTGCGCGTGGTGGAGGTGATACCAGGTAAATCTGTTATTGGTCTAGAATTGCCAAATAAAAATCGCGACATGGTTCGATTAAGCGAAGTGATAAGTTGTGATGTGTTTCAGTCAGCCGATTCTGCACTGACTATGGTATTAGGCGCAGATATTTCGGGTGAACCCGTTGTGGTTGATTTGGCTAAAATGCCTCATTTACTCGTGGCTGGTACAACTGGCTCGGGTAAGTCTGTGGGCGTCAATGTCATGATCCTTAGTTTGCTTTACAAATCAACGCCCGAAGATGTGCGTATGATCATGATTGACCCCAAAATGTTAGAACTTTCTGTTTATGAAGGGATTCCGCATTTATTGGCGGAAGTTGTCACTGATATGAAAGAAGCTGCGAATGCTCTGCGCTGGTGTGTCGGTGAAATGGAGCGGCGCTACAAGTTAATGTCAGCACTTGGAGTGCGTAACTTAAAGGGTTACAACCAAAAAGTGAAACAAGCAATTGCCGATGGTGAGCCTATTCGAGACCCTTTGTGGCGATTTGAAGAAAGTATGCTCACCGAAGCCCCATTTTTGGAAAAGCTCCCTGCTATTGTTGTAGTGGTAGATGAATTTGCTGACATGATGATGATAGTCGGTAAAAAAGTGGAAGAACTCATTGCTCGTATCGCACAGAAGGCGAGGGCGGCTGGTATTCACTTAATTCTTGCCACCCAACGTCCCTCTGTTGATGTTATTACTGGGCTTATAAAGGCTAATATTCCTACCCGTATCGCTTTTCAAGTATCATCAAAAATTGATTCAAGAACTATCCTCGATCAGCAAGGTGCTGAAGCTTTATTAGGTATGGGGGATATGCTGTATTTACCGCCAGGCACAGGTGTACCTACTCGAGTGCATGGTGCGTTTGTTGATGATCATGAAGTACATGCGGTGGTCGCTGACTGGAAAAAACGTGGAGCACCGCAATATATTGATGAAATACTCAATGGTGATGCAAACGCTGAAATATTATTACCCGGCGAACAAGCTGAAGGCGAAGATCAAGAATTTGATGCATTTTATGACGAGGCAGTGGCCTTTGTGACTGAATCACGCCGAGCGTCAGTGTCTAGCGTGCAGCGAAAATTTAGAATTGGTTACAATAGAGCGGCGCGTTTAGTTGAACAAATGGAACAAAGTGGCGTCGTAACACCACCAGGTCACAATGGCAGTCGTGAAGTACTCGCGGCCGCACCACCACGAGATTAATAATACATGTTTAAATCTAGCAAAGTGATACGCATCGCAGTTTGTATGATCACAGTTATCAGCACGCAGGTTTTTGCTGGTTCAGTAGATGCTTCGCTACTATTGAAACAAAGGCTTACGCAATTACACACCTTTGAGGCACAATTTAATCAACGAGTGACTGATGCTCAAAACACCGTGTTACAAGAAGCGACAGGGCGCATTGCGCTGCAGTACCCAAATAAGCTTTATTGGCAGCTATATGCTCCCAATGAAAGTGAGTTAATTGCTGATGGTCAAACACTGTGGCAAATCGACCCTTTTATGGAGCAAGTAGTTGCTGTTAATCAAAATGCTGCCATTGATAATAATCCGCTAATTTTGCTGACCAATCCTAATGGCGCTGCTTGGGATGATTTTAACGTTAGTGAAGATAATAATGAATTTAGTATTACACCTAAGCAAGACCAAGCTAATGTGGTTGAATTGATTTTAACTTTTAATGAAGCCGCATTGGTCGCCATGAAAATTGTCGACGGTCAGCAGCAAATTAGTGCATTGACGTTTAACGACATAAAGCAAAATAAAAAATTGAATGAGTCATTATTTATCTTCAAAAACAACAGTAACTTTGAACTAGACGACCAACGTACTCAATGAATAGCGAGTTTAACTTTAATCAGAGCGTAAACTCTTCTGCATTTTTACCTTTAGCCGCAAAGATGCGGCCAAACACTGTTGAAGAGTATTTTGGTCAACAACATATCATTGGCCCTAATACTCCTTTGCGTCATGCCTTATTACGTAAACAATGCCACTCGATGATCTTGTGGGGGCCGCCCGGTACAGGTAAAACAACTTTAGCGGAATTAGTTGCCTTACATTGTGATGCGCACATTGAACGTTTGTCAGCGGTCAGTGCTGGCGTTAAAGATATCCGTCAAGCCATCGATTCTGCTAAGCGTTATCAAGAACAAGGTCAACGTACGATATTATTTGTTGACGAAGTACACCGCTTTAATAAAAGCCAGCAAGATGCTTTTTTACCCTATATCGAAGATGGGACTGTCACGTTTATTGGTGCAACTACTGAAAACCCTTCATTTGAGTTAAACCGCGCTTTACTCTCTCGTGCACGGGTGTATGTATTAAAAAGCCTTTCAGAGGCGGAGTTAAATGCGGTACTAATCCGCGCTTTAAACGACAAAAAATGGGGTTTAGGTGAGCTTAATATGCAAATTGAGCCAGCGGCTAAAAGCCTACTAATAGACCTAAGTGGTGGCGATGCTAGGCGGCTGCTTAATTACCTTGAGTTAAGTGCTGATTTTTTACCCGCAGATCTCGAGCACAAAGTACTTAATGTTGAGCTAGTTAAAAAGGCCGTCGGTGAAAAAGTCGCTCAGTATGATAAACAAGGTGATCAATTCTACGACCTGATTTCAGCCTTTCATAAATCGGTTCGCGGCTCTTCACCTGATGGTGCTTTATACTGGTATGCCCGCATGTTGGTTGCAGGTTGCGACCCTTTGTACATTGCAAGACGACTCCTAGCTATTGCTACCGAAGACATTGGCAATGCAGACCCTAGGGCGATGCAAGTGTGTTTAAATGCTTGGGATATATTTCAGCGTGTTGGCCCTGCAGAAGGAGAGCGGGCTATCGCTCAAGCGACCATATATTGCGCCAGTGCTCCCAAAAGTAACGCCGTTTATGTTGCATTTAAACAAGCACTTAGAGATGCGAAGGAACAAGCGGACTACCCGGTACCTGAACATTTACGTAACGCGCCTACTAGTTTAATGAAAGACTTAGGGTATGGCGCAGAATATCGTTATGCCCATGATGAGGCCCATGCTTTCGCAGCTGGAGAAAGTTATTTTCCTGAACAGCTTAAACAAACCCAATACTACCAGCCCAATGAAAGGGGGCTAGAAATCAAATTAAAAGCGAAATTGGCATTTCTAAATCAATTGAATAATCAGAGCCCAATTAAAAGGTATGAATAAATGCAAGGTGCAATGATATACCTTTACATTGCAGTAGGCGGTGCGAGCGGAGCTTGTATGCGCTATTTTCTATCACAATTGATCTTTCAATGGTTTGGCAAAGGCTTTCCCTTTGGTACACTAGTGGTCAATGTATTAGGTTCGTTCAGCTTGGGTTTGCTATATTCGTTAATCGAACACGGGCAAATGGAAGCTACTTTGTGGCGTGCTACTGTCGGTATTGGCTTTTTAGGCGCATTTACCACCTTCTCTACATTTTCTGTTGATACCTTGTATTTGCTTCAACAAGGCCTCTGGGTAAAGGGAATACTAAATATGTTCCTGAATATGCTGGGGTGTTTATTGGCAGCTTGGTTAGGTACTATTTTTGTTACTTTTTTTGTTAAAGGCTAATTAATACAATATGTTAGATGCAAAATATCTTCGCAGTGATATTGAACAAACCGCTGCAACACTTAAAAAACGGGGTTTCGACCTAGACGTTGCGACGTTTAATTCTTTAGAAGAAAAACGTAAAACCTTGCAAATGCGCACACAAGAATTACAAAACGAACGTAATGTGCGCTCCAAATTAATTGGTAAAGCGAAAGCCTCAGGTCAGGACATCGCCCCCTTGTTAGCTGAAGTAGGTCAACTTGGTGAAGAACTAGACAGTGCGAAAGCAGAACTGACCGCATTGTTAGATGAGATCCAGCAGCTTTCTCTAAGTGTGCCTAATTTACCTGACGAGTCAGTGCCTGTCGGCAAAGACGAGAGTGAAAATCAAGAAATTTTGCGTTGGGGAACACCGCGCACTTTTGATTTTGAGATTAAAGATCACGTTGATTTAGGAGCAAACCTAGCTAATGGTCTCGATTTTGAAACTGCAACCAAGATCACTGGGTCTCGGTTTGTGGTGATGCGAGGGCAAGTTGCTCGCCTAAATCGTGCAATTGCACAGTTTATGTTAGACCTACACACCTCTGAACACGGCTACCAAGAGATGTATGTTCCTTACTTAGTTAATGTAGAAAGTCTTCTAGGTACAGGCCAATTACCCAAGTTTGGTGAAGATTTATTTAATATTAAGCCAGCAACTGAAGAAGGGCAGGGTCTGTCCTTGATCCCGACGTCTGAGGTGCCCTTGACTAATATTGTGCGCGATGAAATCGTTGCAACCGATAAGCTTCCCCTAAAAATGACGGCACACACCCCTTGTTTTAGAAGTGAGGCAGGTTCGTATGGCCGTGATACACGAGGCCTAATTCGTCAACATCAATTTGATAAAGTCGAGATGGTCCAAATAGTGACACCTGAGACCTCATTTGATGCTTTGGAAGAGTTAACTTCTCACGCTGAAAATGTATTACAACGTCTTGAATTACCCTATCGAAAAGTATTATTGTGTACGGGAGATATGGGCTTTGGCGCGTGTAAAACCTATGACTTAGAAGTGTGGTTACCCGCGCAAAATACGTATCGTGAAATTTCATCATGTTCTAATATGTTAGACTTTCAAGCGCGTCGCATGCAGGCTCGCTATCGAAACCCTGAAACCAATAAACCTGAATTAGTACACACATTGAATGGTTCTGGTTTGGCGGTAGGGAGAACCCTAGTTGCTATTTTAGAAAACTATCAACAAGCTGACGGCAGTATTGTTGTACCTAAAGTCTTACAGGCTTACATGGGGGGCCTTGAAGTGATCGGCGGCTAATATTAGCTAGAGTTTGAATTTTCAAAAAAACGACACGATTTAAGTGTCGTTTTTGTTTGTCTCATTCATTGTGTTTATCGTTCGTGCTGTGAGTGTGGTCATCTGACAAGTTATCGACTATGCAGCAAGGACGTTCCCCTTAAAGTGACGATAATGTCGTATAAAAACCAAACTCGCTACCCTTTGGCTCCATGTAAGAATAATCGACCTTTGTCGCTCAAACTTTTCATGTAACAACGATGCTATATCTCTGGAGTAATGATTTAATCGCTCTTAGATTGAACAAATCCTAACTTTGAAAGATAAAAAACGTCTCTGTCCTTAAAGGCATTTTGCTGGTTTTGGTAAACCTGCAATTTTAGTCGCTTGTTTGGCAGGACCTTTGGGGAACAATCGAAATAAATAGCGGCTATTTCCTTTCTCTGAGCCCAGTGTTAGAGCCATGGCTTTGACTAAAGCACGCATTGCAGGGCTTGTTTCAAATTCGAGATAAAAATTACGTACAAAGTTGACTACTTCCCAATGAGCTTCACTGAGCTCTATGTCTTCTTGCTTGGCTAACTCTGGTGCCAAGGCAGGTTGCCAATCAGCCACACGCAGCAAATACCCCGCTTTATCGGTCTCGATCTGTTGGCCATTAAATTCTAAATAATAATCCATCTTATTTTGCACTCATATTCAATTTATGACCAAGTGACTACTTTGTGGTATTGCAAACATAAAGCCAACCACTGCCCGTCATTTACTACTGTAATATTGGTAGTCTGCAGAGTTAGGCCGCGAGCTGCCAGATCTTTTTGTGAGACATAGACGCTCAGTCCTCGAGCAATTGCGTGTTTTATAAGGCTGTGCAGATGCCCATAAACCCCTTCCTGCATCAATAGTATGCCGTCTTCATCGCCACAGATGTCGAGGCATTGTTGCAAATGTGACTCAGTGCTAGGGTTAGTGAAAATTTGATGTAATATCATTAAAAACGGATCACCTGTTTGTGGTTCTGCAATAAACCTGAAATCTCATCTTTGCTCAGGGCTTGTGCTTCCATCATCAGATCGTCAGGCGTTAGCCCGCGCTCAAGTAGACTATTAGCGCAGACATAGATATTTTCAATATCATAGAAGTGCAGGGCGGCAAAGCCTTTGGTAAAGTGTTTACGACCTATGATGCTCGGATTTTGATTAGTTAAAAGCTGATACACCCCATCCTCAATAAAGAACACACTTACTTCTTGGCCAAAGTTCGACATGGCCATAACCAGCTCAAGGCTTTCTTGAGCGCTGTTTCCAGCATACGGACCGCAGCGATTAAGCACCGCTAATTGATTTGAAGATTCTTTCATAGAAATTTACGCTGTAATGTTCAAAATTGGATTAAGCGATCACTTGAATGAATAAGCTCTGATAGCTCACCTAATCCTACCGATTGAAAAGGTGCCTCAAGGGTAGTGTGATTCAAATCATTCTCCTTGGCATCTTTTATAGATAAGATGCCGCGTTTTGTGGCCGCGGTCACACAAACCAACAAGGGGCAGCCATGTTGTAGCGCTAACTCACACCAAGCTGCGTATAAGCGGTGCTCATCACTGGGTGTTAATTGCAGACCATTAGCATTGTGCACACCCTCAGAGTAAAAAAAGACACCTTGTAAGGTATGCTCGGACTGAACAACTGTTTGCGCAAAGCGTAATGCAGAGTGAGCACTTTGCGACATTAAGGGGGCCGATGTGATTAATAAACTGATCGTTGCCATATATAGTCTGTTCCACTAAAAAAAACACCCCAGCAAGCTGAGGTGTTCTTCGGATAATTTACCCTAGTTTATTAGTCGTCGCTACCGAAAACGCCCAACAAATGTAGGATGGAAGTAAACAAGTTATAGATGTTTAAGTACATAGAGACAGTCGCTCTAATGTAGTTAGTTTCACCGCCATTAATAATACGGCTAGTATCAAACAGGATGAAACCAGACATGATAAATACGATGGCAGCGCTTACGGCCAAGCTTAACGCTGGAATCTGGAAAAAGATGTTTGCTAAAGAAGCCACTACCGCTACGATTAGTCCAACGATCAAAAAACCACCCATGAAGGAAAAGTCTTTCTTGGTTGTTAATACGTAACCAGACAAGCCAAAGAAAACCAATGCAGTTGCACCAAAGGCTTGCATAATTAATTCTGAGCCGCCTTGAAAACCAGCATAGTAATTCAAGGTATAACCCAAAGAGCCACCTAGTAATCCAGTAAAAGCAAATACGAACAAAATGCCTGCTGAACTTTGTGAGGCTTTATTTAAAAAGAAAATCATCACCAAAGCTGCTAGGTTCATGCCTAAAGCCATACCTGGAGAGATATTCATTGCTGCGGTTATTCCAGCACAAATTGCGCTGAACGTTAGGGTCATTGCGAGCAACATGTAGGTATTACGCAATACCTTATTGGTTTGCAAAACCGACGCTTGACTGCCACTGGTATAAACTGAACGTTGTTCCATTTGAAACTCCAAGATTGAAATAAACTATACTTTACCATTAATAGTGTATTTGTATGGCTTTTGGTTCAAATTTTCAAGCATTAAAGACCTAATAAACTGTTACAAAGCGCAACACGCTGTAAAAATAGTCACCTTGGGCAAACATTAAGCAAACAAACCTTTTTATTAAATTAAGGCTTTACAAGGCAAAAAAACGTCATTAATATGCGCTCCACAGTTTGAGGAGCAGCTAAGGCAGCTAAACAAACTAAAAAAGTTTAAGGAGAGCTGGCAGAGCTTGGTTTAATGCACCTGACTTGAAATCAGACGTAGGGTCAAACCTACCGGGGGTTCGAATCCCTCGCTCTCCGCCATATAATAAATGACCCGCACATGTTGCGGGTTTTTTATTGCCCTAAGAATATGCCTAGACTGTAGCTCTGGTAAACGCTACCTGAGGTAATCCATCATATTGATCATATATCCTGTCTACTATCATAGTCGATAACAAGACTTTAATTTACTCACTCTCAAATCTAATTTTCTGCCTATCCAGTAATTGACTGATTTTAATGGGTTTTCCAGTAATATCTAATTCAACTAAGCCAATTC
>NZ_JANQVQ010000167.1 GCF_030730205.1 Paraglaciecola sp.
CATGCTATTTAACCATTAATGGCTTGCTGTAAATATTTGAAAAGCTCTCTTGCCGCTTTTGGCGGCTTGTTACTGGCCTTTTCTTTGTTTGCCTGACGTGACAATTGACGTAACTTTTGTCTATCAAGTAAGGGGTACTTTTCAACGGCCTCTGCAATTTTCTCATCGCCAATGTTGATGATGTTATCACGCAGCACTTCTATTTTGTGAAAAGCAGCGCTTGAGGTTTGATGAGCTGATTTGATCACCTGAACCGCTTGCTCAATAGCCACATTGTCACGCTGGCGCATCATCTTGCCGATGAGTTGCAACTGGCGGCGAAACCCTTCTTTTTTACCGGTAATTCGACGAGCTAACATCACCGCATCTAACAGTGCCTCGTCCATGGGGATCTTTGCCAATTCAGTGGGGCTTAACTCAATTAGGGATACACCTAATTTTTGCTGGTCAAGCATTTGCTGTTTTAACTGGGTTTTACTCAGAATTTCCGTTTCGTCGTCTATTTGAAAATCGCTTTCTACATCTTTGTGCTTTTTAGGGGCGGCCATGGCATGATCTTTAGTGTTACACTATGGGTAGATTGTAACCTTGAAAGCACTATTAATATAGTTCGATAACGCAGGTCGTATGCAACAACAATTATCTGAAATTCAAAATATCGTCGAAGATGTCTTAAAATTAGCCAAAAAAATGGGCGCAAGCCAAGCTGAAGCCAGTATGTCTAAGGTTCAGGGCATAGCCGTGTCTTCACGCCTAAAAGAAGTCGAAACCGTTGAGTTTACCAATGACGGAGGTTTAGGCATCACGGTGTATCACGGTCAGAAAAAAGGCAGTGCTTCTACAGCTGATTTGTCGCCTCAAGCGCTTAAATTAACCGTTGAAAAAGCCGTCGAAATTGCTAAACACACCAGTGAAGATCCTTATTCAGGCTTGGCCGATAAAACCTTAATGGCCTTTAATTACCCCGATTTAGATTTATTTCATCCTCAAGAACTCGATACCGAGCTTGCCATCAAACAAGTTATTGCCGCGGAAGAGGCCGCATTGAGTGTTGATAAGCGCATTACCAACTCTGATGGCGCGTCATATAATGCCAATTTAGGCACTAAGGTTTACGGTAATAGCCATGGCTTGAATGCCGGTTACAACAGCAGCCGTTATAGTTTAAGCTGTGTAGTGATTGGCGAACAAAACGGCGATATGCAACGTGACTACAGCTATACCGTTGATCGCGAAGCAAACTTGTTGTTGTCGCCAGAGCAAGTGGGCCGTGAAGCCGCACAATTTACCCTTGATAGACTTGGTGCTAAAAAAATTAAAACCGCAAAAGTCCCGGTTTTGTTTCATCGCGAAATCGCCTCGGGCTTATTTGGTCATTTTGTCAGTGCCATTAGTGGTGGCAATTTATATCGTCAATCGTCTTTTCTACTCGATAAATTAGGTGAGCAAGTCTTGCCTAGTTGGCTCAATATCGTCGAAAAACCCCATGTTTTACGGGGTCTAGCCAGTTCGCCTTTTGATCATGAAGGGGTGATAACCAAAGATCTTGAAGTGGTAACTAATGGCCGATTAAATACCTATTTACTTACGAGCTACTCAGCTCGAAAATTGGGTATGCAAACCACTGGGCATGCAGGTGGCATCCACAATTGGTATATCAAACATACCGGCGAATCCGATAAAGAAATGTTGGCCAAACTCGGTACTGGTTTATTAGTGACTGAACTGATGGGCCAAGGCGTGAATGTGGTGACCGGAGATTATTCACGGGGTGCAGCGGGCTTTTGGGTAGAGAACGGCATTATTCAGTACCCTGTGCATGAAATCACCATTGCCGGTAACTTAGCTGACATGTTGAAAAATATTGTTGCGATTGGTGCGCAAATTGAAACACGTGGTGCGATTCAAACTGGTTCAATCCTGATTGATAACATGCAAGTGGCGGGTGACTAAGGTTTTTAAGTCATATCGTTCGATTGTTTTTCTTTTCTGCGCGGTGCTTGCCGCGCAGAGTTAAAATTGACAGTGTGACCTTATAGGGCGTGGAAGACAGCATGTCGTGGCAAAACTCTTACCCCATTCCTAATCGAACTAATTCCCCCCTACTGTGTAATCATGATGGGTCTGCAAAACCTGCTTTACCAGTGATTTTAGCCATTCCTGAATAAATAATGACAGTTCTTGTGTCTAACCCAAGTGCTGCGCCTTTGAGGTTACCGTTCTTCTGCTAAATGTTGCTTTAAGAAAGCAGCAACTTGTTGATAAAAGGTAATTCTATTGGCTAATTTAGCAATGCCATGACCCTCGTCAGGAAAGCGTAAATACGTCACGGGTATATTTTTATCGCGTAAGGCCTGAACCATAGTGTCTGATTCGGTAACCGGGTCACGCGGGTCGTTAACGCCATGCTCATAAAACATTGGCGCTTTGATTTTATGCACGGTATTAACCGGTGAGTTTTTAGCGTAAAAGTCTATCCAGCGTTGTTCGCGAATATCGCCATATTCAATCCGATCTGAGGCTTTAAGCCCAGGTGAAGCGGTTTGTAAGGCTTTTACCCAGTCAGCCACACCAACAAAAGACAAACCTGCTTTAAAGGCGTCAGGATAAGCACCCATAACGGCATTGACCATATAACCCCCGTATGATCCGCCCATAACTGCTGCTTCATTAGCATCAACTTTGCCTTGTGCCTTTAACCAAGCTAGTGCATCCACTAAGTCACGTACACTGTCTAAACGCTTTTCTTGGTTATCTAGTCGCGCATAAGTTTTGCCAAAGCCCGTTGAGCCTCTTACGTTGATATCGAGAACGGCTATGCCTTGGCCTAACAAATATTGGATCAATGGCCCCCACGAAGCTCGAGATTGACCCGTTGGGCCGCCATGTACGTCAATCACAATGGGAGGCAATTTGGCCGTTTCGATAACCGGTAAATACAACAAACCATTGATAGCTAACCCGTCTCTGGCGGGAAATTCGATAACCTCTGGAGTAATCATCTGTTGAGAATCAATACCCGCCATATCAGGCGCCATCAGCAAGCGCGTTTGTTGCTTCGTTAAGTCGACTAAATATAAACTGCCGGGCGTCGCTGGCCCACTTATACGTACTACTAGCTCTTTACCCGCTTCACTGCATGTGAGTGAGTAGACACCATCGGGTAACGCCACTGTATTCAGTGATTTGGTTTGTTGCTCATAGACATGTAATGTGTCAAAACCGTATTCATTGGTGGTCCAAACAAGATATTTTTCTTGCATACAGCTTTGTACATTTTCAATGTCAAACTGATGACTAAATAAGGTTGTAGTGGAGCCTGTGTCGAGTTGGTATTGGCGTAATGATTTCATTTCGCCATCTTGGTCGGAGGTGAAATAGAATGCCTTACCCGATGCAGACCAGACGAACTGACTGTAATCTGAGGAAATTTCGGGTTTGAATATATTCTCCATTTTACCTGTTTGTGTATTAAGCAAATACACATTTGCGCCATCTTCGCCCACCACTTCAGTCACTATCGATAGTTTACCCTTGGGCTGCCATTGACGTGGATAAAAGCCAAACTCGGATTGATAAATCATTTTGGGTTTATTGGTGCTTGCGTTTAGATCCAACAAGTAGATATCAAAATCTCGACCGTTTCGTTCAGTAGAAGCATAAGTAAATTGTTGACCTTGTTGGTCAAAGTCGCCGAAGACACGATAAGCGTTGCTGTGTTCAAGAAGCACTTCCTCGCTAAGTCCATCCTTTGCGATCAGGTAATAAGCTTCGCGTTCATTACCTTCATTATCTGCGCCATAAACAATATGCTCACCATCTGGATGCCAGCGATAAAATGTCACACCATTGCCATAGGTCAGTTGGGTGGTTTGCCCCCCTTCTAAAGACAATAACCACACTTGAGGCACACCAGTTACATTGCTGATGTAAGCGACTAAGGAACCTTGCTTATTCATGGTGGCGCGTGATGGACCACGGGCTTGCAAAAAACGTGAAATATCCACCGGGCGATCGCTCGCCATACCCACATTAATGGGTTTTATTTGCGGTGTATCTTGCGGGTAAGGCCACTCAGAGCTGTGGACCAGTTTTGATAAAAAAATAAACGAACAAGAGATAAAAACCATTAAAGATACATACTTCATGCGAATATCCATATTAAGCGATGATAATTAATACAGGTTAGTCTTAGTCAGCTTATCTAACAACTCATATCCGTCCTACCCGAGCCAAATGGTTGCCAAGCCTATTGTGCAATCAGGTCATGGATCTCATTTAGCGACGGCAATATGTGCGACTCTTGATAAAACAAACGATTAAGCCGGCCTAGCAAATTAACTGAACGTGAGGGATCGTGCGCCTTACGCCGGTGTAAGCTGCTGGTTTGTAAAAACTCCCAGGGTTTGAGGTTCCATTCAAGTAACTCCTCTAAGGGAATATCCAGTTGGCTCACGGTACTGAGTATTCGCTCTGTTTTACTTTCGTTTATGGGCAAAATAATAGCTTGATAGAGTTCAGTCAGAGGTTGACTAATGACATCAATGGTGTGGTTAATAGCCAGCCAAATATCATCGTGGCTATGGTGCACTCCCTTAGGTGCATAGTAGCCCATCACTTCCCACTCTAACTCGGCATTGCCTACCGCGATCGAACTACCGACTCGTGGTGAATATGACAAATCAGGCCGTGCGCCAATGTTATAGGCATCTACCGACAAGCCAACGATAATCGCGATGTCGCCCATCACCGATTTATTAATATAAATGGCTTCAAAGGCACTGCGTTTAACGCCCATCCAGCCGTAAACCACCGGTTCTAAGGCCGCAAAGTCACGCACATCGTCGGGTAAGTCTTCACCGTATTTATCGATAAATAATGGCGAGGGATCTTGCTGCAGATTTTCGTTAGGTACCCATACTTCGTATTCTTGGCGCGCATCACCTTTACCACGACTTTTTATGCCGTAGGATAGGTTGATAGGCCGACATATATTTCTATTTTCACCCTCTTTATGAAAAAACTCCGAACGAAAACGTTTAATAAAAGGTGCGTCAAGTCCGGCAATGGCGGCTGTAGGATAACGAAAGCCGATATCACTTTTAGCGACAATATTAAAACCGGGAATGTGTTGTTCGAGTAAACGTTTTACCCCGCGTAAGTTTTTAAAACTGGGCACCACAATACTGCGCTCAGGCTCAATTGTGAGTCGTTGACCCTCAGGTGTCACAAACTTTGGTGTTTTATGATAGTCATGATGCATCAAACCAAGGGTGCTAGCGAAATCATTGCGAATCATCGCAAGTTCACTAAACAGGGCATCGTGATCACGAATATGTTTAAACAAAGGACGGTGAATGGCCATATAAATGTCTCTCCCTGAAGATAAGGTTTAGCTAACACGCGACGGTATTTAATCAGCCATTTTGTTGAATAAAGTAACTAAGCTTGCAGGTATTCGCAATGGGAATCTGCCGATTAACTCAGCGACAATAAATAAAAAACGAAGGGAATGATTATGATGCGCCAATTTTCTAGAAGACCAATCACATGTTCAATTGTGGTTATTTTTTCAATTTTGCTAGTTGCTTGCCAAGCGCAACACCGGCCAGCAGAACCACCCGCTGTAATCGGAAAATTTAATTCTCAACGGGATTTGTTGTTAGCTCAGTTCGATAGTAAAACCGATGTAGACGACATTCATAGTATTGCTGCGGTAGCCAGTATTTTACGACATCCCGAATTTGCAAAGATTAACTATCATGCCGTTGCAGGCGCTTATGGTATTCAAGAGGGCGAATATGTACCGTCCCCCGCGTTATTTAAATTAGCCTTTGCTAATCACTGGTCAGATGCTCATGCGAATCAAAAGCAAGCTCTTGAAGAAGTTTTTAGTTTAGCAATGTCAACCTTGCAACAAGGAGGAGATATCTGGATAGCAGAAGCGGGTCAATCCGATTTTTCAGCTTTGTTGATTAAAGCCCTATTAAGTCACGATCCTACTATAGCCACTCGGCAACGAGTGCATATTGTGCAGCACAGTGACTGGAATCAAAACAACACCTCGGTTGAGGCGTTAAACTATGTTAAAGCCCACAGTGACTACCACAAAATTGCTGATGGCAATGCCCTTAATAATGGCACGGCAGGTTATAAGTCTGATGATGCAAGTGCGTGGGAAGTCGCTTTGACGCATAAAGACCACGGTGCATTGTGGCAAACTGCCAAACAAATAGCAGATAAATACAACGGTCAAGATGGCCGTTATAACAACGAATCAATTGCCTTAGGTGGCTTTGATTTTTCTGACGCAGCAGAAATGACTTGGATCTTTGATATCGAAAACGCACAAGATGTGAATGCTTTTTTTGCCAAGTTCTTACCTTGATCAGCCAGATTAGTGTGTTTCCTTACTGGTTGTAAGGTGGTTTATTGTGCGATGTTAAAAAGTAACCCGCCAAGGTGGCGGGTTACGACAAGAATGCGATGTTGCATTAAAAAGAGGTGTTTAATTTACGACCTTATCGATGTGAAATACGCCGACATCAGCTTCAGTAACTTCAACCTTGCTACCAGCGGGTATAAGCTCTGTGCTGACTAACTTCCAATCAATGCCTGAGTACCGATACGTTGGGTTTTCAGTGGGACTTACTGCTGCATCCACCACAAAACGATGACCGACTAAATCGCCTTTAGCTTTTTTGGTATCTACTTTGTTCTGCATGTTCTTTAAGGGTTTCCACAATAATATAGCGGCTAATGCTGTAATCACGGCTACAGACAATGACGCGCTTAATAAGGTTTCAGGTATCGCACCGATAAAAATGAGTACTCCAGATAGTAGTGCGGCTACACCGACAAAAAACAGTACAAAAGTTGAAAAGCCTAACACCGCAATCTCGATAGCCAATAAGGCTAAACCGAGAATAAATAGGATTTGGCTTAGGTTGTTAATTGCCCAATCCATGACTTAAACCTTTTTATTTAAGGTGTTAATGATGGTCATGGCTTGCGCTACTATGCTCGCCGCTTCGGTTCCTCCATCGGGCAAAAGCACCACAGATGATTCTTTGGCAATAGCGCGTTTGGCTTCAATCGCTTTGCTGGCCAAATCGAGTTGTATGGCTTTTTGGCCTTCTTCCGTCGCAGCAGCTTCACCTACTTGGCGTAACGCTTCGGCTTGGGCCGTGGCTACCGCAATAATTGCCTTCGCCTCACCTTCAGCACGCAGCACGGCTTCTGCTTTATCGGCTTCAGCAGCTAATACGACGGAGGCTTTTTGACCTTCAGCACGGTTAATGGCAGCTTGTCTGTCACCTTCTGATTCAAGGATCTGTGCGCGTTTTACCCGCTCAGCTTTCATCTGTGCTTCCATGGCTTCCATCACAGAATGTGGCGGTACAATGTCTTTTATCTCGTAACGCAGCACTTGAATGCCCCAAGGGCCTGAGGCTTGATTGATGGCGGCAACAATATTGGTGTTAAGAATATCACGCTCTTCAAAGGTTTTATCTAGCTCCATCTTACCCAACTCAGAACGCATAGTGGTTTGGGCAAGTTGAGTAACAGCAAAAACATAGTCGTCTACGCCATAGGTGGCTTTGTAAGGGTCGAGCACCCTAAAGTACAATACGCCGTCGACGTGCAGGGATATGTTGTCTTTGGTGATAGCACTTTGTTCTGGTACATCTACAGCTTGTTCTTTAAGCGAGCGGTCAGCTGAAATACGGTCAACAAAGGGCAAAATAAAATTCAGCCCTGCTTCTTTGGTTGATTGATATTTACCAAATCGCTCAATCACATAGGCACGGTTTTGTGGCACAAATTTAATAGATGTTTTTAGTAGGACAATTACAAAAACCAAAACTAAGGTTTGTGGGCTCAATAGATATTCGAATATTAATTCCATGTCATTCTTCCTTACAGCGGGTGGCACGATCAGCCACGAATTTACTATCTGTGCAATTACACATTAATTCAACTAAGCATAACGTATATTTGAGCAATAAAGATGGTTCAATTTTATATAAATTTCTGACCCGTGAAAGAAGCGGTTGCCGCGGCATTACTTTGAGTTCATCGTTTGATCTTCGAGATAAAAAGTAGGTAAACAAAGTGTAGATTTTGCGTCACTAAATTAGGTTTAGTTGCTGAATGATAAAGCGCGCAATGACCTGTGTGGTGAAAGCTGTTACCATTTTCAATATAGCGGCTCTTTTCCTTCATTGAGCATCGTTTTTCTTGTATAGGGCGTGACTGGTATGCACCCTGTTTTGTTAATTAGTTTTGGGTATCAGGATGACACTCTATTTTGTACTTGCTAAGTGGAATTAATGGGTATTAAACAATTAATTCCACTGTTTTTACCTTACTTGATGCTTTGTGCTTGGCCTGCAATTGCTGAAGACGACACAGTAAAAGAGATGGTATGCCTCACTACACATTATCCGCCTTACACCATTTACCGTGAAAAACAGCGTGATTTTGTGGGGCGAGATATGCACTACCTTAATCAGTTGGCCAGTAGATTGAATTGGCATCTGACAGTGCTTAATTTTCCATGGGGTCGGGTCAAACTTGAAATTGAAAAAGACCAATATAATTGTATTTTTTCGCTCGCCTATAATCAGCGACGGTCTGAGTTTTTAGACTATACCGCTCACCCTTTGCATGTGACGCAATACGCAGTATTTTATGCGAAACAGCATGCGCAAATACAACAGAAAAACTTGGCTGGCAAAGTCGTTGCGGTGCTACGAGGCATTCCATTAGATGAACACGTTTTAAATAAATATGGTCTTGGCCAAGCTACCATCATTTATTTAGATTCAAATGAAACCTTACTGGAAATTCTCACTACTGGTCGAGTTGATGCATCCGTATTAAACGATGAAGTGGGGCGGTTTTTATTAGAACGTAGTTCATTTAAGCATAATATCGATTCATTTGTCGTATCAGAATTTGAGTTGCCAGTTTATTTGGCTTTTCGCAAAGGAACCGTAGATATGCCTGTCATCGATGCCACATTAACGCAAATTATGCTTGAAGAAAGCCAAGTTAAGCCGTAAGAAAGGGGCAGCTTCGCCCCTTTTATTGACTTAATTTAGCTAAGGCATACTTAGTTCAAACCCAAATCTCGTGTTAAATTTTCATTGCGCTCTCGGTGCACCACAATATTGTCTTCGATTCGTATACCACCGTAAGGCTTAAGTGTGTCAATCACATCCCAGTTGATAAATTTAGACTGCTCAGTGGCTTTTAAATCCGCCAGTAAACTATCAATAAAATATAAACCCGGTTCAATGGTAAAAACCTGGCGGGGTTCAACTAAACGAGTGGTACGTAAAAAAGGATGGGCTTCTGGTGGAGGATTAGGTGTACCCCAATCGTCTGCAGAATGGCCTGCTACGTCATGCACTTGCAGTCCTAAAAAGTGCCCTATACCGTGCGGAAAAAACGTGCTTACAATACCTTGTGTCACGATATCGTCTGCGTTTAAGTTAACGATACCAAAATCTGCCAACATCTTAGCAATTTGTCGGTAAGCGCTTAAATGGATCTCTGTGTAAGCAATGCCTGGTTTAAGCTCTTCAGCTAACGCTAAAGTCAGTTTATGCATGGCCTTAATAAGTTCTGCAAACATGCCGGCGTGTTGGGTATAGGTTCGCGTGATGTCTGCCGCATAACCATGAAAGCTGGCGCCAGCATCAATCAAAAATGAACGACTTTGCGCAGGCGCCACTTTGTCTACCTGCATATTATGCAGTATCGCGGCATTCTCATTTAAGGCCACAATACTGTTATAAGGCACCTCATTTTCACCTTGCCCTACAGCGCTTAGGTAAGCCAAGTTGATCTCAAATTCGCTTAGGCCTTGCTCAAATGCTATTTTTGCCGCGCGATGGCCGGTTACCGCCAAGCGATTCGCTTCGCGCATGCAGTGCAATTCATAGTCGGTTTTGTAAGCGCGTTGATAATGCAAGTAGTGCATGACACGATCAGGATTGACCAGCTCAAACCCTAAGGCTTTAGCGACTTCAATGTATTCACCTACATAAGCATGACGACTTTTATCAAATGGCAGGTGTTTTTCAACTAAATTAGCCTGAGTTAAATACACAATATCAAATTGATCGACCCAAAATGCGCTGGGTTTCGCAGGCACTTTATGCCAAAAATCTTTGGGCCGATAAAAAATCAACTTAGGTTTATCGACACCGTTTACAACTAACCAGCAATTGGGGTTATCAACGATGGGTAGCCACGCTTTAAACTGCGGGTTTACGTGAAAAGGGTAATTATTGTCATCAAGGAACAGACGTTTTCCCTGGCCCGAGTGGATAATCAAACCGTCGATTCCTTCACGGGCTAAGGCATCGCGAGTACGATGCTGCAATTCTTGAATATGTTGAGGGTAGGATTGCGCAAACACAGACATGCAAAAAATCTCTTCTAAATCTTAATTGACCATAGCCTACCATACGCGCTAGGTGACTTGCATCTGGGCTTGAGACAAATAAGCTTAGGCTGTCATTATATATTTACTATTGAGACTCTTAGCCCTGACTGTTAATCAGTAAGGGCTAAAGTGCTCGCTTAGCTTCCACCCACGAATTAGAAGTGAATGACGGTACGAATACTTTCGCCTTTGTGTAGCAACTCAAAAGCATGGTTAATGTTGTCTAGTGGCATGGTGTGAGTGATAAAATCATCCAATTTAAACTCGCCTTGCAGATAACGTTCAACATAATTGGGTAATTCTGAACGACCTTTAACACCACCAAAAGCAGAGCCACGCCATACTCGGCCCGTGACTAACTGGAATGGGCGCGTGGATATTTCCTGACCCGCACCGGCAACCCCAATTATTACTGATTCACCCCAGCCTTTATGGCAGCATTCTAGCGCTGAACGCATCACGTTCACGTTGCCAATGCATTCAAATGAATAATCCACTCCGCCGTCCGTCATCTCAACGATTACGTCTTGAATGGGTTTATCTAGGTTCTTAGGATTGATGCAATCAGTTGCACCTAGCTTAGTGGCTAGGGCAAATTTACTTTCGTTAATGTCAATGGCAATGATGCGTGAGGCTTTCGCCATGGTTGCGCCAATGATAGCTGATAAACCAATGCCGCCTAAACCAAAGATAGCCACGCTTGCACCTTCTTCTACTTTGGCAGTGTTCATTACTGCGCCCATACCAGTGGTAACACCGCAACCTAATAAGCAGACTTCTTCTAAGGGCGCGTTAGGATTGACTTTAGCTAAGGCAATGTCAGGTAATACTGTGTATTCAGAAAAGGTAGAGCAGCCCATATAATGAAAGATGGGTTTGCCATCTTTGTAAAAACGAGTCGTACCATCGGGCATGAGACCCTTACCTTGAGTTGCGCGGATTTTTTGGCAAAGATTGGTTTTACCCGACAAACAAAATTTACACTCGCCACACTCCGGTGTGTACAAAGGAATAACATGGTCGCCAACTTGGACACTGCTTACACCTTCACCGACTTGTTCAACAATACCGCCACCTTCATGGCCCAATATGCAAGGAAATAAACCTTCTGGATCTTCACCTGACAACGTAAACGCGTCAGTATGACACACCCCAGAAGCGAGAATTTTAATCAGCACTTCACCTTTTTTGGGCAACATCACATCCACTTCTTCTATGGACAAAGGCTGATTGGGTCCCCAGGCAACGGCGGCTCTAGATTTTATAAATTGCTCAGACATTATGTATCTCGTGTAATTAAAAAAGATTGGTTTGAAGGTGACGACCAAGCGTTAACGATTTTCATCAAACTTGATAAGTGAGTGACTATTATATCTGTTACTGAATCGATGATAATATCGTGTAATTGTAATTCAGTTTTACATATAGGTAATAATCATGGCTTGGGATGGGATCAGTGAATTTGTGTCTGTGGCTGAAACACAAAGCTTTACCAAGGCTTCGCAGCAAATGGGGATATCTACCGCCCAGGTCAGTCGCCAAATCAGTGAACTTGAAAAGCGCCTCAAAACAAGACTTTTTTACCGCACCACGCGAAAGGTCACTTTGACAGAAGAAGGGCGTCTGTTTTATCGCCATTGCCGTGGCCTTGTTGACAGTTTAGAGGCTGCAGAGCAGGCCATCACCAACTTGCAAGTGAAGCCGCAAGGTAAAATTAAGATGACAGCACCAGTTACTTACGGTGAACGGCATATTTTACCCTTACTAAATGACTTTATGAGTGTATATGAAGAGGTACAAATTACCGTTAATCTAAGTAACGACAAGCTCGACTTATTAGAGCAAGGCTACGATCTGGCTATACGATTGGGCAAGTTAGTTGATTCCACCCTAATGGCTAAAATGCTTGGCCAGCGCACCAATTATGTGTGCGCATCACCGAGCTATTTAGCACAACACGGCAGCCCTGTTTCACTGTCTGACTTGCACAACCACAGTTGTTTACTGGGAACCTTAGATTACTGGCGATTTAAAGAAAAAGGTAAAGACCGACACATTCGAGTCAGTGGGACCCTGCGTTACAACAGTGGTTTTGGTTTGGTGGATGCGGCGTTAAAAGGCTTAGGCATTGTGCAATTACCTCACTACTATGTTGAAACCCACTTGCAAAGTGGAGATTTAGTTGTCTTGTTAGATGAATTCAGTGAGCCTGATGAGGGTATTTGGGCGGTTTATCCACAAAATCGCCACCTGTCGCCCAAAATACGCTTGCTGGTGGATTATTTAAGCGAGCATTTAAAATAAACGAATCACTTTGGACAAAGGCCCTATTGATATTGAATTTTGATTTGCTGCGCCAACCACGCACGATTTTTGGTATCTGCCAATGCCTTATCTAACGAAGCAAGAAACTCAGCAGCCCAGGGTAATTCAGGTGAAAGTGCTAAATAAAATGGATTTTGTGATAAACAACCTAAGGACTGAAAGGGGGCTTTTTGCCTTTGTTTTAAATGCCAATCAATAACATGTGAATCTGCAACAAATGAGTCTAGTCGGCCTTTCTCAAGCATTGCCACTAAACGTTCTAAGCCGTCACTGCCTGCCAGTTTTACCACATTGGTATTGCGGTAGTTACTGACAAAGCTGTCTAAGGGTTCGCCGTAGCCGTAGTTTGCCATAACCCCAAAAATAGTTGAGGACAGAGAAGAATGACCTTGGTAACGCCAAGTGGCATCAGCTAAGCCGTAAAAACACATCTGATAGGCCATGAGGGGTTGGCGAGTAAATAATAAGTTTGGCGCTTCAGCGGGAACCGCAGTCAACAAACCGTGGTTATTACCATTATTAACTTCTTGAACGGCTCTGGCCCAAGGAAGAAAAACCAATTCTAGATTACGATTTTGTTGGGCGACAAGGTGCTCTATATAATCATGCACAATGCCCTTTTTAATTGGCTCTTTTTCACAAGCGTAGGGGCACCAATCAGTTGTTGCTAATATAATTGTGCCAGGTATGTCTTGAGTCTTAGCCTGAGACGCAGGTA
>NZ_JANQVQ010000168.1 GCF_030730205.1 Paraglaciecola sp.
TTTACTCTTGTGGCTGTGTCACTTTTTTACTAAACCAATGACTCACTGCCCCTCCAATCATCATCGCTATCGCTAAGCCAATAAAAATAGGGACTTGAATACTGAGTTCGTCAAGATTTTGGGCAATCCAGCTGCGGATAAATGGCAGAAATCCTATAGAAATTGCAATCACTACAGCACACGCAAAGGCAGCACGCTTTTTAGGCTCTGGATTGGCTCGACTGATCAAATGCACCCCGACAAAAAAACCAAGTAATACACCGATAGCGGTATACATCGGCCAGGTTTCTGAGCTTGTAAGAGCTTGGCTAAGCAAAGGAATTTCTCTTAAACCTTGGGGTAACCCCAATACCAATCCGGTAAATGCTCCAATAATCAGATCTTTATTCACGTTCATCCAATAAGGTGCTTTCATTTATCTACTACTTCTCCAATCACGTAAGTCACCTCTCCAAGCGAATGGCTAATTAGACCTAGAAAACGAATATTCAATATCCTATAAAAAATATAAGGTTAAAAGCTATTGGTTTTTATAATAATTAAAAATTAATTAAATAGGTAAGCCAACAAGGTTCTGCAGCCCTAATAAACGCTGCTTATGTGACAAAAAAGAATGAGTTATAACTAACAATACAAATTAATTTTGCATATAAATTAAACTTTTTACCTAAACTTGGCGTCATACTCTGTGACAGCGTAGTGAACTGTCATTTAAAATCCCTGGACCGCAAAGTCGTAAACAGCTTTGCGGTTTTTTTATGCCTTGAATTTATGGGACCAAGCAAATAAAAGCAGCAATATGCTTGTTGACGTTTTCAGGCTGTTCATGATGCAACCAGTGGCTTGCATCGGCAAATCGCTTAATCGCAAGGTCTGGCACATATTCTTCTAGCCCGTTTAAAATAGTGTTTTCAAAGGCTTCATCCTGTTCGCCCCATAACACCAAAGTAGGAATAGTAATGCGTATGTTAGGTATTTTGACACTTTGCAACGCGGCTAACCCATCGCTTTCCCTAATGAGTGGCGGGTGCTGGGGCATCATGCGGTAATAAGCCAACATGCCCTCGACGGCTTGTGGTTGCTGCCATGCCGCTAAGTAGTTAGATTTTTCCTCCTCATTAAAAACAGCATAAGTGGTGCCAGCAAATACCATCTCCCTTAAAAATTCAAAATCATTCTTTTTGACCTGAGCTGGTCCATCTTTGGCTGTTAACTGGTGAATATAATGACTTTTTTGCTGCTGGCGGGGGTTGATGAACATTTCCCGAGTAAAGGTACTGGGATGGGCAGCATTGATAATAATCAGTTTAGTGAATAGCTGAGGATAAAACGCTACTAAGGGCCAGGCAATAGCACCGCCCCAATCATGGGCAACCAAGTACACGGGCTCATCCTGACGATGGGCTTGACACACTTCTTCAACAAACCGTGCCATAAAGGCAATGAGCTTTGGCAGTTGATAAAACGATGAGTCCAGAGGTTTATCACTCAAATTGTACCCTGGTAAATCTGGTGCGATTACCCGAAAGCCATGAGAAAAATACTCGAGTTGATGATGCCAACTGGCCCAATACTCTGGAAATCCATGAAGAAAAATAATGGTTCCACGAGGTTGATGAGGGCTAGCTGCGACATAATGCAATTTCACCCCATCGATATCAATATATTGATGTTTCATTTAGCGTTCCTTGACACAAAAAAAAGAAAAAAAAAGCGAATGACTCACAAATATTTGCCCGTCATTCGCCTTTACCTTTTAGCAATTTTTTAGCTAGTAGCGTCTAAAAAGCCAACCATTTCTAGCCTAAATAAAACATCTCTTGATCCATACTCATTAGATTATCTGCGCCTGAATCCATTGATGAGACTAACGAACGAGTGCGGGTTAGCAAACGATCAAAGTAGAACTTTGCTGTATGTAACTTCGCTTGGTAAAATGTTTCATCACCAACACTGTTGCTGTAGTCACCTGCGTCGATTTTCTCCTGCGCGGTAACCGCCATTTTTAACCAAAAATATCCAACAGTGACATAACCTGAATACATCAAGTAATCCACTGAAGCAGCACCTAATTCCTCTGGGTTTTTAGCTGCGCGCTGCAAAATATCACCGGTGATTTGTGCCCACTCATCACAATGTTTATTGATCGAGTTAGACCACGCATTAAACTGGCTCTTGTCGCGAATACTTAAACAGTACTCCTTAATTTCTTGAATAAAGAGTTTGAGTAACTCACCGTTTGAACCTGCAACTTTACGGGCCAGTAAATCAATAGCTTGAATGCCTGTGGTACCTTCATACATTGTACAAATACGAGTATCACGGGCTAGCTGCTCCATGCCCCACTCTTTGATAAAGCCATGACCGCCGTATACTTGCATACCATAACTGGTTGTTTCTTGAGCGGTTTCTGTTAAAAACGCTTTTAAGATGGGTGTTAACAAAGCGAGTTTACCCTCACCCACTTGTTTGGCTTTCTCGTCATCTGAATACAAACCCACGTCCACTAACTTCATACAGTAAAGCGCCATTGCACGCTCACCTTCACGCAAGGCCTTTTGCGTTAACAACATACGACGAACATCTGGGTGATGGATAATAGGATCAGCCGGGCCGCTTGGATTTTTTACGCCCGATACAGAACGGAACTGCAAACGATCTTTGGCATAGCTTAACGCACCTTGGAAAGCCGCCTCTGTTGCTGCTAAGCCCTCTAAGCCAGTACCGATACGCGCCATGTTCATGAACGTAAACATGCAGTTTAAACCACGGTTTTCGGTACCGATTAAATAGCCTTTAGCGCCATCAAAATTGATCACACACGTGGCGCTGGCTTTGATCCCCATTTTATGTTCAATCGAACCACAAGCCACCGCATTGCGCTCGAGCTTTTCACCATTTGGACCTGCGTTAAACTTAGGTACCACAAATAATGAAATGCCTTTTGTACCGCTAGGTGCGTCAGGTAAACGCGCGATCACAATGTGCACAATGTTTTCTGAAAAATCATGCTCACCTGCAGAGATGAAAATCTTTGTCCCTGTGATGCTATAAGAGCCATCGCCATTTGGAACTGCTTTGGTTTTCAACATGCCCAAATCAGAACCACAGTGAGACTCAGTTAAACACATGGTGCCAGTCCACTTTCCTGATACCAAATTAGTTAAATATTGTTTTTTCTGTTCTTCACTGCCGTGTGCTTTCAAGGTTTCCATGCAACCATGACTTAAACCGGGGTACATAGCCCAGCTATGATTGGCGCCAGAAAACCACTCAGCGATGATTGAGCCTAAAGAGTAAGGCAGAGCTTGGCCGCCAAATTCTTCGGGCTGAGTCATTGAAGGCCAACCACCATCAACATACTGTTGATACGCTTCTTTAAATCCTGCGGGAGTGGTCACAACACCGTCTTTCCACACACAGCCTTCTTCGTCACCACTGGCATTAATCGGCGCCAACACGTTTTCAGTAAATTTAGCCGCCTCAGAAAAAATCGCTTCAACCATGTCGGGAGATGCGTCATCAAACCCATGCTCAGCATAATGTTTATCAAAACCAAGCAACTCGTTCATCACGAATAGTGCGTCTTTTTGTGGGGCTTTATAACCTTGCATAAACTACCTCTTATGTTCTTTTACTTATAAAAGCTGATAGGGTTTATCAACTAATCATTTCATTGTGCTTTTTATTTCAAGCGAGCAGCGACTAGAAAACTTCAAATAAACCCGCTGCGCCCATACCACCGCCAATACACATAGTACACACCACGTACTTGGCTCCACGGCGTTTACCTTCAATTAAGGCATGACCTACCATTCTGGCACCGCTCATTCCGTATGGATGGCCAATAGAAATAGCTCCACCATTTACATTGAGCAACTCGTCAGGAATGCCCAATTTGTCACGGCAATACAACACTTGCACAGCAAAGGCTTCGTTTAGTTCCCACAAACCAATATCGTTCATGGTTAAGCCGTGTTGCTTTAATAGTTTAGGAATAGCAAACACGGGGCCAATGCCCATTTCATCAGGTTCACAACCCGCGACAGCAATACCACGGTAGGCACCTAAGGGCGTCAAGTTTGATTGTTCAGCCAATTTGCCGTCCATAATGACACAAGCAGAAGCACCGTCAGACAATTGACTGGCGTTACCCGCAGTGATCACACCACCTTCGATAACAGGTTTTAAACCCTGCAAGCCTGCTAAGGTAGTATCAGCGCGATTACCTTCGTCCTTACTCAGAGTGACTTCTTTGAAACTTTCTTCTTTGGTCTCTTTATTAAAGATCACTTGAGTAGCGGTGACTGGCACAATTTCATCGTCAAATTTTCCTGCTGCTTGGCCAGCTGCAGTGCGCATTTGGCTTCGTAAAGCATATTCATCTTGCAGCTCACGGCTAATACCATAGCGTTTCGCCACAATTTCTGCCGTCTGTAACATCGGCATATAAATATCTCTGTGCTTTTTCACTAATGCAGGATCGACCATTCTGTGGGTATTCATGCTTTTGTTTTGCACCAAGCTAATAGAGTCTAAGCCACCAGCTACCATAATAGGCACATTGTCGGTAATGATGTGTTTTGCTGCTGTGGCAATGGCATACATACCTGAGCTGCATTGACGGTCTAAGGTCATTCCTGAAACAGAAACGGGTAAGTCACCTGCTAATGCAGCCAATCGACCTATATTCATACCGCCGCTGCCTTGAGTTAACGCACTGCCCATGATGACATCATCAACACTGGCAGGATCAATACCGGCACGTTTAACGGCTTCGCGAATAGCATGACCACCAAGGCTTGGTGCCTCTAAATTATTAAAAGCCCCTTTATAAGCGCGGCCAATCGGCGTTCTGGCAGTTGAGACAATTACAGCTTCTTTCATAATATTTACTCTTATTTTATTACCAAGCTAACTGATTAACTTAGCGTAGGTTAACATTCTAAAATTGGATTACAGATCAGAAAAGCGTTTGCCTTGCTCTGCTAATTTTTTCAACAATGGCGCAGGTTTAAACCAGTTTTTACCATGTTCACCCAGTTCGTCACGGTATTTACACATTGCGTCGTAAACGGTTTTTAAACCAATTTCATCGGCGTATTGCATAGGACCACCGCGATATACAGGAAAGCCATATCCGTAAACGTAAATAACATCAATATCACTGGATTTTGCTGCTATGCCCTCTTCTAAAATAAGTGCGCCTTCGTTTATCAAAGGGAAAATAATGCGTTCAAGGATCTCTTGGTCACTGATATTGCGTTGCTCAACCCCTAAACGCTCTGCTTCTTGTTTGGCTATTGCGGTTACTGCAGGATCTGGAATGGGTACACGGCTTCCTTCAGCATATAAGTAGGCGCCCTTACCTGCTTTTAAACCTACTCGGCCTTGTTCAACCAAACGGTCAGCAATGACGCAGTAAGAGGGGTCATGTTTAATAAACTCTTGACGGGACTGGCGCACGAAATAACCAATATCTTGACCGGCCATGTCACCCATAGTGAAGGGCCCCATTGGCATACCAAAATCGTAAATTACCTTATCGACATGCTCAGGATTGGCGCCTTCAAGCATTAGTCTATTGGCTTCACGGCCATAAGATTCGATCATGCGGTTACCTACAAAACCAAAACACACACCCACTAATACCGCGACTTTATTAATCTTCTTCGCCATCATCATGGTGGTTTTTATGACATCCGCTGAGGTCTTTTCACCTTTCACTACCTCAAGTAGTTTCATCACATTGGCAGGGCTGAAAAAGTGCAAACCAATGACATCTTGAGGGCGTGTAGTGGCCGCAGCAATTTCATCTAAATCCAAAGTAGAGGTGTTAGATGCTAAGATGGCGCCAGGCTTGCAAACCGCATCCAGTGACTTAAATACCTCTTGTTTCACTGACATTTTTTCAAACACTGCTTCAATCACTAAATCAACATCAGACAAATCATCATAGCTTGTTGAACCACCCAATAACGCCATCCGCTCTTCAACTTGGGCTAGGCTTAACTTGCCTTTTTTCGCTGAATTTTCATAATTTTTACGAATAAGGGCTAGGCCTTTATCCAAAGCGTCTTGTTTCAGCTCAAGCATCGTGACCGGAATACCTGCATTCGCAAAATTCATCGCAATACCGCCACCCATGGTACCAGCACCGATAATACCAACTTTACGGATGTCTCTGGTGGGCGTAGTTTTGTCGTAATCTTTTACGTGTGATGCTGCACGCTCGGCAAAAAAGAAATGTTGCTGGGCTCGGGCTTCTTTGGAGGCCATGCACTCCATGAACAACTCGCCTTCGCGATCTAGACCTTGTAAAAATGGTAGGCTTACCGCAGCTTCGACAGCTTGTATACAGCGTTCAGGGGCAAAAAAACCTCTGGCCTGTTTAGCGATTCCTTGACGATATTGTGTAAACAACTCAGCGGGAGCTGTATTGGGATCGATAGTTACTTCACTGGTTCGTTTGATGATGGCGCCATCGTTAATCACTTTGTTGCAAAATGCCATGGCTTCATTTAATAACGATTCAGCTTGCTCGACCACTAAATCAAATACCCCTGGTAATTTTTTAGCAGCAACCGGGCGACCAGACACTATCATGTCTAAGGCTTGGGCCACACCCGCTAAACGAGGTAATCGTTGGGTCCCTCCTGCGCCGGGTAAAATACCCAAATTAACTTCAGGTAATCCCACTTTGTTAGCGGCAAAGGTGACACGATAATGACACGACAATGCCACTTCTAAGCCACCACCAAACGCAGGGCCGTTTAATACAGCAATCACGGGCTTACTGGCGTTTTCAATTAAATCTAATACTTTGGGTAGAGGCGGCTCGAAATCACCACCTGAAAATTCGCTGATATCAGCGCCCCCCGAAAACAAGGTTTGTTTAGACGAAATGACAATCGCTGCGACAGAATCGTCAGATAGGGCTTGTTCAATTGCGGCTATTAATCCTACGCGCACTGATTTAGATAAGGCGTTAACCGGTGGATTTTGCATCCAAACTAAAGCTACGTTCTTATTATTACCCTGCTCCAGTACTTCGTAAGCAACGGCTTGCATTGAATTTTGTGTCATAAACAGCTCCAACCAGATCATATTAAGTGCAGTGATACTAGGTCAGCATAGCCAATCATCCAAATTTATTGGTTTTATGTAGACATATAATGATGAGTTATAGCTAAGCCCCATCCTTGTATTCATTAAACTCATACTGATTTATCAGTGTACGCAAGTTGACTTTTACTACGCCATTTGATGTTCTAAGCGCGAAACAAGTTTTTTACATTAATTTCACAATAGGGTTTATTTTGCACTATTTAACCACTCCAGCAGTTTGTTTTGCCGATGTACCTGACTACAGGTTTGCGGAGCATTATATAAAGGTAAGTGATCAAGAAGGCGAATGGTTGCATCTGCATTACGTAGATGAAGGCCCCTGTGACGGCGAAATTATATTAATGTTGCATGGCGAGCCAAGTTGGAGTTTTTTGTACCGAAAAATGATTACCCAGATGGCGAGTCAAGGCTACCGTGTTATTGCCCCTGATTTAATTGGTTTTGGTAAGTCAGATAAACCCACGCAACAATCAGACTATACCTATCAACGCCATGTCGATTGGATCAGAGCCCTACTTATTGAATTAAAACTAAGTAGCATCACTTTGGTTTGTCAAGATTGGGGCGGCTTGATTGGTTTAAGACTTGTGGCTGAGCACCCAACATTATTTGCCCGAGTACTCGCCGCGAATACCATGTTACCCACCGGTGATCACCCCGCTAGTGAAGCATTTTTACAATGGAAGGCCTTTTCGCAACAAGTCGAGATTTTTCCGGTCGCAGGCATTATCAAAGGTGCAACGGTGACAGAGCTCAGTAAAGAAACCCTAGCGGCTTACGACGCGCCTTACCCCGACGAACGCTATAAAGCGGGTGTGCGACAGTTTCCTTTATTAGTACCTGTAACACCAGACGATCCAGCGAGTGCCGCTAACAGAGCTGCGTGGCAGGTGCTACAGCAATTTACTAAACCTTTTATCACCGCCTTTAGTGACAGTGATCCTATTACTGCTGGTGGCGATAAAATTTTGCAAAAATTGATCCCTGGCTGTGCGGGACAAGCCCATACCACGATTAATAACGGCGGACATTTTCTTCAAGAGGATCAGGCTGATTCACTGAGTCAAGTTTTGCTGATGTTCATCCTAGCCAATCCACTCAATATACAATAAAAACCAATATAGAAGGACTTCCAAATGGATGAGTTACTCGATTTTACTGGGCAAGTAGCCCTCATTACTGGCGCGGGCAGCGGCTTTGGGCGTTTATTGACCTTGGGTCTAGCAAAACGCGGTTGTCGCCTCGTTATCAGTGATATTAACGAAGCCAATCTAGCGCAAACGGTTGCATTGACCTCAGATAATAAAGAAAACATTGTGAGTCAAATTTGCGATGTCGCCAATGAACTCGATTGTAAAGCCATGGTAGACAGCGCAATGCAACACTTTGGCCGAGTAGATATCGCGGTAAATAACGCTGGTATCGCACACGAAATGGCCCCCTTACATTTATTGACAGCTCAAACCATGGATAAACAGTGGGACGTCAACGTGAAGGGTGTGCTCTTTGGAATGAAGTATCAGATTGATGCAATGATGGCCCAAGGCTCTGGTCATATTCTGAACGTTAGCTCAATGGCCGGTATTGGCGGGGCACCAAAAGGCGGGGCATATGCTGCGGCTAAACATGCGGTAGCAGGACTAACTAAAACTGCAGCCATTGAATACGCCAGAAAAGGGATACGCTGTAACGCTATTTGTCCTTTTTACAGTCCTACCGCTATATTGAAAGGCCATGACTCACCAGAAAGCCAGGCACAACTTGCCCGTGGCACACCCATAAAACGTCTAGCACAACCACAGGAAATCGTTAACACCATGCTACTGATGTTATCTCCGGGTAACTCGTATATGAATGGACAAACCATCGCCGTAGATGGTGGTGTATCAGCGTGGTAATAAGCGCCTATTTAACACAGCGACCTGCAGACAAGGTCTTGTATTTTTCAACATTATAAATATTTAAAAAGGATAAAATGATGCAAGCATTGATGATGAATTCACAATTGATGATTTCTTCGATTTTAGTTCATGCTGAGCGCAACTTTCCAGAGACTGAAATTGTGTCGGTTACCGCTGATGAACCACTTCATCGCTATACCTACCAAGACTTCGCTGCACGTTCACGCAAATTGGCTAATGCGCTTGAGAAGTTGGGTGCCAAATTTGGTGACCGAATCGGCACGTTAGCCTGGAACGATTACCGGCATTTAGAGCTTTACTATGCAGTTTCAGGCAGTGGTATGGTATGCCACACCATCAATCCAAAACTTTTTCCAGACCAAATCGCCTACATTATTAAGCACGCACAAGACAAACTGTTGTTTGTTGATGTATTGGTTATGCCCCTCCTTGAAGCATTGAAGCCACACTTATCAGAGGTAAGCGGCTTTATTGTGATGACTGACAAAGCGCATATGCCACAAACCAGCTTAGAAAATGTATGGTGTTACGAAGAACTAATAGCAGAGCAATCAGACGTATTTACTTGGCCTCATTTTGACGAAAATACCGCAAGTAGTATGTGTTACACCTCTGGCACAACAGGCAATCCAAAAGGCGTTGTTTACAGCCATCGTTCGACTCTATTGCACGCTTTAGGCGGCTCTTTACCTGATGTCACAAATGCTTCTACCCATGAAACCATTATGCCTGTCGTTCCGATGTTTCATGTTAATGCTTGGGGTATCCCCTACGCGGGTATCATGGCGGGATCTAAGTTAGTATTGCCTGGGCCCAAAATGGCAGACGGTGAAACCTTACAATTTTTGATTGCAAACGAAGGGATTACCTATAGTTCTGGCGTACCCACTATTTGGTTGGCCTTGTTGGATTATTTGGATAAATCTAAAACAAAAGTCCATAAATTAAGCCGAGTAACGGTAGGTGGAGCCGCTTGTCCGCGCAGCATCATCGAGCGTTTTAAAGCCTATGGTACAACCGTAGTTCAGGGCTGGGGGATGACAGAAACCAGTCCTTTAGGCACCGTATTTTGTTTAAAACGTGGTATGGAAGATTTAAGCGATAGTGAACTGGTGGATTTGCAATGTAAACAAGGTCGTGGAGTATTTGGCATTGAAATGCGCATTGTCGATGAAAATAACCAAGAACTGCCTTGGGATGGTGTTGCTTTTGGCGCACTTAAAGTTCGCGGACCTTGGGTGGCGAGTGGTTATTACGGCATGTCACAAGAGCCTGGAACCGAAGGGTGCCCAGTAGATGAACATGGCTGGTTTGAAACAGGTGATGTGGCTACTATCGATCCCAATGGATTTATGCAAATAACCGATCGCACTAAAGATGTCATTAAATCGGGTGGCGAATGGGTCAGTTCGATTGAAATAGAAAACGCGGCCCTAAGTCATCCCAAGATAGCTGAAGCGGCAGCGATAGGGCGCTATCATCCGAAATGGACAGAACGTCCTCTACTAGTCGCTATTTTGGCGGAGGGTGTGGAAGCCACTGCCAGTGAGATTATTGCATTTTTGAGTCAAACACTACATAAATGGTCATTGCCTGACGACGTCGTATTTGTAAAAGAATTGCCCCACACCGCTACCGGTAAGTTAAATAAATTAGCCCTTAGAAAAACCTTCGAGGATTATCAATTTCCTGAAAGTCATTAACTCCTGACGACATACATCGACCCTCGTTCATGGGTCGTTGTATGTCTTTCATTCCACTTATTGACATATTTTTTAACGCTTTAAAACTTGCTTTTGACCCTCATTAAATTACTGTTCAGCGCTTTTTTCTTAAAATTATAAACAAGGATACCTTATGACGTTTTTTCGTATGCGTTTTTGGTTCTCGTTGATGTGCTTACTATCATCGACTGCCATGGCTCAAGAGACGAATTTTCGACTCACCGACAAAGTTACCCCCACGTTCCAACAAATCAGTCTAAAAATTGATCCCGATTCGCCTTCGTTCAGTGGCGAGACCACCATCACGATCAATGTTAATGAAGCGACCGATACCATTGAGTTTTATCAATTAGACCTTAACATCATTAAAGCCGAGTTATTGGATGGTGCGACCACCATACCGTTAACGGTTAGCGCTCATGCCTACGATATTCAGCATGCCAAAGCGGAAAAGGGCCTAGAGCCTAAGTTATACAAATTGCATATCGTGTTTGATGGCAAAGTCAACACCACCTCTGATGGCATGTATTTATCTAAGTTTGAAGACAACAACTACATCTTTACCCAATTTGAAGATATGCACGCCAGAAGAGCGTTTCCGAGCTTTGATGAACCCGCATTTAAAATATCTTATCAAATGACCATCACTGCCCCAGAAAAACACACGGTACTCTCTAATACCTTGGTGAATAAACGCCGGGTAAAAGAAGGCTGGCAAACGGTTGAATTTAACTTAACCAAGCCAATGCCTTCCTACATCGTTGCGTTTGCAGTGGGTGAGTTTGACTCCGCAGAAATCCCTGATCTGAAAGTCCCGGGTAAAATATACACACCAAAAGGCCAAGCGGGCCGCACTAAATTTGCCGCCAAACATACGGCGGGCATTCTAGCCAGTTTAGAAAATTATTTTGGTAGCCCCTACCCTTTTGAAAAGCTCGATTTTATCGCAGTGCCAAATTTTACCCATGGAGCGATGGAAAATGCGGGCTTAGTGACCTACCGCAGTAGCCTATTATTGTTGGACGACGAGCCCCGTTTAACTGAACAACGTAGTCCTTTAAATGTTATCGCTCACGAGCTTGCTCACATGTGGTACGGCAACCTTGTCACCATGGCGTGGTGGGATGACCTTTGGCTTAACGAAGCCTTTGCCTCTTGGATGGCCTCCAAAGTCATGATGGAGCTTTATCCTGAGCAAAACTTTCAAGCAGCTTTAGTACAAGAGGGCGCCTTTGGCGCTGACTCAAGCCCCACTGTAAAGCCAGTTAAAAAGATTGTAAAAAGTCAAACAGATGTGATGGACGGTTTAGGCCTCAATTACAGCAAGGGTGAATCGATCTTAACCCTGATTGAATCTTTAGTTGGTGAAAAAGCCTTTCAAAAAGGCGTACAAACTTACATGAAAAATAATGCATGGGGTAACGCAGAAGCCGATGATTTGTGGGCTGTTTTGTCTGATGTTGCTGATTTTGATGTGCCCGCGCTGATGAAAACCTATCTTGAACAACCCGCTTATCCTTTGGTAACGTTTGATAGCAGTGGCAAAATACAACAAAGTCGTTTTCACTTGTTAGGCGCTAACGTCACGCCACAAACTTGGACCGTTCCTTTAGCCATTAGTTACAAGAAAAACGGCAAAATTCAGCGCACCCAGTTATTTTTAAAAGACAAAAGCGCCGTAATTGCTGAACTGAGTGAAGCAGATTGGATATTCCCTAATGACAACGCTATGGGCTATATGCGCTGGAAGATACCCGCCAAGCAGCTCAGTGCCTTACTGAGTGATATCAGCTCATTAAACGCCAGAGAAAGAAAAAATGTGTTGTACAACACTGATGCTTTATTTGCCGCCGGTGAAATTGACCTCGCTCAATATATGCAAGTACTTGATGTGTTGGCAACAGACACTGACCCTGTAGTTGCCAGCTCGGTAGTAAGTTCAATGAACGATCTGACTTACCTCGTTGATAAAGATAATGAAGCAATGTTTGGCAAATTTGCAGGTCAAAAGCTGCTCAATTGGTTTGACCGTTTAGGTGTTGAAGAACAGACTGCCGACACGACCGATGTGAGCCGTTTGCGCAATGCAGTATACGGCGTACTCGCCCGTTATTCTAACGATGCCAAAGTTAACAAGGTCAGCTTAGACTTAGCACAACAGTTTCTAGACGAGCCTAGTAGTGTACCCAGAGGTATCGCTTCTGTTGCACTACGTAATGCGGTAAGAAATGGCGATTCAAGCTGGTTTGAAAAACTAAAAGCGGCTTATCTACAACACACAGATGCCAATATTCGCGGCACTTTACGCAGCGCCATGGTCTTTCCACAAAACGAAAATGTGCTTAAAACCTTGGATTTTGCTCTAAGCGATACAGTCAGCCCTGCTAATGTCATTAGCTTTGTGGCAAGAGCAGATAGCGCTTTGGATAATCATGACTTGCTGTATACCTGGTTAGAAACCAACTTCGCTGTGTTAGTCAAAAAAATGCCTGCCTATCACGTAGCGCGTTTACCCGAATATGCATCAACGTCTTGCAGTCAGCATGATTTGGACCTAGGCAGTCAATTTTATGCTGAGCGTAAAAAAGATATCGATGGCATGCAAAGAAGCTTTGATATTTCAAAAGCCAGTACTGAGCAATGTATTGCCCTTAAATCAGCAAACCAAGGCGCTTTTAACGACTACTTAAAACAAGCCGTTCGTTAA
>NZ_JANQVQ010000169.1 GCF_030730205.1 Paraglaciecola sp.
TGGACTTGATGGCCTTAAAATGGACATGCAGTATTTTACTGATAAAAGGCCAAGCTATTACTGCTTTTCAAATCAAACACAAGAAATGACAGCAGCAGAAATTATGGCGTATTTTGCTAAAGAGTGAGCTTGGCAATGGCGACTAAAGCTTGTATTTTTGCATTATGGGCCAATATCCAGCGCGTTGTTATTTAGGGCTCGTAGACGTGTCTCAATGAATTTGTGAGCTTGGCAGTAAGATTGCGGTTATGATAGCTGGTACTGCTAATTTTAGGTTTTTTATCAGGGTAATAAGGAGAGTTATGAAAAAGTTATTGCTATCAAGTGTGTTGTTATTGACTGCCTGTGGTCCTACACCACCTCATCACCCAGCGCAGCAGCGGCAAATTACGGTAACTGGCGTGGGCAGCGCGGTGAGTGTGCCAGACCAGTTCAACTTCACTGTGGTCATTGAAGAACGAGGTGAAACAGCTAGCGACCTAAATCGCATAGTTAATGAAAAAACCAATCAAGTCATCGAGCAGTTAAAAAAGCTAGATGTAAAAGAAAAAAATATTCAAAGCTTACAGGTGCAGTTTAATCCTTGGGTAGAATATAATGGCCAAACCCAAGAGCAAAAGGGCTTTATACTCAGTCGTCGTATTGATATCACCCTAGATAAATTGTCTTTGTACGACAAAGCCATTGATAGTGTATTGAAACTTAATATTACGCGTATTGAAGGCTTTAGCTACTCAAACAGCAAAGCTTACGAACATTATCAGAGTGCGATAGAGCAGGCGTTGCAAGACGCGCAGCAACGTGCTGAACACATGGCTGAGGTGTTAGATTTAGAATTAGGAAGCGCCATAACCGTGTCTGAGCAATCACAAGGTCAGGCGATGCAAGCCAAAAACACCATGAGACTGCGCTCCATGGCAGAATCTAGCTCATTACCGGGCGAGATGAATACCACGGCGCAAGTGTCAGTGGTTTTTGAATTAGTTGATTAGTGACATTAATGAGAGAGTGAATGAGTCAAACCAAACAACAACAGTATGCTGAACTTGCCCAACAGGCAGCATCTTTAGTGGCCGATGAGCCTGATATGATTGCTAATATGGCTAATATTAGCGCTTTATTATATTGGGCCTTGGATGACGTTAATTGGGCGGGTTTTTATCTAATGAAAGACGAGCAATTAGTGCTTGGCCCTTTTCATGGTAAACCTGCTTGTATTCGCATTCCCATTGGTAAAGGCGTATGCGGCACGGCTGTGTCTGAGAAAAAAGTGCAGTTAGTGCATGATGTACATGAGTTTTCAGGGCATATTGCCTGCGATGCGGCTTCAAACTCAGAAGTTGTGTTGCCAGTTTATAGAAACGGGGCTGTGGTTGCAGTGCTTGATATTGATAGCCCCTTAATTGGTCGCTTTGATCTGGCCGACGTAGAAGGTTTACAGCGAATTGTAAACAGTTTAGAAGCGAGTATGTTGTGAAGCACTTTGTTGATATCCATGTTGCATTAGCTACCGTTGAGGACATGGATTATTGGGAAGAGCAGGCTGAAGAAGCCACTGACAAGCTTAATTCTATGTTACATTTGCTGTATGATCATGCCGATGAAGACATTGATTCAGAGTCTTTAGAGAATATGATCCAATATATTTGGGAAAATTGGCGACAAGATAGCCATTTACTTGATATAGATGAAGATGATTTGCACGACTGGGTTGACCAACTATTGGCAACTTGGGATGATGAGCTACAAGAACCTCGATAACTTACACACTAGAAGAATTAATGGATACTCCACAGAAATTTTCAAATAGCAAAGAAGTGCTCGCTTTTTTAGCTGAGACATTCCCGGCCTGTTTTAGCATTCAAGGTCAAGCAAAGCCTCTCAAAATTGGTATTTTCCAAGATTTAGCGCAAAGGCTAGATGATGAAGAAAGAGTCAGTAAAACATTGTTGCGTTCTTCATTACGCCATTACACCAATAGCTGGCGTTATTTGCAGTCAATTGTTGAAGGGCAACAACGGGTCGATTTAGACGGTAATGACGTTGCCGTTATTGAAAAAGATCACGCTGAACATGCCAAAAAGCAATTAGACGAAAGCCGCGCATTGGTTGCTGAAAAACGCAAAGAACAACAAGCCAAAAAGCCGCCTGCAAAGAAAAGTTACAAAAATAAAGAGCAAGCCAAGCCTAAATCGGTAGAAAAACCGGTGAAAAAGCCTGAACCTGCTATTAAGTTGCCCCCCGCAGAAAAACTCAGCGCAGAACATTTAGTCGTTGGCACCTTAGTAACCGTAAAAATTGGTAAAACGCCGATGCCTGCTTCTATCACTGACGTGAACAAAGATGGTGTGCAGGTGCAACTTGATACAGGAATGGTGGTCAAAGTCCAGGTTGATAATCTTAGGTTGGCACGCGCCAAGAGGTAGTAAGTATGATGAAATCGATTCGTTTGTCTGTCATTTCCGCATTAGTGTTAATGGGGACAAATGCAGTAGCTATTGAAAACAGTGAAAGTGTTAAAGGTTTGCCACATCTTGAACAAGAGTCTCAGCACTCCGTTTCTGCAAAACGCATTTCTTCTCAGTTTTTACGGGCGCATTACAAACCAATTGATTTGGACGACTCTTTATCACAGGTCATTTTTAACCGTTATCTTCGTTCGATTGATTTTAATCGTAATGTTTTTACCGAAGCTGATATTAAAAAATTTGAAAAGTATTCAACCCAGTTTGATGATGCGATTGAAGTAGGCGATTTATCCATTGCTTATGAAATGTACCAGCTCAACATGGAAAAGCGCGAAAAACGTTTTGAATACGCTTTAACGCTGTTAGATAAAGAATTCGATTATGAAGTGGCTAATGATGCATTTTTGTTTGACCGTGAAGATGCACCGTGGCCTAAAGATGAAGCAGAGCTAAACGAATTGTGGCGTCAGCGTGTCAAATACGATGCCTTAAATCTGAAGTTAGCGGGCAAAGATTGGCCTAAAATTCAAGAATTACTAAACAAACGTTATGAAAGAGCAATAAAACGTTTAACGCAAACCAGCAGTGAAGACGTTTTTCAAATTGTGATGAATTCTTTTGCTCGTGCAATTGAAGCGCACACCAGTTACTTGTCACCTCGCAATGCCGAACGTTTTCAAATGGAAATGAATTTATCCTTTGAGGGTATTGGTGCAGTTTTACTCAGTGAAGACGATTACACCGTTATTCGTAGCGTGGTGCCGGGTGGACCTGCCGACAAATCTCAAAAAATTAAACCCGAAGATAAAATTGTGGGTGTTGCCCAAGACGACGAAGAATTTGTTGATGTGATTGGCTGGCGCTTGGATGAAGTTGTCGAGTTAATTAAAGGTCCAAAGGGCAGTGTAGTGCGCTTGCAAATTGTTAAAGGCTCAGGCGAAAACACTACCCCAGACGTTGTCGCTTTGATGCGTGACAAAATCAAATTAGAAGATAAAGCGGCTAAATCAGACGTTTATGTGCCGGAAACAGGTCCACATAAAGGCGAAAAATTAGGCGTGATTACGATCCCATCTTTTTACAATAATCTGCATGCAGATGTACAAAAAGAAATAGAAAAACTTAACGCAGAGCAGGTCAATGGCATCATTGTTGATCTTCGCGGCAACGGCGGTGGTTCGTTAACTGAAGCTACCTTACTTACGGGGCTGTTTATTGACAAAGGTCCTGTAGTCCAAATTCGCGACGGTGCGGGTCGTATCCGCATTGAAGAAGATGTAGACGGTAAGGTGTTTTATGATGGACCCTTAACTGTGCTAGTTGATAGATACAGTGCCTCAGCTTCTGAAATTTTTGCTGCTGCGCTACAAGACTATAACCGTGCGCTTATCTTAGGTGAACAAACCTACGGTAAAGGGACTGTGCAGCAGCACCGTGGTTTAGGCCGAATATACGACCTGTATGAGAATCCGCTGGGTAGTGTGCAATTCACTATTGCTAAGTTCTACCGCATTGATGGCGGTAGCACACAGCACATGGGTGTGATCCCTGATGTGTTGTTTCCTTCGCCTATTGATCCTAAAGATTGGGGTGAAAGCCAAGAAGAAACAGCCTTACCTTGGGATAGTATCGCCAGAGCAAACTATACTACGTTTGGTGAAACGAAAACCGTAGCCCAACAACTTGCGCAAAAACATGATGTGCGAGTTAAGCAAGACCCGGAGTTTGCTTATATTTTTGAAGACATCGAACGCTACAAAGTAAAAAAGTCTGACAAGACCATTTCATTGGTTGAATCCGAGCGTTTGAAAGAGAAAAATGAAGCAGAGGCGCGTAACCTGACCCGCGCAAATGAGCGTTTAAAACGACAAGGGCTTGAACCAGTCAAATCCCTTGATGATTTACCTGAAGATCTACCTGAAATCGATCCATTTCTTGACGAAGCCGCAAGTATTACTTACGACCTACTGACCACAGGAAAGTACGCAATTAATCAAAAATAATGATACTGAGCAGAAAAAGGGCTATTTCCAATAGCCCTTTTTTACTTTATTTAAAACAACAAAAAAATAATAACAATAGGTGACAGATGAGTGCACGTGGTGAATTTTCATCCAGAATTGGATTTATACTGGCGGCAGCAGGCTCGGCGGTTGGATTAGGCAATATTTGGGGTTTTCCTACCCAAGTTGCCAGTAATGGTGGCGCCGCTTTTGTTTTGGTTTATATTATTCTTGCCTTTGTACTGGCGTATCCTGTGTTAATGGCAGAACTAATAATTGGTCGTGCAACGCGGTCAAATATGGTTGATGCTCTAGGACAAATTACGGGTAGCAAAGTAGGGCGACTAGCTGGTGTATGGGGCTTTATTACCGTATCACTCATTCTTGCGTTTTATGCGCTGGTTGCTGGTGTGATGATTTCTTTTTGCCTTGCCCCCTTAGCTGAGTTATTAGGCTTAAACAGTGCAACCGCTTGGTTAACGGCTGATTTGTCTTCTGAAGATGCCATCGGGCGCAATATACTTTTTTGTGGCTTATTTTTAGCCCTAACTGCCAGCATCGTATCTGGTGGCGTTAAAGATGGAATAGAGCGTTGGTCTGTTAGACTAATGCCAGCTTTGTTCATCATCATTACTTTACTGATTGTCTATGTACTTACTCTAGACGGTGCGATGGAAGGCTTGCGTCACTATGTATTACCTGATTTTTCAAAAATACTCAGTCCTGACTTATTGATCAGCGCCATGGGGCAAGCGTTCTTCTCTATGTCTTTGGGTGTAGGGACGATGTTGGTATATGGTTCTTATATTTCAAAGCAAGAAAAATTACCTAACCTTGGTGCGGCCGTGGCATTTGTTGATATTGGCGTTGCGGTACTTGCGGGATTATTAATTATTCCAGCGATGTATGTTGCATTGCATAGCGGTGTACAAATTTTTGGTGAGAATGGGGAATACATTGCCGGACCAGGACTTATTTTTGCGGTATTACCTGCTTTTTTTGAAACCATGGGTATGATCGGCAATGTAGTGGCTTTTGCCTTTTTTGCTTTGATGATCATTGCGGCCGTGACGTCGTCTATCTCTATGTTAGAAGTGCCAGTGGCCTACGTGGTTGAAAGTAAAGGCCTAGGGCGTAAACGCTCAGTATGGTTTTTAGCCCTAGGTATTTATGCTCTCAGTTGTATTATTGCCACTAACTTTAATGCGTTATTTGGCTTAGTGATTGCGATTACAACAGAGTACAGTCAGCCTTTATTAGGTTTGGTATTGTGTATATTTACGGGTTGGGTGTGGAAGAGAGACCAAATATTAGCAGAACTTAAAGAAGGTGATCCTTCTGCTGAGCAAGGATTATTTTGGAAAATTTGGCCTTGGTATGTTCGATTTGTTTGCCCGGTGGTCATTGTAGTGATGTTTTATCGTTCGGTAATTGGTTAATAAAGGGTAGTTAGTGTTAATGGAAAATAATAATAAACATATTAAAGAAGCTTCATTACTCGATGCGATTGTGCCGATAGTTATTTTAGTGGGCTTATTGGGCACTTCAGTTTACCTTTTTGGTGAAAACTCCTCTTTTGGTCCCAATCAAATTGCGCTGTTATTGGCAATGGGTATCGCTGCCATTATCGGTATTAAAAACGGTTATAAATGGGATGATATCGAGAAAGGCATCGTTAAAGGAATTTCTCGCTCTTTGGGCGCTATTTTGATTTTGTTGGCCGTTGGATCTTTAATTGGTACCTGGATGTTATCGGGCACTGTACCGACCCTTATTTACTATGGTTTAGACTTACTTAATCCTTCTATGTTTTATGCGGCAAGTTGTTTAATTTGTGGCATTGTTGCTCTGAGTATTGGAAGTTCTTGGACTACCGCGGCAACAGTGGGTGTGGCACTGATGGGCGTGTCTATTGGTATGGACATGTCAGCACCCATTACAGCCGGGGCAATCATTTCGGGGGCGTATTTTGGTGATAAAATCTCCCCCCTGTCTGAAACCACTAATCTAGCGCCCGCTATCGCTGGTACTAATCTGTTCGAACACATTCAATACATGTTATGGACGACGGTGCCTAGTTTCATACTTGCTCTTATTCTTTTCACTGTTATTGGGTTTGGTTCAGATATACCAGAGTCATCAAGCCGAATTGAAGAAATGCAATTGTTGCTAAATCAAGAATTCAATCTTGGCTTTCATATGTTGATCCCCTTATTTGTTTTGCTAGCGATGGCAATACGTAAAGTGCCCGCTTTTCCAGCCGTCGCTATGGGGGCCATTATGGGCGGTATTTGGGCGGCATTATTTCAGCCCGAAGTTATTAGTAAATTGTCTGCAGAGGGTATGGATAATATCCAAGGTACCGTTGTTGTTGTGTGGACAGCTTTATTTGATGGCGTGCAATTTGCTACCAGCAGCGAAACACTTAACAGCTTGTTGAGCCGTGGCGGTATGTCAAGTATGTTAAATACTATTTGGTTGATTATGTGTGCCATGACGTTTGGCGCAGTACTCGAAAAAGTGGGTTTGCTTAAGCGAGCAGTGAGCGCGTTTTTAAAAGGCGCTACCACGGCCGGCGATATGGTTACCCGCACAATTTTGACGTGCATTGGCACTAATATCATTACTGCTGATCAATATATGGCGATTGTAATGCCAGGCAGAATGTACAAAGAAGAGTTTGAGAAACGCGGTTTAAATCAATTAAATTTGTCTCGTAGTTTAGAGGATGGTGGCACACTTACGTCCCCCTTAATTCCTTGGAATACCTGTGGTGTGTATATGCAAGGGGTTTTGGCAGTGAGTCCATTAGATTACATTTTCTATGCGTTTTTTAATTTGATTAACCCTGTGCTTTCTATTATTTATGCTTATTTGGGTATAAAAATTCTTCGTATTCCAGTGCCAAAAAGCGTGTCTACACAAGGCTAAATTATTTTAGAGTGAGTAACGTGTAATTCGGTACTCACTTATACCCTATTTATTATCTGAGATCCTTATGACCAATAATTTATCACCGCTCACTGCGCCTACTGTAAAAAGACGATCAGATTATTTACCGCCTGAATTTTTCATCGAACACGTTAGGCTTAATTTTGATCTCGACGCCGAGTCTACCGTCGTTTCTTGCATAACTAACATTGTACGTAATGGCCAACATAAACAAGCTTTAGTGTTAGATGGTGAAGGGTTAACTCTGCAATCGTTGCTAGTTAATGGCGAACCCTGGTTAGATTATGAAGTGGAGGAAAACGCGTTAATTATAAGGATTGAACTTGCTGAGTTTGAATTATCCATAACCACGGTTGTTCACCCTAAATTGAACACCAGTCTTGAAGGGCTGTATTTTGCTGCTGACTCTTTTTGTACTCAGTGTGAAGCAGAAGGATTTCGCAAGATAACTTACTTTTTGGATAGGCCTGATGTGCTTGCAACCTACGATGTAAGGGTCTGTGCAGATAAACAACGCTATCCATTTTTGTTGTCAAACGGAAATAAAGTGGATTCGGGTGAATTAGATAATGGCCGTCATTTTGTTAGTTGGTCGGATCCTTTTAAAAAGCCTTGTTATTTATTTGCCTTAGTAGCCGGTGACTTTGATTTATTGCAAGACAGTTATACCACCGGTTCCGGCCGTAAAGTCGCCCTTGAACTGTTTGTCGATAAGGGTAAGTTAGGCAAAGGTCAACATGCTTTAGATTCGCTTAAAAAGTCGATGCTATGGGACGAACAGGTCTTCGGCTTAGAATATGACCTTGATATTTATATGATTGTGGCCGTTGATTTTTTCAATATGGGCGCAATGGAAAACAAGGGACTGAATGTTTTTAACAGTAAGTTTGTATTGGCCAATCCCGAATCTGCTACGGATGATGATTTTTTCAATATCGAATCGGTCATTGCTCACGAGTATTTCCATAATTGGACAGGCAATCGAGTGACTTGCCGTGATTGGTTTCAATTGAGTCTAAAAGAGGGCCTCACGGTTTTCCGCGACCAACAATTTAGCGCTGATATGGGCTCTCCATTAGTTAATCGTATTAAAAACGTTAAGGTGATCCGCGAAAACCAATTTGCCGAAGATGCCAGTGCGATGTCGCATCCTATTCGCCCCGATGAAGTTATCGAGATGAATAACTTTTATACCGTAACGGTCTACGATAAAGGGGCTGAAGTGATCCGGATGATGCATACCTTGTTGGGTGCAGAAGGCTTTAGGCAAGGGATGGACTTGTATTTTGCTCGTTTTGATGGCCAAGCGGTGACGTGCGACGATTTTGTGCAAGCATTGCAAGATGCGAGCAATAAAGATTTGAGTATTTTTAAACGCTGGTACAGTCAATCTGGTACACCAACGATAAATATTACTGATTTCTATGATCGTCAAACTGGCACATATCGTTTAAATATAAGCCAGACGACTAAAGCGACGGCAGACCAAAAAGATAAGATGCCTTTGCATATTCCACTGGCCTTAAGCCTATTAGATAAAGACGGTAAGACCTTAGCGTTGGATGATAAAGGCTCGACTGAATTTGTTGCAGAGCTTAAAGAAGATAATCTACAGCTTAACTTTTTTGGTTATTCAGAAAAACCCACCCCCTCTTTGTTGCATAATTTTTCTGCGCCAGTTCGTCTTAACTATGCTTATTCTCATGAACAGTTGGCTCATGTGCTGTTGCATAGTCCTGATGACTTTGCCCGCTGGGACGCTAGCCAAAAAATTTACAGTGATTGCATACACCAAATGGCAAGCGATGAAGGGGATAAAAACAACAGTTTGCTTGATGGCTTATTAACTGCACTGGAACCTATTGCTGCTCATCAAGATTTATCCCAGGCATTTAAAGCTGAGATGCTGAGTTTGCCTAGTTTTGAAACGTTATTGCAACAACGGGATAAAATTGATATCGACAAACTCTATGCTGCACGAAAATCTCTTATGCAAACTATGGCCAAAGCCTTTTTGCCTCATTGGCAGCAAATGTATAAAGCAAGTAGCCATCAGCCTTACGCTTACGAGCAAAATCAAGTTGAACAACGCAAACTCAATAATTTAAGTTTGAAGTACTTGCAGCTAAGTGGCGAGCAGGGCGTTGAAAGCATTATTCGTCAGCAGTTTCACGATGCCAATAATATGACTGATTCGTTAGGCGCTTTAGCGGCTGCGCAATTGGGTGATCTGGGTTTATTTGATGAATTGATGTCATGTTTTGAACAGCGCTGGAGCGATGATGCATTGGTGCTAGATAAGTGGTTTGCCCTGCATGCAAATACGCCCAGGACTGATATTTTGACTCGTCTGGATATTCTTGCCGGTCATGCTCAGTACAGTATCTCAAATCCAAATCGAGTTAGATCGCTTGTGGGCAGTTTTGCTTATTATAACGTACCTGGTTTTCATGCTGTTGATGGCAGTGGCTATAAGTTTCTAGCTGACTACTTAATTAAACTCAATACGCTTAACCCGCAAATTGCTGCTCGACTTATTACTCCTTTGACTCAATGGCAAAAGGTGGATGCTAAGCGTCAAGCCTTGATGCAGCATCAATTAATGCGAATCAGTGATATTCCACAATTGAGTAAAGACTTGTTCGAAAAAATCAGTAAAAGTTTACATTTTAAATAGGAAGGTTAGGGGGCATATCGTTTAACACAATGCATACCTATTACTTTTCTATAAAAGCGAGTTATGACGAGTGCTTAAAATTGTATCAGCCTGGCAATAATGCTGTGGTGATTATTGATGAACAAGGCACCAAGATTCAAATTCCAATCAAAAACCTTCGCCCCTTTGTCAGTCCAACTGGCATACGGGGGCGTTTCAGATTACAAGTAAGTGGTGCGAATAAGCTCGTCAGTTTCGAGAAAATGGCGTAAGTTTTTACGGTCCTTGGTTAAAATATAAACACAAGTTGTTGAAATATAGTTACTATTTGTTAATCAACTGGTACGATTAGTTCTTGCTATCAGCGCAAAATGATGTAATGATTTTGTTAATTTAAAGTTCATTTGTCTAGGTCGCTAGTCTGTACTGTTTAAGTCGGCTAACTGGGGAGTAAAAATATATGATTTATGGTTCATCCATATTCAAAAAAACAACAATCGCACTTGGGATCACCAGCGTTTTAGGTGCTTGTTCTATGACGGCTAATGCCGCAAATTGGGACAGTGGCGATTGGTCAGTGAGTTTTGACTCAAACTTTTCATTTGGTACCAGTGTTCGGGTTGAAGATATTGATTTTTCAACAGTCGGCAACAGTAATCAATTAAACCTAGATTGGTCAGGTTACAACCCAGCAACTAATCCTATTTACACCTCCTCTGATGTATGGGCTTTAACAGATGCAGCCTATTCTACCAATGGTGATCTGGGTAATTTAAATTACGATAAAAATAAAGCGTTCTCGACCTTGTTCAAAGGTGTGCATGAATTAGATATTCGCTATAAAGATATGGGTATCTTTATGCGTGGTATGTATTTTTACGATTTTGAAATGAAAGATGGTTCTAGAGCGTGGACTAATCCTATTACTGGGCAAAAACAAGACCCGTGTGCTACTGGTAAATCCAGCGAAGAATTGTGTTCAGATATTCGTTTATTAGACGCATTCTTTTATGCTGACTTTAGCGTTGCTGATATGCCAATGAGTTTGCGTATTGGTCAACAAGTGATCAGTTGGGGTGAAGGTACTTTTATTCAGCACGGTATTAATACCATTAATCCAGTTGACGTTACTCGTGCTCAAGCACCGGGTGCAGAACTTAAAGAAGTATTTATACCGGTTGGTACGGTCTTCGCGTCCATTGATTTAACCGAATCTTTCAGTGTGTCTGCCTACTATCAATATGAATGGGAGCGCAGTTTGTTACCTCAGGCAGGTAGCTACTTTGCGACCAATGATTTTGCTGGCGAAGGCGGTCAAGCGCAAAACGTTCAACTGGGTTTTAGTGGTAACCCAGACATTGACTTAGACTTTTTGATGGCTGGCCTCAATCAATTAGGTAATGCGCTCAAAGCAGGTGCAGATCCTGCACAAATTGGTAGCGCGTATTTAGCCTATCCTACCAAAGTAGCGGTGCGTGGTTTTAGTGATGACGCTCATAAAGATGCCAGTGATCAAGGTCAGTATGGAATCAAACTGACTTATTTTGCGTCAGAGTTGAATGACAGTGAATTGAGCTTGTACATGATCAATTATCATTCGCAGCGTCCTTTAATTACGGGCACGACCTCTAACTTTACTGCTGCGGGTATTGGGGCTGACTTAGCCTATTTGGCGCAAAAAGTGATTACTAAGGATAACATCACTGATTTGCAGGCTTTTACCAAGATTGAATTTGAATACCCCGAAGATATTAAATTGTACGGTTTTAGCTTTAATACGAACGTAGGTGAAACGGCCTTAGCGGGTGAGATTTCTTATCGTATTGACGAACCTTTGCAAATTGACGACGTAGAGTTGTTGTATGCCGCAATGCCACAACAGCTCGCTATTGCAGGTATTCGTCCCGATTTTGAAGGGATTTCACAATTAGATGGCTACCTTGGTAGAACGGTAGGACCTGGTGAAACAGCACAAGGTTACTTAAACTCAGACACCATGCAAATCCAAGCAACAGCAACTCATATTTTTGGACCGATGTTAGGAACTGACAATTTGGTTGTGTTGGGAGAAGTGGGTTATGTGAATATTATGGATTTTCCTGATCCCAATGTTATTCGTTTAAATGGTCCTGGTTCGGTCAGAACGCCGTCATTGCAGCCTACCGCTGATGGCAATCCGCGTACTGGTTTACACATTGGATTGTCTGATGGGCCTGAGCAAAATCCATTTCCAACTAAGACCGCGTGGGGTTACCGTTTGTTAGCAAACGCCTCATATAACAACGTGTTTTCTGGCGTTAACATGCAAGCAAGATTCACCTTTGCACATGATGTTAATGGTATTACGCCTGATCCATTATTTTTATTCATTGAAGAGCGTAAGTCGGCAAGTGCTACATTAACCTTTGACTATTTAAGTAAATGGTCAGCGTCTTTAGGTTACAACAGCTACTGGGGTGGAGTCGGTACAACAAATGCCTTGTCAGACCGCGACTTTATGTCTTTTAACGTTAAGTATTCAATTTAGAGAGTCAATTTATGTTTAAAAAACTTATATTAATCAGCTCTGTTATTTCATTGTCCCTCGGTTCAAGTATGGTCAATGCAAAAGTTGCAGAAGCCGAAGCAAATAAGCTGGGAAGTGAATTAACTCCTCTTGGTGGTATTCAAGCAGGTAATGCTGATGGCAGCATTCCCGCATGGACTGGCGGTATTACCACCCCTCCAGCAGGTTACAAACCGGGCGATTTTCATCCTGACCCGTTTAAAGATGATAAAGTCTTATTCGAGATCACCGCGCAAAATTACAAGCAGTATGCTGAGTTTTTGAGTGATGGTCAGCAGAAGATGTTTGAGACCTATCCTGACACCTTCAAAATGCCTGTTTACCCGACCCAACGTTCAGCTTCGTCTCCTCAGTTTGTGTATGACGAAACTAAAAAGAATGCATTAATGGCTGAGTTAATCCAAGGTGGTAATGGTGTGAAGAATGCCGCGATTGGTATTCCTTTCCCAATCCCTCAATCAGGTATTGAAGCCATATGGAATCATATATTACGTTATCGCGGTGAAACCGTGCGTCGTTTCGGTGGTCAAGCTGCTCCAACGGCTTCAGGTGATTTTAACGTAATCGGTTTTGATGATTTGTTGTTGCAAAAGTACTCAGCTAAAGATGCTACCCGTGAAAAGCTGCTGGAAGAAAATGTTATTTCTAAATTTATGCAGGAAGTGACTTCACCAGCACGTTTAGCAGGCACAGTTTTACTTGTGCATGAGACGATGGATCAGGTTAGAGAGCCACGTAAAGCATGGACCTATAATACCGGCCAAAGAAAAGTACTTGCCGCGCCCAATATTGCTTATGATGCACCAGGCACCGCAGCTGATGGCTTACGTACCACGGATGACTTTGACATGTTTAATGGTGCACCTGACCGTTATAACTGGGAGTTAAAAGGGCGCAAAGAGATGTATGTGGCCTACAATAACTACAAGTTGCACAGTGATAAAGTGAAATACGAAGACATTCTTCAGCCTGGTCATATTAACCCTGAATTGACGCGTTTTGAAAAACACCGTGTGTGGGTAGTTGAAGCAAACTTGAAACCTGAATATCGTCATGTCTATCAAAAACGTGTGTTCTACATTGATGAGGATAGCTGGCAAGTACAGGTATCTGACATGTATGATAACCGCAATGAGTTATATCGTGTTGCTGTTGCCCATGGCGTAAACTATTATGAAGTACCAACCCAATGGTCAACGCTTGATGTTTATTATGATTTAAACTCTCGCCGTTATTTAGCTCTTGGCTTAGATAACGAAGAAAGAATGTATGAGTTTGATGTTAAATTAGACGATGGCGATTTCACTCCTCAAGCTTTGAGACGAAAAGGAAAGCGCTAAATTAGTAAAAAAATGGTTGGCGCTGCCAACCATTTTTTTAACTTCGCAATGAGTACCTTATGCTGCTAAAAAAGTTAAGTTTTACCCTCCTGTTTTTATTACCTAGTTTGGCCTCTGCTGAGGCCAATAATCAGGCCTTTATCGCGCCTCTTGCGGTTGAATCGCTTTTGTTAGATATCACGCGCAATTCCGATACCTTCATTGTGGTTGGTGAAAGGGGTCATATATTGCGTTCTGCTGATGGTGATCATTGGCAACAAGTTCAGGTGCCGACTTTATCAACTTTAACAGCGGTGCAAGCTTTAGATCAGCATGTCTGGGCGGTAGGACATGATGCGACGATTTTAAAAAGTACTGACAGCGGCCAAAATTGGACTGTGCAATATCGCAATCCTGAGCTAGAAAAGCCCTTACTAGATGTACTGTTTTTTAATGAAAAACATGGCATCGCTGTAGGCGCTTATGGTTTATTTTTACGTACCTCTGATGGGGGTGAAAATTGGGTGTCTGAGTTACACGCTGAACTGCTCAATCCCGATGACAAAGAATACATGGATGAGCTGAAACAAGAAGACGAAACTTTTTATCAAGAAGAGCTGTTGTCAATTTTACCGAATATCAACCGTGTTTCTATTGATGGCACGACGTTGTACATGGCGGGAGAAGCCGGCTTGTTAGCTTTTAGCAATGATATGGGTACCTCTTGGCAACGTATGGATATTGATTATTCTGGTTCATTTTTTGACATTAAGCGTACTCAATCTGGTCGCTTATTCGCGGCGGGCTTGCGCGGCAATGTATATGAATTCAACGAGCAAGAGTGGATCCCGTTAGCATCACCAACCACTTTTACGCTTAATTCCATCGTGTCAGTCGATAAGCGACGTTCTATCATCTTGGGTAACAATGGTGCGGTACTCACTATCGATGACAATGGTCTACGCTTTAGCCAAACAGATGAAGGGAAATCTCTGATTAACGCAGAGGTGCAAAACAACAAGCTGCTTGCAGTGTCCGAAGTCGGTATCAAGAATTGGGTTATTAAGGACTAGTGAGCATGACTAACATAATTAAATCTATTGAAAGCGTTGTTTTTCGCTACCGTTTAACGGTTGTTGGCTTGTTTTTATTGGCCACTTTATTTTTAGCTTTCCAAGCATCACAACTTAAATTAGACGCCGGTTTCACTAAAAATATTCCCCTAAATCATGAATATATGCAGAATTATATGAAGCATAGCAATGATTTTGGCGGCGCTAATAGTGTGTTAGTCGCTGTGTGCGACAAAAATCAAACGATTTATAATCAAGATTTCTTTGATACTCTAAAAAATGTCCATGACCAATTATTTTTTATTAACGGGGTAAACCGCGCGCTCGTTAAATCTATTTTTTCTTCTTCGACCCGTTTTACCGAGATAGTGGAAGGGGGCTTCGCCGGTGGTCCAGTGATACCTGCTGATTTCAATTCAGCTAATCCTGATGCACTTGAAAAAGTTGCCAGTAATATCGAAAAAGCAGGTATTGTCGGCGGTTTAGTATCTGGCGATTTTAAGTGCGCCATGGTGTCTGGACAATTACTAGAACTTGATCCTAATACCGGAGAAAAGCTCAGTACTTTAGCTTTTGCTGAAGAACTCGAAAATCAAATTCGCCAACCCTTTGAAAATGAAAATATTAGTATTCATATAATTGGTTTCTCGAAAATGATTGGTGATGTAGCTGATGGTGCAAAGGATGTTGTACTGTTTTTTGCTATCGCGATAGCCATCACTGCTATCTTAGTATTCTTCTTTTGTAAATCTGTAATGCTTACCTTGCTACCCTTGCTTTGTTCAGTTGTAGCGGTAATTTGGCAGATGGGGCTTTTGACCTTGCTTGGCTTCGGCCTTGACCCTATGTCGATATTGGTGCCGTTTTTAGTTTTTGCCATTGGGATCAGCCATGGCGTACAAATGATTAACTCCTTAGGTAAAGAAGTCGTGGCGGGCTCAAGCGTCAAGCTAGCGGCACAAAAGGCATTTCGATCTTTGTTATTGCCAGGCGGTATTGCCTTGTTGTCTGACACGATTGGCTTTATGACTCTGCTGGTTATCGACATAGGTATCATTAGAGAGCTTGCTATCACTGCGAGTATGGGTGTTGCGGTTATCATCTTAACGAACCTGATTTTGTTACCTGTCTTGATGTCATTTTTGAAGCTGGATGACAAATACAAACAGAAATTTGCTGGAAAAGAGGCGCGTTCTGATAAGTTTTGGGACACTATTGCCGCTTGTTCTAGTCCCAAGGTAGCTGCAGTCATTTTAGTTGTGACGGCAGTGCTATTTGCCTTTGGCTGGGTCGAATCTCTTAAGATGAAGATAGGGGATTTACATGCTGGTGCGCCAGCCTTACATGAAGACTCTCGATATAACCAAGATACTTTTTTAATCACCGATAAATTTGCTATAAGTGTGGATTATTTGTCTATTTTGGTTGAAACCGAAGCAGACTCTTGCTCGTCTTATGAAGTGATGTCGGCCATTGATAGCTTGCAATGGAAAGTATCCAATGTGCCAGGCGTGCAATCTGCCGTGAGTCTGGCCTCAGTGGCGAAAATTGTTAACGCTGGATATAACGAAGGTAATCCAAAATGGCGAGTACTGCCTAGAAATCAGGCGACGTTGGTGCAAGATATTTCGTTGGTACCTACCTCTTCTGGTTTGTTAAACGGTAACTGTTCAGTGATGCCGATCATCTTATTTATGCAAGATCATAAAGCAGAAACGATTACGGCAGTTGTTGATGCTATCAAAGAAGTACGCCAAGAGTATGAAACCGATACCTTGAAATTCCAATTGGCTTCGGGTCCGGTGGGTGTGATGGCGGCTCAGAACGAAGCAGTTAGTGCTGCGCAGAACCCTATGATGGCTTATGTATTTGGCGCTGTTATCATCTTGTGTTTACTTAGCTTTAAATCATTGCGTGCGACTTTAGCGGTGGTGATCCCCTTATATGTCGTTTCAGTGCTTGCTCAGGCGCTAATGACTTATTTGCAAATAGGCCTGACTGTTTCAACCTTGCCTGTTATTGCCTTAGGTGTGGGTATAGGCGTTGACTATGGTATTTATATTTTGTCGATAATGAGTGCGAAGTTAAAAGCGGGGATGGCTGTTAGACAGGCCTATTTCGAGGCGTTAAAAGAGCGGGGCAGTGCAGTACTATTTACTGGTGCGACTTTGGCGGTTGGGGTGAGTACCTGGGTATTCTCATCATTGAAGTTTCAAATGGATATGGGCATCTTACTGACCTTTATGTTTATCGTAAATATGATGGGCGCGATTATTGTGCTTCCTGCCCTAGCTGCATTGTTCTGGCGCAAGCAACGATAAAATTATTTTTGCATAGTTATTATAAAAAAAGGCCGTTTGGCCTTTTTTTATGTGTCTTAATTGCATGCTTATGTTGAATGTTAATTTTTCGTAAATTTAAAGCTTTTAATACGCATTTAATTTAGCGAAAATAGTTTATAAATTCAAAAAACTGTATATTTCTCAGTCTTTTGTCTAGTCTAAAAGAGTCAAATATAACATTCATATTTGACGAATTTACCCTACAACATGAATAGCCAGCTAACGAAAAGGTAAGCACATGACGGTTACTAATAACCAGCATTCCGTTTTACTCGAAAATGTATACAAACTTATCCAAAAAAAACTCGATGAATCCCAAGTAGAACGCGTCGTTCAATTTTCTAAAATCCTGTTTAAAAATATATCAAAAGACGATCTTGAAAATCGCAGCGATAGCGATTTGTACGGCGCCACCTTGAGCTTGTGGAATGAATTTTACGACTACGCTGCTGATAAGCCTTTTATCCGCGTTTTTAACCCCGAGATAGCAAAACACGGGTGGCAATCTACCCATACGATTATTGAAATTATTGTGCCTGATAGTCCTTTTTTAGTTGATTCTGTCAGAATGGCCTTAAACCGCATGGGCATTACGGCACACTTGTTGTTGCATACGCCCATTAAAGTCATCCGAGATAATCAGCACAAATTTGTATCCTTTGATAATGCACAAGGCAGCAAAGAAGGCTTAGTCAAACAAACGGTTTTCCTGATTGAAGTTGACCGCCAAACCAGTAAAAAAGAACTGGAAAAAGTGAACGCTGAATTATTATCTGTGGTCGATGAAGTCTCTTTAGCGGTGCACGATTGGCAGGCCATGCGTGATCGTTTAGCGGCGATAATTAGTGAGTTTCCCAGTCGTCCTTTTCCGCAAGATGACAAAGCAAAAACACAAACCATCAAGTTTTTAAACTGGTTGTACGATCATAATTTTACCTTAATGGGCTATCGTCATTACAATGCAAAACCCATTAAAGGCGACCACCGCTGGGTGGCAGATAACGATTCTAGCCTTGGGTTGATGAAAAACTCTAAGAGCGAACGTGAACGCGTATTGTCAAATATTCCAGACTCGGCTCGAACCGAAGCCTTGAGTAAAAATCCATTAATGCTAACTAAAACCAATTCACGTTCAAGGGTACACAGACCTGCATACATGGATTACATCGGTATTAAACAGTTTGATGAGCAAGGTAATGTCGTCGGTGAAGACCGTTTTATCGGTTTGTATTCGGCGGCGTTTTATAACAGTAGTGCGACTCAATTACCTGTTTTACAGGAAAAAATTAATGCTATATGCACCTTATCGGGCTTCGAGCCTGGTTCTCATGGGCAAAAAGCTTTTTTAAATATCATTGAAACCTACCCAAGAGATGAATTGATTCAGGGTACGGTTGAAGAGCTGGCACAAATTGCTTTGGGTATTTTTCAAATGCAAGAGCGAGGTATTTCTCGCTTGTTTATCCGCAAAGATCAGTTTGGTCGTTTTGTCTCGTGTATGGTGTATGTACCGCGCGAGCGATACAACACACAGCTGCGTAAAGATACCCAAGAGTTATTGAAAAAGTCATTTGGAAGCCACGAAGAGGTTGAATTTACCACGTATTTCTCTGAATCGGTTTATGCTCGTACCCACTATATTGCGCGTGTTAAAAACAATAACTCGGAGTTTAATGTGAAAGAGATTGAAAAAAATATCATTGAGCTGACGAAGAGTTGGGAAGATCGCTTACTCACCACCATTCGCAATAAACATGGTGAAGCACAAGGCAAAGCGCTAGAGAAAAAATACGTTAATGCGTTTTCAAGAAGCTATAAAGAATACAATTTACCGAGCGCAGCTTTGGTTGATATGGATAAGTTAGAGCAGTTAAACGCTGAACAAACTTTAGACATGCTATTTTATCGGCCACAAGAAGAAGGCCCCGATAGCAAAATCGTTAAGTTAAAACTCTTTCATAAAAACGAACCCATTCATCTTTCAGCAGTACTGCCGATGTTAGAAAATTTCGGTTTGCGCGTTATTGATGAAAGTCCCTTTAAAGTGGATTGCGGTAACGGTGAAATTAACTGGATCATGGATTTTTCCATGTTGCACAATACCAGTAACGACATGGATCTCGAGCAAGCACAGAGTTTGTTTCAAGATGCGTTTTCGCAAGTGTGGTATGCAAAGTTAGAAGATGATCCATTTAACCGTTTAGTGCTTGGTGCTGGCCTCACTGGCAGAAATGTGACCATTTTGCGCGCCTATGCTAAATACATGCGTCAAATCGGTAGTTCGTTTAGTCGTGATTATATTGCCAATACCTTAGCCAATTATCCTGAAATCGCTAAGCAATTGGTCAAGTTATTTGACTTGCGCTACAACCCTAAAACCAAACAATCGGCAAAAAAAGTTGATGCGTTGTTAGTGGTTTTAAAAGAACAAATTGATACGGTATCAAACCTGGATGATGACAGAATCATTCGTCGCTATTTAGATTTAATTTTGGCAACTTTGCGTACCAACTTTTACCAATATGATGAGCACGGTCAAGAAAAGTCCTATGTATCAATCAAGATGCTACCAGACCTCATTCCTGAAATGCCCTTACCGCGTCCTAAGTTTGAAATATTTGTTTATTCGCCTCGGATAGAAGGGGTGCATTTACGCGGTGGTAAAGTTGCGCGGGGTGGTTTGCGCTGGTCTGACAGACAAGAAGATTTTCGTACAGAAATACTGGGCTTAGTTAAAGCTCAGCAAGTAAAAAACACCGTTATTGTGCCTGTTGGCGCTAAAGGGGGTTTTGTATGTAAAAACCTACCTGTTAATCAAGGCCGCGCTGCATTTATTGCTGAAGGACAAGCTTGTTATAAAATTTTTATCCGCAGTTTATTAGACATCACTGACAATATCGTTGATGGAAAAGTAGTGCATCCAAAAGATGTCGTGCGTCTGGATGAAGATGACCCCTACTTAGTTGTGGCCGCCGATAAAGGCACCGCTACATTTTCAGATATCGCCAACGGCATATCGCAAGAATTTGGTTTTTGGTTAGGTGATGCGTTTGCCTCTGGTGGCAGTATTGGCTATGACCACAAAAAAATGGGTATAACTGCCAAAGGTGCATGGGAATCTGTTAAACGTCACTTCCGTGAAACTGGGGTAGATTGCCAAACTACTGAATTTAGTGCAGTTGGAATAGGTGATATGGCCGGTGACGTATTCGGTAATGGTATGTTGTTATCCAAACACACCAGACTGATATGTGCGTTTAACCATCTCCATATCTTTTTTGATCCTGAGCCTAATGTTGCGGCCAGCTATCAAGAACGCCAACGATTATTTGAAAACCCGTCTTTGAGTTGGGATGACTACGACCGTTCAATTATCTCAAAGGGCGGCGATGTGTTTTCTCGCTCAAGTAAATCAATCAAACTTAGTGTTGAAATGCGTAAATGGTTGGGCACCAAACAACTCACCATGACACCAAATGAGCTCATTCACAATGTTCTCAAAATGCCGGTGGATTTAATTTGGAATGGTGGAATTGGCACTTACGTTAAGAGCACAAAAGAAACCAGCTCGGATGTGGGAGATAGAGCAAACGACGACTTACGTGTTAACGGTAAAGATGTAAAAGCGAAGATTATCGGTGAAGGGGGTAATTTAGGTATGACCCAGTTAGGTCGTATCGAGTACGCCATGCACGGTGGGCGCGTGAATACTGACTTTATAGATAACGTGGGTGGTGTGGATTGCTCTGATAATGAAGTTAATATCAAAATTTTATTAAACGCCCTAGTTAATGCTGGCGATTTAACTCACAAGCAACGCAATAATTTACTTTACTCAATGACGGACGATGTGGGCGAATTAGTCATTCAAGACTGTTACCGCCAAACGCAATCTATTTCAATTTCACATTTGGGTGGAGTCAGTCAATTAAAAGAACAATTGCGCTTTATTCATGGCTTAGAGAGAGAAGGTTATTTAAACAGAGAGCTTGAATTTATTCCTTCTGACGATGAGATCTCTGACCGTTTAGCGAAGTCAATGGGATTAACCCGACCTGAGTTATCAGTTATGTTAGCTTATGGAAAAATGGTGTTGAAAGAGAAATTCAACATCCCGTCGATTACCGACAATCCGTATCACGGTAAGCTACTTATCGAAGCCTTCCCAAAAGTGCTACAAGAAAAATTTGCATCGCAGATGGAACAGCATCCGCTGCGTGCAGAAATCATTGCCACCAAGTTAACCAACAACATCATTAATGACATGGGGATGAATTTTGTTTTCAGAATTCAAGAAGAAACCGGTGCCAGTGTTGATGAAATAGCTAATGCTTATGTGATCGTTAAAGGCATATTTGGTTTAGATAATTTATGGAGAGACATCGAAACTCTTGATGCCAGTATTGATGCGCAAATACAGCTCACTATGCTGGAGGGAATGCGCCGGACTTTACGCCGAGCGGCTCGCTGGTATTTACGCCACGGTAATAAGTCACTCAGTATCGAAGAGGCAATTAAATGCTATGAAGCGACTTACCAAGACTTGTTTGCCAATATTCAAAATTATTTGGTGGTAGATGAATATAAACAACTGGAAAATACGCTATTAGTCTATGGCAAAGCAGGGGTTCCTGAAAAAATCGCGTATCGGGTCGCTAGCTTAAGTAATATGTTCCCTTGTTTAGATATTGCGCAGGTAGCTGAAGCAGAAAAACGCGATATTCAACTAGTGGCTAATCTGTATTTTAAATTGGGTTCAAAATTAGAAGTACATTGGTTCTTAGAGCAAATTAACAATCAGCCAGTGAACAACCATTGGCAAGCTTTAGCACGTGCTTCTTATCGTGAAGAACTAGACTGGCAACAACGGGCTTTAACCACTGTTTTGCTTAATTCTTCACCGACTAGCAGTAATGCAGAAGAAATTTTGGAAAAATGGATGGAAAATAATCAAACATTATTGGATCGTTGGTATCATATGATGTCTGAATTCAAAACCAGTAGCACCCATGAATTTGCGAAGTTTTCCGTCGCCTTACGCGAGCTAATGTTGCTCAGTATTAACGCTAACGGTTAAACTACACATAGCAAGTAAAGCCCTGGTCATGCCGGGGCTTTTTTTTACGTAAAGAGAAAGTAATGTATTCATTTATTCAAAAGGTTTTATTTACCCAAGACGCAGAATGGAGTCACGATTTCACCATTCAGTGGCTCAAGCGCAGTCAAAATACCGTATTATCAAAAGTCTATAGCCAGCAGATTCAAGATAAACCAGTTGAGCTTTTGGGTTTACATTTTAAGAATCCAGTAGGTCTTGCAGCTGGTTTAGATAAGAATGGTGAATGTATTGACGCCTTTGCCGCTATGGGTTTTGGTTATATAGAAATTGGAACGGTTACACCAAGAGCCCAAGCGGGCAACGAAAAACCTCGTATGTTTCGTTTACCAAAAGGGCAGGCCATCATTAATCGTATGGGCTTTAATAATAAAGGGGTTGATAACCTCGTGGCGAATGTGCAGGCCTCTCGTTACACCGGTGTACTGGGTATCAATATAGGTAAAAATAAAGATACGCCTGAAGAAGATGCATTAAGCGATTATGTGCATTGTTTACAAAAGGTTTATGACATCGCCAGTTATGTCACGATAAATATTTCTTCACCTAACACTCCAGGTCTGCGTAACTTGCAACATGGCAGTGCGCTAAATGATTTATTAAGCGGCTTAAAAACCGAGCAAAATAACTTAAAAGAAAAGCATAATAAGTACACCCCGATTCTGGTTAAGATCGCACCCGATCTCAGTGATGCTGAAATTGAGAATATGGCTAAGGCGCTGATCAGCGCAGGGATCGATGGCGTCATTGCCACCAATACTACTTTAGATAGAGATGAGGTTGCAGGACAAGAGCATGCTGAACAAGCAGGTGGTCTCAGTGGTGCAGTACTATGCAGTAAAAGCCAAGACGTAGCGGCTAAATTAGCCCGCGCATTAGCTGGTGCTATTCCAATGATAGGTGTGGGGGGGATTCATGATGCGAGCTCTGCGCAGGCCAGATTAGCCTGTGGATCGACTTTGATCCAACTTTATTCATCACTGATCTATCAAGGGCCCAAGGTGATCAAAGAGATCGTAGATAGCTTATAATGATCGACAAAAGATCAAATTAAAATAGACGAAATTATTATTAACAGGGATGTTATTTTAAGATGCTAGCTATGATAGCTTGAGCCATTCCTTTTCTTAAACTAAGCGAGCTTATCTCTGATGTTACAGCCCACAACTCGATGGTATTGGTACTGTGACAATCAACACTTGATGCTGTCTTTGCATAAAAACTTGCAATTTAAAACTGCGTTTAACCTGCGCTGTTTGTTGAATACACCCAATTGCAAGCAAGGCTTTAGCTTGATTGATACAGAGCGATATGTATGTCTAGCTGAGCAGTTACAAAGTAGTCATCTTAAAGTCAACGGCGCACAACTTACTCAGATATTAATAAATGCCACTGCTGCCTTGGCGTTTCATAAACCCATTACCTTACGCAGTTGGTATTTTGCACATCAGAATAACGCTGGCTCTATTCGTCAGTTAGCTAGCTTAGAAAATGACGCAGGCAAGGGAACCGTATTAATACTCGAACAAACTCTTGAGGTAGCCACTTGCATGGTGGTATCACCACATTTGATGTTGCATGCAAATAAACAACTTAGGCAATTTGAGTTAATTAAAGTCATGAAAAATAGGTTAATTCCTTATATCGAGCAAACTAAACACTTTTCCCAATCTGCGTAAGCAGTAAACCACTGTGTTTTCAAAAATAAACGATTTTTATCTACTATTAAATATGCGTTAAGCCGTCAATTACCGTATAATCTCGCCCGATTTATTTCTTAGGTAGCATTAATGTTTGAGTTTTTAATAACCGCAGCGAAAGGGCTTGATGAGCTTTTATTGGAAGAGTTGTCAGCGATTTGTCCAGACAGCCAGTTAAAATCTAAGCCAGGGCAGGTGCTTATGTTTGCGGGTATCGAAGACGCTTACAAAGTCTGTTTATGGTCGCGTTTAGCTAATCGTGTATTGCTTAAGTTGAGTGAAGGTGACGTGAAACAAGCGGACGATCTTTACCAGATAGCCGATCAAGTTAACTGGCCAACTCAATTTTCGACTAACAATACCTTTGTGGTTGACTTTAATGGTACCAATCAGCAAATCAATAATACCCAATTTGGTGCTTTAAAAATTAAAGACGCTATCGTTGATCAGTTTGCTACCTTTTTCGATGAACGTCCTTCGGTCAGTAAGATTGCACCTGATATTCGTATCCATGCACGCTTATGGCGAGATAAATTAACCGTTTATTTAGATTTATCAGGTCGCAGTTTGCACCAACGACATTACCGCAGCAAAACAGGCCTTGCCCCTGTGAAAGAGCACATTGCTTGTGCCATGCTTATCCGCAGTGGATGGACTAAAAATCAACAACTTCCGCTGATTGATCCTATGTGCGGTGCAGGCACAATCGTCATTGAAGCAGCACTAATGGCGGCTAACATCGCCCCAGGATTGAAACGAGAAGTGTGGGGTTTCACTCATTGGAAACAACACCAAGCGTCGATTTGGCAAGCATTGTTAATATCTGCAGAGCAAGCGGTAATTGCACCTGCTCATATGATTTATGCAAACGATATAGATATGGGTGTGCTGGCCTTAGCAAAAGAAAATGCTCACAATGCGCAGGTATATGATTTTATTCAATTTAGCCATCAAGACGTGAGACATTTTAAAATAACAGATGCAGCGCCAGGCTATATTGTAAGTAATCCACCTTACGGCGAGCGTTTAGGTGATACGGCACAATTGTTTCCCTTATTTCAGCAGTGGGGCGCATGGTTAAAAGCACATTTCCTGAATTGGCAAATGTCATTGCTCACTTCGAATCGTGATTTATTGCGTCAAATGAAGCTCAACGCTAAAAAAGAATACCAGTTGATGAATGGCAAATTAGAATGCCAATTAGTTAACTATGTATTAGACGAGCAGAATTGCCAAGAGCGCGAAGTTAAGTTGATTCAAAATGATTTTGTTAATCGACTAGGCAAAAACTTAGCACGGTCTAAAAAGTGGCTTAAGTCACAAAATACCAATTGTTATCGTTTATATGATGCCGACTTACCAGAATATAATGTGGCGATTGATTGCTACGCAGATTGGCTTGTGGTGCAAGAGTATGCTGCACCTAAAAATGTACCAGAACATGTGGCTAAACGCCGTTTACATGAGATCGTCGCAGCTCTACCACAGGTTACTCAAATAAAGCCTGACCATATTATGTTGAAGGTAAGAGAACAGCAAAAAGGCAAAAATCAATATCAAAAAGTCGCGCAAACTCGTCAAACCATCGATGTATATGAAAATGGCGCGCAATTTAAGGTCAACTTAAAAGATTACTTAGATACCGGATTGTTTTTAGATCACCGTATTACCCGCCAGTTGGTGCAACAAAAGTCGAAAGGCAAGGATGTACTTAATTTATTTGCTTATACGGGTAGCGTATCTGTACACGCTGCGCTGGGTGGAGCAAAGTCGGTAACTACCGTTGATATGTCTAACACTTACATTGAGTGGGCCAAAGAAAACTTTCAACTAAATAAATTAAAAGGAGCCTACCAATTTGAGCAGGCCGATTGCCTAACATGGTTGAGCCAACATAAACAAAAGTATGACCTTATTTTTATTGACCCACCTTCGTTTTCTAATTCTAAACGCATGGAAAGCACTTGGGATGTGCAACGGGATTACTTGAATTTGATTAAAGATGCGGTGACTTGTTTGAATACAAACGGTAACATTTTCTTTTCGAATAATCTGCGACAATTTAAATTGGACGAAGAGGCTGTTAGTGCGCTGGGCTTAAAAGTGAGTGATATCACTAAGCAAACGATCCCTGAAGATTTTCAACGTAATCCTAAAATCCACCATTGCTGGTTGTTTACCAAGGAAAGTTAAGCAAAGATTTATGGCAAAATTTATATTGTATTCTGGGCAGCAATGTTGCTTGTGTGACGACGCGCAGGCTTTATTAGCTCAAACGAACGTCGAAAGCAGCCAAATTAAGAAAATTGACGTTAAATCAGATCCACACATTTATCATTTGTATGGCGCAAGAATTCCGGTTTTAGTCGATACAACGACACAGCAAGAATTAGCATGGCCTTTTGAATTATCACAATTAACAGAGTTTGTATCTTGAGTTTATTACAGTTAAAAAATGCCAGTATTATTCTTGGCCATCCCCCTTTATTAAATGGTATTGAATTAGTTATTCAACCTGGTGAGCGCTTATGTTTAGTGGGCCGCAACGGCAGCGGTAAATCAACCTTACTAAAAGTCATCGCCGGTGAAGTTACATTGGATGACGGCCAGCGTATGGTTAATTCAGATGTAAAAATCTCTCGTTTGCCACAAGATCCCCCGCAAAGTGTAGAATGCAGTTTGTTTGATTATGTGGCAGAGGGCTTAGCTGAAGCAGGGGAATATTTAAAAGCGTATTTTCATCAAATTGAAGTCGTTACCGACGATCCAAGTGAAGCAAATTTAAACAAGTTAGAGCGTTTGCAACACGAGTTAGATCACCACAATGCCTGGCAACTTGAGCAGCGTATTCAACAAGTGCTAACCAGCCTTAAACTAGACCCTACAATGCAGCTAAGCAGTTTATCGGGTGGTTGGCGACGTAAGGCAGCCCTTGCTAAAGCGATGGCCTGTGATCCAGATATTTTGTTATTAGACGAACCCACTAACCATTTGGATATTACTATGATCCAATGGTTAGAAGAAGCCGTCAAAAGTTATAATGGCGCTGTGGTTTTTGTCAGTCACGATAGGGCATTTATCCGTAAAGTAGCCACTCGTATTATTGATTTAGATCGTGGCAGTTTAGTGAGTTATCCTGGTGATTATGATGCTTATCTGGTGCAAAAAGCCAATGATCTTGAAGTTGAAGAAAGCCAAAATGCGCTGTTTGATAAAAAGCTGAGTATTGAAGAAACCTGGATACGGCAAGGCGTTAAGGCCAGACGTACCCGCAACGAGGGTAGAGTAAGGGCGCTAAAGGCTCTACGTGAAGAACGTTCCCAGCGCGCTAACCGCCAGGGTAAAGCGGTTGTGAGTGTGAGCGAATCAAAAAGCTCTGGCAAAATTGTATTTGAGACTGACGAATTGTTTTATCAAATCGAAGATAAGCTTATTGTTAAGTCATTAACCACCACTGTATTACGCGGTGAAAAGTTAGCGCTTGTTGGCCCTAATGGGTGTGGTAAAAGTACCTTAATTAAGTTACTACTTGGCAGCTTGCACGCCGGTAGTGGCGAGGTGAAACGAGGGGCTAATATTGAGGTTGCTTATTTTGATCAGCACCGTGAGCAACTTGATGGCGAACAGCGTGTTATCGATGCGATTGCTGATGGTAAACGAGAAGTGACTGTAAATGGCCGCACTAAACACGTGATGAGCTATTTACAAGATTATTTATTTATTCCTGAACGGGTTAACTCACCGGTAAAGTCTTTGTCAGGTGGTGAAAAAAACCGCTTGTTATTGGCTAAATTAATGCTCAAACCCAGTAACCTGTTAATACTGGATGAGCCAACCAATGATTTAGATGTTGAGACATTGGAGTTATTGGAAGATACACTATCAAGCTATCCTGGCACGGTTATTTTAGTTAGCCACGATAGGGAATTTGTTGATAATGTTGCAACCAGTAGCCTGTTTTTCGAAGGTAATGGCGAGATAAGAGATTTTGTAGGCGGTTGCACTGACATTTATCAATGGTATGCACAGCAAGCAAGCCAAACCCAAAAGTCAGTAAAAAAAGTGGCGCAAAGTGCAACTAATAACAACAGTGATAGTCCTAAAACGACTAAAGCAAATTCTAACGGCAAAAAGCTGTCGTACAAGTTGCAACTTGAATTAGAATCTTTACCCGCAAAAATTGATTCACTTGAAAAGCAACTTGCGACCTTGCAACTAACGGTCAATGACCCCGAATTTTTTAAACAAGAAGCAGCAAGTTCAGCTCAGACCCTAGCCCAACTGACGCAAGTTGAAGATGACTTGAACCAGTGTTTTGAAAGGTGGGATGAGTTAGAGAGTATGCTCAAATAATAAAACTAGCAGTAAGCAGGATTTTAAATGAAAAAAACTAGACTGGCAGTCTTATTGTCATGCACATTGATGACTCTAGCCGCGCAAAGTGCTCAATATAAAGTGGTTGAGTTACCCACAAGTAGCTTAGGGCAAAGTACATTCCCTACTGATATTAACAACAGTGGTAATGCCACCGTTAACGTACAGAATAACTTCAATCCGGTTATTGATGTTTCTTTGATCAATTTTGAACTGCAGTCTTTGATTGATAATTTAACGGATATTGAAGCGGCAAAAGCCGGACAATTAAATGACGAAGATTATCTGCTGTTATATACCTTTGTTACAGCAAATCGTGAGAATCAAACCTTTCAACAAATAGCGCAACGTAAAAGCTATGTGAGCTCCGATAGCGAAGCAACTTTGCTACCTGCATTTGATTTAAAAACCATTTCAGATGATGAATATGATGGGGCGACAACGACTATTGTGCGTGCCATTAATGACTTTGGTTATACTGTTGGAGCAGGGCAAGGTGGTTTTTATCAATTACCCTTTACCTTTGAAGATGAGAGTGAAAGAACCTACGTACTAAATGACTTTTACAGAAGAGCATTTGCACAAGTTAACGATAATGTCGTGGCGTTGTTACCACCCGATGTCACTGCTGGAGGCTTAAGTGAAGCCTTTGACATTAACAATAACAATCAAGTTGTCGGAACAGGCACTACAGCAATCAGTTCAACAACCTTTCAAACAAGTGTCGATAATTGTTTAGACGATGATGAGCGAGGTGATATACCAGCAGAATCATGTTTGCGTGCCTTGAGTATTTCATTGTCCGCCAATCCTGGCTCTTTTGCTCAGCGTAGAGGTTTAATTTGGCAATTGGATGCACAAGGCAATGTTGTTAGTACTAAAACATTAGGTTTGTTGGATACGCCAGCAGATGATGACGTTCGCACCTTTAGTGGGAGTGCCGTAGCAATCAACGACAATGGTATTGCCGTTGGTGAAGTATCTACCGACACGGTTTTTAAGGGTAGAACCTATTTAAACCCCAAAGCTGCTTTTTATATTGATGATCAGATACTTACAATTAATAGCGACAGTGATAATTATAGTAGTACAGCCACTGGTATTAATAATGACGATATCGCTGTTGGTTTTGTGCAAAAGCAAATTAACGGCGTATTTCGTAGAAAAATGTTTGTACATGATATCAATACTGATGTGACTTCTTATCCTACTGGTTTCTTTTTAGGCTCATCAACTGTCCCTATGAGCATTAATAATAACGGGCTTGTAGTCGGTTATGGTGAGATTGAATCGTCAATTAGTTCTAGACGTAATGAAGCATTTTTATATGACACTAACAACGATACCTTCATGGATATCGGTAGTTTACTCGCCTGTGATTCAGCGTATCTAATTCAGGCTGCTAACGGTATCAACGACGATAATGAGATTGTGGCTACAGCACTTAAAAAAGGCAAGCGCACCAATATTAAAGGTGAAGTTGTGCTTGATAGCGATGGTGCTGAAATAGAAACCGATGTTGTGGTAGCCGTGAAGCTAATCCCCATTGATGGAGGCAGCGTGGAACAATGTGAAGTAGTAGACGATTTTAATAAACCAAGGCAAGGCGCAGGCTCAGCTTGGTTATTGCTATTAGGTATATTCGGTTTTGGTTTGCGTAGATTCAAATTTAAATCGTAGATTACACCACACTAGACCAAGCTTGTGTGATTAACCCTAGGCTCTCAAGACCCTAGGGTTTTTTATTGCAGTTTTATTCCAAAATAGCTCAATTAAGCTATTTTTATAAGAAATTAGTTTATGTAAAAATCCAGACTTTTTTCAAGCAGTTAATATTTGTCAATCGCTTTGAGTCTCTTTGTCCATTGAACCTGACCTCTTCTTACTCTATCAGTATACCGTGGTCTTTTCGATCACACCCTATCTAACATGAAGAGAGGAAACTCAATGAAGAGACAAAAACGCGATAAACTTTCTAGAGCGCACGCCAAAGGGTATCAAGCAGGTATTGCAGGTCGGTCTAAAGAAATATGCCCTTTTCAGGCGTCGGTAGCGCGCTCTGAGTGGTTAGGAGGATGGCGAGAGGCCATTGGTGACCGAAGTTTTGGAATGATTATTCGTTGAGTTAAGCCCCGTAAAGGGGCTTTATTTTGTGCGGTTTTACCTTAAAAATTACTGGTATCTTGGAATAAACCGACTTTTAAGTCTTTAGCTTGATATATTACGCGGCCATCAACCGCAACAGTACCATCTGCCATACCCATAAATAACTTGCGTTTAATAACACGTTTCATGTCTATACGGTACGTTACTTTTTTCGCTGTCGGTAATATTTGGCCTGTGAATTTCACTTCACCCACGCCTAGGGCACGACCTTTACCGGGGCCACCGCACCAACCTAGAAAAAATCCTACCAATTGCCACATGGCATCAAGACCTAAGCATCCAGGCATGACAGGGTCACCAGGAAAATGACAATCAAAAAACCACAAGTCTTCACTGATATCCAGTTCAGCAACGATGTAGCCTTTGTCATGCTCACCACCGGTTTCATATATCTCGGTGATACGATCCATCATTAACATATTGGGGGCGGGGAGTTGACTATTGCCAGGGCCGAATAACTCTCCACGACTACAGCTTAAAAGATCGTCACGAGTAAAACTGTTTTGTTGTATTGTCATTGTATAAACTGCCTTAATAAATTCAGCGCGTAATTTAGCGAACACTTGTAAGCTAAACAACTCTGAACAGTGATATATTTTGGATTTTTACGATAAATTAACAAGATTTTGAAAATTAAGTATTTTTAGGTTAAAAAATGAATAAAAAATTAACTGCCAATGCAGAAAAACAAAAGCGATTTCGTTTAAAACAAAAAGAATTAGGTAAAAAACAAGTACGCGGCTATGTCACCCCTTTAGCCATGGAATGTTATCAAGAAATCAGTGCAAAAACGGGCTGGACCGACAGTGAAGTGCTATCTAATGCGTTACGCATAACTTACGCAGCCTATAAGTGTGGGCAAATCAAACTGCTCAATGAATGGTTAAAAGACAATAGCAAGTAGTATGCAGAAGTTAAGCAACATCCATATTAGTGCCCCATCACAACGCAGTGTTTTTGTTGATGTATTGCGCGGAATAGCCATTATCTTGATGATAATCTTTCACTTTGCGTACGACCTGACAGTATTTGCTTATGCTAACTACAACACTAATACCGATCTCGAATGGCGCATTTTTAGAGCCCTTATTGTCAGTTGTTTTTTGTTAGCTGTGGGGATGAGCAGTTATTTAGCGTACGCAGGTGGGGTCAATGTCCGCAAGCTGTTATTGGGGTTTAGTAAATTATTGATAGTTGCATTGCTTATTTCTTTGAGCAGCTATTTTATGTATCCCAAACATTGGGTGTATTTTGGCATTATTCACTTTATTGCCTTGGCACTACCGTTTTCCATTTTGTTTCTGGGTCGTCCGGTATTGTCTGTGTTTATTGCCGTAATGATGCTAGTTGGCTATTTTTGCGATTGGCTAAGCATGCAAGTTATTTGGCAATGGAGTGTAGTACACCTTGGAATTCCAAAACATACAGTGGATTTAGTCAGTTTTACCCCGTGGTTTGCCCTAGTACTACTAGGAACAGTTGTCATGCACTTCAAGTTAGTCCCTGAGCTTAGCTTGAATGATGTCACCCGAAAAATCGCATTTTTAGGTCGCCATTCCTTGCTTATTTATGTGATTCACCAACCCCTCTTATTCGCTGGGTTTTACTTGGTGGAAATACTCAAATAGTCTCGGGCTTGGGATTACTCATCTTTTGAAGCCTTTATTTCTTGCCGAATTAGGCCGTACATTGTGTTGGCGTTGACTATTAAGAACAATGCTTCGATAACGGTACCGCCTATAGATCCTACTAAATAGTTGTGACTGACCCAACACAGTGTGCCAACAAACATAAGTGCTCTCATGCGCAAACCTTGTTCTTTAAACATCGCCCATGTACCAAGAATGTTGCCTATGATAGGCAGAACCTCTGTCACACTTCTTACAGTAGGAAGGGCAAATATTAATACCATAGCGATAAGACTCCACATCACCGCAGTGTTGCGTGAGCGCATCGATACATAGGTTCTAAACGTCCCAAGCCAAGCGGCTAGGGCACTGGCCCATAAATCCAGCATTACAAATTGAATGCCCATTAATAGGGTATAAATCGTGAGATTGCGTTTTAATAAAAAATCGCTTTTTTGCAAAAAGGCACTCAAACCAACAAACAAGGCCACCAACCCAATGGTTTGTGCCAAAGGATGACTTAAAAATAATAAATAGAGGTTTTCAAAAATAACTGTGGGGCTGTGCAATGTTTTCTCAGTATTTGTTGTACCAATGGTATTTACGTTTAATAGAAATAATCTGATGCTAAATACTACAAAAAAAGTGCCAGACGTTCTGCATCTGGCACTTTTTGTTTAGGTAATATACTAACCTAGTTTTTTACAGGGTGTAACGTGCACCTAAGAAATATTGCGTTCCTGTATGATTGTATTCACGCATTAAGTTTAAAGTACCATCTCCAGTTGTATATAAACGCTCATACTCATCGGTTAAATTAACAACTTCGAAGGTGAACGTTAAGTTGTCATTAAAGTTATAGAACGCTGATAAATCAACATGAGTTGGCCCAGTAGTGCCTTCCTCTGCATTGCCATTTCCGCCACTGTAGCTGGTGATATAGTCATCACGTTTGTTTGCAGAAATCCGTGCGCCATAGTTGTCTTTTTCATAATAAAAGGTCAAGTTGTACGAGTTTTTAGACAAGCCCGTGATTTCACCAGATGACACTCTTGTATAGTTAGCAACGGTACCAAAACCATCAAAGGGTTCAGGTAAGAAACTAAAAGGCTGTTGATATATCAATTCAAATCCGTGAACCGACGTGCCTTCACCATTGATGGGCGTATTGTGGGTATATTCAACCGTGCGAGGATCTAAGGCGATGAGAGGGTCGTATTGTGGATCAGCATCAATAAATGGCAAATAGGCAGTATCAACTAACTTTTCTTCACTGGAGGAAATAATAAAGGTTTCAATATCTTTGTAGAAAACCGTTGCTGCTACTAGAGATTCTTCATTGAAATACCATTCTAAACTGAAGTCAACGTTGTTGGCAGTAAACGGGTCAAGGAAAGGGTTACCGCTACTAACCGTACCATTTATATAAGAGAAGCTTGGATTGCCGGGGTTAAGTGAGCCTAAACTTGGACGAGTCATCGATTTTGTCACACTCAAGCGAGTGGTCAGTTCTCTAGTAACCTCTAATGCTAAATTCATTGCAGGTAAAAAGTTTTTGTATTCATTTTCAATGGTGATAGCGTCATTTTGAATAAAGCCACTGGAGGTGGTTTGCGTCTCTACGTAACGGAAACCAAAGTTCGTGCGCAGCGTCATATCGGCAAGATCATACACTGAGTTTAGCTCTAAGTAGAAAGCATCCGTTTGTTCTTCAACTTCCCAGCTTTGAGCGCCGCGCGGGGTCCATGTTTTATTCAGTAATTGAGCATCGATGGCATCAAAATCTGCAACAATAAAGCTCGAAAGAGGACCGTCAAATCCACTGCCAAAATCGTCAAAAGGCATAGGTTCACTAAAACCTACCGCAGAGCTTTGATCAGGGAAGCCATTTATTTGTTCTTCACTGTATGTCACGGTCCGATCGTTATAGGCATAACCGGTTTTTAAGGTGACTTCGTCACCCTCGTAAATAACATCGATTTTAGCGGTGTCATTTTGTCTTAGCACGTCTGTTGCTCTGAGTCGGCCATCGCTTAAATCGTAGAAACTAGCATCATTTACGTCGTAGCCATAATTGACTACCGGAGCATTTTCATTCTCTGTAAAATCGAAACTAAAAGTATGTGCGGTAGAATTCGTCATGTTATAACGATATTGTTCAGACCGCGCATCTGACTCAGCAGTACCCAGCATTGCGTTGATAGTTAAACTATCATTTAATTGATATTCACCGGTCAATACATATTGGCTAAAGTCAGTTTCGGATGCTTGCAAACGACTCTCTATACGTGATTTTACGCCACTGTATGCGCCTGCTAATACCTGTTGGCCATTGGGGTGAACGGTTATCGCTGTAGGCGTAATTTCATCAAATGTACTTCTAAACATCTCGAAGAAGTTGTACATCGTGCGTGTGTTTTCAAGAGTTGAATGCAGAGTATCAAACGATATTAAAAGATCATCATTTGGCGCGTATTGAAATGAACCTGTGAAACCAAGACGTTCTTGTTTGTTACCAAAAAAATCCGGACGGGGCAGGCGAGGTGTCCACAAACAATTGACGGGATCGACTGATTCTCCACCAGACTGACAATCACCCACATCAGGTGTGCCGGTAACCACAGTATTAGATGTATCTGCGAATATGCCACCACCATCAAGTGCTGGCGTTGTCCAACGCACGGTACCAAAACCTTCTTGACGGACCGTTCTATCGGAACGTGCTACTGAAAATAATACACCCACTGTATCGTCGGCAAATGTATTGCTTACCATAAAAGCTAAACGAGGGTCGGTTTTAGTGGTGACATCATTGTAACCACCTTGTGCGGTAGCAGTTAAATGTAGTCCAGGGCTATCGAATGGTCTTGCGGTATATAAGTCAACCGTACCAGCGATTCCGCCTTCTTCCATTGACGCTGTTGGGTTTTTTTGAATATCAACTCTATTAAACAATTCTGAAGCAAATACGTTAAAGTCAAAAGCACGGCTTCCGTTTACCCCGCCACCGGAATCGGTGCCGTCAGTACTTGATGGGACTTCCATGCCATTTAATGTTGTACGTGTAAAAGACGGGCCCAGTCCTCGTAACGTAATTTGGCGACCTTCACCACCTTCTCTCGAAATAGCAACACCAGGTACACGTTGAATAGATTCTGCAATATTGAGATCTGGAAATTTGCCAATATCCTCAGCAGCAATTGATTCAACACTATTAACAGCTGCTCTTTTTGTTAACAGTGATTTGTTTAATGAACCTCTGAAGCCCTTAACTTCAATGACTTCTGTTTCATCAATTGGCGCTGGTGTTTCTTGAGCGTGTAAACTTAAGGTTGTTAGCCCCATTAATAGACTGCTCATGGCGATAGCGAGGGGCCTTTTAGCAAAATATTTGTTCGTGGTCATATTCGTGTCCTGTTGTGTGTAGTCAATGTGTCTTCATCTGAATCTGAGATCCATTATTCACTGCAAATATATGCTTGCCCTACCTGCAAAGGTATCAAGTCGGTAAACCAACATGAGAAATAAAAAATTAGTCTATTTTCTTGGTTTGTTGGCAACTTGTTAACAAAGCACACATATTGCGTTAATGATGCTACTACCACCTGCTACCGGTGGCAATTATTTTTTAAATTCACGATATACATCGCTTTCTCAAAGTAACTAAGTGATATAAAACAGCAGGTTATAGCAGGTTTTTCGATGATTTAAGGATGGTAATTGTTCCAGTATGAAGATCTTAAGATTTATATTTGCTGATTTTTATTAACAAAATGTTCATATTTGAATCGCTGTGACAAGTAAACTCAGTGTTTGACTTAGTGGAAAACTCAATTTAGGGAAAATGGTCCGCTATATTCGTGAAAGTTACCACCGTGACAAGCTTGCTAATTCTTATGTTAATAAATTTAACAAAAAAACGAGTATTGATTGACAGTGGAAATAGCACAGTGATAATTTCATGTGCTACCGGTGGCAGGCACATTTTATACACAAGAAAGAGTAGTCTTCCGAAAATGTGTCTTGGCGGTGTAAAAAATTAACGTTAATACCTATGGTATTCAAATTGAGTTACCCCTTAGGAGACACATTTGTGATGAGTCAAAGGCAAATAAAATTGTCAGCTGTAACCTTAGCATGTCTTGCGCTGACGGCATGCGGCAAACACACTACTCAGGGTCAATCTACCCAAACTGAGGCGAATGATAAGGCGGTTGTGGTCGCCAAGATTGAACTACAGAATCCCTCGGAATTTAACCGTGCACAACACGCCAATTATGTGAGTTATTACGATCTTGGGCTTAGCGATAAGCAAGCTGAAACGGGCTTATTTGTTAGTGACGCTGGCAAAGCTGTGAGCACTCAGCAAGTGGATTGGGATTTAGATGGTACGACAGATGGCATATTGTTTTTGACAGATTTAGAAGCAACAGCCGTTAAAAGCTATGACGTATCTTCGGGTAGCCCAAGCATGTCTGTTGGCCAAACCAAATTAACGCAAGCCGAAATATCGATTAAAACAGGCGGGGAATGGGTTGCTCACTCAAAACAACCTGATAGCGACTTTCAGGAATATGTTGGCGGGACGTTTCAAAATGTTCAGTCGGTGACCCCACCATCTCAATACACGGACCATTCAAATTGGATCCGTTATGAGGGGCCTGGGATTGAGTCAAATAAAGTGGGTTATCGCATTTATTTAGATTGGCGCAATGGCTTTGATATATTCGGCAAGTTGGTACCTGAGCCGGTATTGCAACAAGTTGGAACCGAAGACTATGAGGCTTATCATCACAAGCAAAGCTGGGGAATGGATATCCTGAAGGTTGGGAACTCGCTTGGTGCAGGTGGATTTGGACTATGGCACAACGAGCAGATTTCATTGATTCAAAAAACGGATAGCTTAAGCGCTGAAATTCTTGAAAATGGTGACTTGCGCTCCGCCTTTAAAATTCATTATAAAGGTTGGCAAAGCGATATCGGTAAACAAGACTTTAACGCTGCTTTTTCAATGGTTGCTGGCAGCCGGTTGGCCGATGTTCAGCTGGATTTTACCAAACCGGTTAAAACCTTTGCTGTAGGCCTTGTAAAGCATCCCAATACCACTTTGATTACAGGAGATATGGATATAACCGGTAAGGCTTATACCTATATTGCAAGCTGGGGAAAACAAAGCCTTGATGATTCGAATCTCGGTATGGCGGTATTTTTCAGAAAAGAAGATTTAGACAAGACGACCGAAGATGATAAAAACTACATTGCGGTGTTACATCCAAAAGGCAAGCCCGTCGCAGCAAACAACCAAGCACATGAGTTAAATTATTATTTTGCTGCAGTATGGGCACCAGAAAGTGGAATCGATGATATTCAAAGTTTTGAACAATATCTAATCCAGGAGGCAGAAAAGCTTACCTTACCTCAACGGCAGCGCCTAAAGACTGAGTTGAGCGCTGTGGAACAAAAAGTAGAATTGACCGCGCAGCAAGCATTAGTGTGGAGTCAGCGTTTAGCTGATTCAGAATTAGAGCGTAAAACCTTGAGTTACCATTACGATGGCTGGGATGTTAATCGCCAGCGAAAGCCTAAATTTGAATATGATATTGTTGGCCTAACCCCCCTTGCTTACGACGAATTGTCGCTTGCATTAAACGCGCCTCGTTATGGTGATGTTCTGCACCAGGTTACCGCTTCTTATATTCAAGAAGATGGAAACATTCATCAATACAAATTAGACAATTTTAATATTGATTCTGTTGCACCAGGCAGAGCCGTTTTGCGCCTTTATAAAACAACGGGTGAAGAAAAATACAAAAAAGCGGCTGACATATTGCGCCATCAACTCGAACTACAGCCCAAAACATCTGAGGGCGCGTTTTGGCATAAAAAAATCTATGAGAATCAGCTATGGCTTGATGGCGTTTATATGGGTATGCCTTTTTTAGCAGAATATTCTGCCTTATTTGAAAACGGTAGCAGCTTTGATGAAGTAGTGAATGAATTCAAACTTACTCGTAAATATTTGCGTGATCCTAATACTGGCCTGTATTACCACGGTTGGGATGAATCAAAACAACAGTCGTGGGCGAATCCTGAAAATGGCTTGTCCCCCAATTTTTGGGGGAGAGGGGTAGGTTGGTTAGCTCTGGCTCTTGTCGACGTATTGGACTATATCCCCGCAGAAAATCTCGAACAAAGACAAGTACTATTGGATATGATCAGCGAATTGGCCGAGACACTGCTTGAATACCAAGATAAGGAAACGTATACCTGGTGGCAGGTTATGGATAAGCCCCATGCACCAGGCAATTACCGAGAATCGTCGGCTTCAGCGATGTTTACCTATTTTTTTGCAAAAGCTACCTCAAACGGATATTTACCCAAACGCTACAAAGACGTTGCCAAACACGCCTATCAAGGCCTACTCAATGAATTTATACTGGTACATGCTGACGGCAGCGTGAGTATGACTAACCAATGTTATGTTGCAGGCCTGGGTTTTGGTCGAGACGGTAGCTATGACTATTACATGAGTGAGCCAATGGTCAATAATGACTTAAAAGGTAATTTTGTGTTTATTTTAACAGGCATTGAGATAGCAAAAATGCTTAATCAATAAGTGGTGTACGGCGGATAAATAACCCCCATATTGAATGGTTATTTGCTGTTATTTTAGTATTGGTTTGCTGAGGTTTTCCGAAGCCTCAGCAGGCAAGCCCCACTTATCTGATATATCTGTTTTCGTAATCTAGTCAGATATGACCTCATCAGCAACACCCAAATCAGCAATTTATTCGTCACGTTTCATACACAAAATTTGTTAATGATGTGTATGAAACTTTTTCACTCTTGCGTTTATCCGCCTAAATTCTAACGGAGCTTTTTACCTGACGTTTTTATTGTCTGCGTCACTATTGGGCAGACAGACTTTCTAAACAAAAATAAAAAAGTGGTTGACAAATTGCCACCGGTGGCAAAAAATAGCGCTCATTGTAATTGAGTTGTTAAATTAATGTGGTGCAATCGATAGCTTAGCGGTTTGTGGTCAATTAGAGAATTAATGTTCACATTTGAACATTAATATTTGTATATGAACTAAATTGTCGCCAAAGGAATTGAGTTGAGGACATACTATGGGCTCAATTTTAGTTACAGGAATCTATAAATGAATTTGTCAGCTTTTTCTTTAGAACATAAATGGGCTTTAGTCACCGGTGCTAGTCGAGGTTTAGGCCAAGCCATAGCAGTCGGACTTGCAGAAGCAGGGGCCAAAGTGATCTGTGCCAGCTCGCAGGCGAATGGCTGTGATGAAACGATTTCGATGATAAAAAGCGCAGGCGGCACCGCGATGGGACTTGCGGCAGATTTAAGTAATGAAACCGCGGTGCGTCAATTAGCCGATGATGCAAAAGCCTTGTCCGGCGGTATTGATATCTTAATTAATAACGGCGGTACGATATTTCGCCAAGCCGCTGTTGATTATCCCATGGCAGAATGGCGCCGTGTGATGCAAGTAAACCTTGATTCTGCCTTTATTTTAAGCCAGTTAGTCGGCAAAGATATGATTGAGAAAAAGCACGGCAAAATCATTAATATCGCCTCAATGTTGTCTTACAGCGGAGGCATGACAGTACCTGCTTACACGGCAAGTAAACACGCTATTGCTGGTTTAACAAAAGCCTTAGCCAACGAATGGGGGCAGTTCAATATTCAGGTTAATGCTATTGCGCCTGGATACTTTAAAACTGACAACACCACGGCCTTACAAAATAATGAAGTGCGTAATAAAGAAATTACACAGCGAATTCCTGCTGGTCGTTGGGGTGAGCCAACAGATTTGAATGGCGCAGCCGTATTTTTAGCCAGTCGCGCAAGTGATTACCTCAATGGCCATATTATGGCGGTTGATGGTGGTTGGTTGGCCAGATAAGGAGATAGTGAAAATGACAACACAATATCAAGTGCGTTATGCAGTGGGTCAAAGAGAAGTTAAAGCGTATGACACCGAACAGCTAAGACAAGAGTTCTTAGTCGATAACTGTATGCAGTCAGATCATATTAATTGGGTATACAGTCATTATGAGCGCTTTATGGTGGGCGGCGCCGTTCCTGTTACGCAAGTGCTAGTATTAGAAACAATCGACCCACTTAAATCCGCTCACTTTCTTGCCCGGCGCGAGTTGGGCATTATCAATATCGGCGGTGCCGGTGTGATTAAAGTGGGCGATGAATCGTTTGAGTTGGCCAAAGAAGAAGCCTTGTACGTTGGGCAAACCACAGAGTCAGTCAGTTTTAGCTCGGTCGATGCAAAAAATCCAGCCCGTTTTTACCTTAATTCAACCCCGGCTCATCACGCCTTTCCTCATAAAAAAGTGGGTAAATCGGATGCCAATGTGTTGCATCTGGGTAGCCAAGCAACCTGTAACGAAAGAGATATCAATCAGCTTCTGATTAATACCGTAGTTGAAACCTGTCAATTGCAAATGGGCTTAACCCGACTGGCACAGGGCAGTGTGTGGAATACCATGCCAGCTCATCAACATGATAGACGCAACGAAGTGTATTTTTATTTTGATTTAGCCGAGCACCAAGCGGTGTGCCATTTTATGGGGGAGCCCAAAGAAACTCGTCATATTTGGGTGGCCAATGAAAACGCGGTGATATCACCTCCATGGTCAATTCATTGCGGGGTAGGAACAGGAAACTATGCCTTTATTTGGGGGATGGCGGGTGAAAACCTCGATTACGATGACATGGATAAATACCAAGCCGATCAATTACGTTAATATTTACTGGAGAGAATAAAATGAGGTACTTCAGGCTGGGTGCATGTACTGCGCTAGTGGTCTTAATTTCTATGTTAAGTGCATGCAGTAAAACCGACGATACCGTCATTTTACGTCTAGGGCACTCGCTAGATACGCAGCACACAGTGCACAAAGCCATGGTGTATTTAGGTCAAAGACTGGATTTTTACTCAGAAGGTAAAATGAAAGTGATTATCTATCCCAGCAGTCAACTGGGCTCAGAGCGAGAAATGGTTGAACTACTGCAAATCGGTAGTTTAGCCATGACCAAAGTGTCAGCTAGCCCGCTAGAAGGTTTTGTGCCCGAAATGCAGTTGTTTAGCATTCCTTATGTTTTTCGGGATCGGGAACATTTTTGGACGGTCTTAAACAGTGAGTTAGGTAAGTCTCTGTTAAAAGGCACCGAGAAAGTTAGATTAAAAGGTTTAGGGTATTACGATGCTGGCAGTCGAAGCTTTTATACCACCGACACACCAGTGCATACCCCAGCTGATTTAAAAGGTAAAAAAATTCGGGTGCTAAATAGCCCCACCGCGGTAAAAACGGTGCAAGCCTTAGGTGGGGCCGCGACGCCGGTATCATGGGGTGAGCTTTATACCGCACTGCAACAAGGTGTGGTAGATGGCGCTGAGAACAATCCTCCCAGTTACTTTTTATCCCGTCATTATGAAATTTCGCGTTACTACACCTTAGACGAACACACCTCGGTGCCGGATGTCATGCTGGCCAGTTTAGCCGTATGGAATAGCTTAACGCCTGAGCAACAACAATGGTTAACCCTAGCGATGGCCGACTCAGTCGAGTATCAAAAACAGTTGTGGCAAGAGGCGTCTGATGAAGCACTGGCGGCAGTAAAAGCGGCAGGGGTTGAAGTCATCTACCCAAACAAACAGCTGTTTAGAGATGCGGTGGTTGATTTTCATCAATCATTTGCTGGCACCTCTGTGGGCGACATTATGCAACAAATTGAAAAAATGTAGGCTAAGTGATGAATTCCATACTCAAATATTTAGATAAAACACTCGCAGGGGCACTGATTGTGGTCATGCTGTGTATTTTGTTGGCAGTAAGTTGGCAAGTTGTGTCCCGTTACCTGCTAAAAGATCCCAGTTCAGTGACCGAAGAATTGGCGCGCTTTTTATTGATATGGGTGGGTCTATTAGGCGCGGTCTACGCTTATCGCACCAACAGCCACCTTGGCCTTAACATTGTATTAGACAAAATGGCTGACAAGCCCAAAAAACTCACTCTTATTCTCATACAACTTTTGGTCATTGTATTTTCGGCCTTAGTATTGGTATTTGGTGGTAGCGAGCTGGTTGAACTGACAATGGAGCTTAACCAAATTTCCGCAGCATTAAGCGTCAATATGGGGGTGGTGTACGCTATTGTCCCTATCTCAGGCTGTCTGTTAATTATCTATTCACTGGCTAATTTAGTGGATTTGTACAAGGGTAAAATTATCGAAATTAATACTAAGGATACTGTGTAATGGGCATGACAGCGTTTGTTCTACTTTTGGTGTTTTTTGTATTATTGATTTTATCGGTGCCGATTTCTTTCAGTATTGGGATTGCTACATTGGTGACCATGCTAATGAGCATGGACCTTACGCCTGCGGTCACAACAATGGCCCAGAGGATGGCAGGGGGCTTGAACAGTTTTGCCTTACTTGCCATTCCCTTTTTTGTGCTCTCGGGCATGATAATGGGCCGCGGCGGTATTGCTAAAAGACTCATCGAATGCGCGATGGCCCTCATCGGCGCTCTACCTGGCGGCTTAGCCCTAGTGAATGTGGTGTCGTGTATGTTATTTGGCGCCATTTCTGGCTCTGCGGTTGCTGCAACATCCGCCATTGGCAGTTTTATGTTGCCTGAAATGAAGAAAAAAGGCTACGACCCCAATTTCAGTGCAGCTGTCACTGCTGCCGCTGCAACCACTGGTATGCTAATTCCACCCAGCAATATCCTTATTATTTACGCCATTGCCAGTGGAGGTGTTTCCATTGCGGCTCTATTTATGGCGGGGTATTTACCCGGCATATTAGTGGGCTTAGCGCTGATGATAGTGTGCGTAATATATGCAAAACGTAAAGGTTACCCCACGGGCGATCGTCTACCAATGGCAATCGTGGTAAAGAAAACCTTAGCCGCAGTACCCAGTTTATTTTTAATCTTTATCGTTATTGGTGGCATTATCGGTGGAGTGTTTACGGCTACTGAGGCAGGTGCCATTGCGGTGTTGTATTCAATGTTGCTATCAATGGGCGTTTACCGTGAAGTAAAAATGAGTGAGTTTCCGGCCTTGTTATTAAAGTCAGCGGAAACCACTGCCATTGTATTATTGCTCATCGGTGCTTCGACAGCGATGTCGTGGTTATTGTCTTTTGAAAATATTCCGCAAACCTTTAGCCAGTTTTTACTCGAACTTAGCGACAACCCCATCATCATTTTACTCATTATTAATTTAGTGTTGATTGTGGTGGGTGCGTTTTTGGATATGACGCCGGCCGTGCTTATTTTTACCCCCATCTTTTTACCGGTGGCAATGGAATTAGGCATGTCACCTCTGCAGTTTGGTATCATGATGGTCCTCAATTTATCGATTGGGCTTTGCTCGCCGCCAGTAGGTGCGGTGCTATTTGTTACCTGTGCTATCGCTAAAACTAAATTAGAAAATATTATAAAACCGCTTATTCCCCTGTACTTTGCCATGTTTGTTGTTTTGATGTTGGTAACTTATGTACCATGGGTAAGTGAAGCTTTTCCTCGTTGGTTAGGATTGTAATTTATGGAACGTTATTTAATACCTGGTGTTGTACATGCGTGTGAAGTTATGCGGTTATTAGCAAAACACGACAAAGGCATGACATCACAACAAATTGAAACGGCTTTAGGCTTGCCTCGTACCACGGTGTTTCGTTTGTTACGTACATTGTGTGCCCAACAAATGCTAGAGAAAAAAGAAAAGAAATATTTCTGTGGTGCTGATTTGATGAACATTGGTTTGCAGGTAATAAGTGCCGATCGTTTACATCAAATAGCGATCCCTCATGTACAGCGGCTCGCGTTAAAAACGGGCCATACTGCTCACTTAGCCGTTCCTCATCATGGTAGTGCTTTGATCGTTGAAGTATTTGACAGCCCACATCCTTTAAAAGTGGCGAGTCGACCCGGTATGCGCGCACTCATGCATTGCTCTTCAACCGGTAAAATATTTTTAGCCTTTTTGTATTATGACAATCTGGACTTAATATTTGCCGACAAGCCCATGGAGAAATGTACTGCGAATACCATTACAGAAGTAGAAGGATTACGCAAAGAGTTGCAGAAAGTCATGGCTCTGGGCTACGCAGTAGATGATCAAGAGTACCACCCCGACGTGCGATGTGTTGCTGCTCCTGTGCGCGACAACCGTGGAGTAGTTGTCGCCGCAATCGGTATTACTGCACCCGCTAGCTCGTTTACCAAAGCGCAGATCCCCCATTTTGCTGCGCAGGTTAAGGAAGCTGCC
>NZ_JANQVQ010000170.1 GCF_030730205.1 Paraglaciecola sp.
CTGACCCCTTTATTAATCGTGACATTTTTTTAACCAAAACAATGCATACCACCAAGTTGGTAGTGACCTAGATCATTTAAAGGGAGTGACGATAATGATTGACCCTGTGTCACTCTCTATTGTTTTTTGCTGTGTGTCTTGTCCTTTCAATTAAACATCGCGGCATATTGCGAGGGGAGAGCGTCGATTGGCTTAATAGCGATGTTTTTATAAAACAGCTCTGCCGCCTCACTTTGCAGTTGTATTTTACCTTCCTCCAAAGGTTTACTTACGCCATTGTCCAAGTAGCGAGAATTTTTAAGCACCATGACCACATGGCCATTTACAATATGCAGGCTTTGGCCTTCAAAACAAATTAGTTCGATGGTATTCCACTGACCTTGCGGTTTTTCATGATTTTCTTTGCGAAGTACAAAGCCTTTAATATCTTCGCCCACACCGACTTTTATGAAGTCTTGTTGTTCATCGGCAACCGGATTCATAATGTATTCTGGCTGGTAGGCTTTAATATCAATGGCTGATGTGGCTTGTTGCCAATAGTCTCCAATGTGTCCTTGCATAATTTGAAATTCTTGCGAAAGCATCCATGAGCGAAAATACTCTTGTCCGTGTTCACCAATGGCGTGATACAAAATACCGCTGTCTTTGAGCTTGTTTTCTCGCGGTGGCCATTTCAATTCACCCCAGCGAAATTGCAGTTTTAAGTGGTAGTTGCGATAAGAGGCTTTGCTGGTGACCGCGCCATAATACTCGCCGCTTACCCGCAACACAGGCTGATTGTTTTCTGGCACAATGGTAAATACTTTATGAATATCATTGCCAGTATTTAAGCCGATGGGTGCGATAGGCTTGCCTTGTTTATCCACGGGCATGCTGCCATCGTAGGTTTCAGTGTGTTTGTAACTTAAATAGATGTCCCACTGACTTAAGGTATTATCCAGTAATGGCTGCCACTGTGCTGCTTGAAGGGCTGGACTGAGAAGACAGATTAACAAACTGCTTATTAAGGTTTTCATCGAGACACGGATCCTGTAACTGCTATTGATTATAAAACTGATTTTGGCTTAGGTTACCGTAAGGTGAATACATCGAGTGAGACAATCGTGTAATTTGACGGGGCGATTGTGAAATTTAGTAAAGGCTAATGTTGGCTGTGCACTTTGCTGTTGTTAACCTTAACCTTGGTCGCTTACCACAACCTTATTGCGGCCTCCATTTTTAGCCTGATAAAGTGCAACATCAGCGCGCTTATATAGGGTTTCAAATTTAGTGGCTTGATTGAGTAAGGCGATACCAATAGAAACCGTGACACTCATTTTTTGATGGTCTATTTCTATGACATGTTGCTGAATTTTTTCGCGGATCCGTTGTGCTATTTCAGTGGCGGTGTTGAGGTCTGTATCGGCTAAAAAGATACCAAACTCTTCGCCACCGAGTCGGCCAAATACATCATATTCTCTAAGAAGAACGGTGATGAGTTGGGTGATATTTATTAATACGGCATCGCCCGCTAAGTGGCCATAGGTGTCGTTAACATTTTTAAAATAGTCGATATCCAGTAACAAAAACGCCATCTTGGCTTTATTTCTACTACAGCGACTTATTTCAGCATTGACCGAGTTGATAAAACTGCGACGATTGGCTATTTGAGTCAGTTCGTCAGTCAGTGCAAGCTTACGCAATTTTGATGATTTGGCATGCAGCTCAAACTCATTCTTCTTTTGTTTAGTGATGTCTCTGGCGTGAATGAGCATGTCACCATTTGCTAAGGTTTGCTCAGAAAATAGAAACCACAGCCCATCCAACATATCCACTTCGAAAACTCGGTATGCTGCCGAGCGTCTGCGTGTTTTGGTCATGTCGATAAATTGTTCAACGTCTCCTGAATCTATTTTTATGCCATGCTGTTTGCGAAAAGCGTTTCTCACCAGATCATCAAAATGCCTATTCAAAAAGGCATCTGGCGAATCGCCAAATAAATTTGCGAAAGCGTGGTTACAGCCGATGAGATGATCTTCACCATTAAAAATGCCATACGCTTCAGAACTTGTGCCTAAAAATTTGCCGATATGTTTGACTAATTCAGCAACGCTGCGCTCCATTTACTGTCCTTTAATTGGTGTGCTGTGGCGGTCAAACCGCGTTGAAATATTCATTGGAACTGAGTATAGCGAGTATCTTGTAGAGTAACGATTATTTCAATTTTTACGTAGTAATTTTTGCACCAGCCTTGTCTTGTGCAAATGAATCTTGGTTTTGCGCCCGCTTCATGGGAATATTTTGTTATTGCTACAGGCTAAAAGAGAAAAAAGTGACAACATTAATACGCAGCGTTGACATTAACTGTGATCTTGGAGAGGGGCTAACAATAGCCGATTGTGAGCAAGATGCTTTACTAATGCCTTTTTTGTCTCGCTGTAATATCGCCTGTGGCGGACACGCTGGCAATCATGTGACCATGCCAATAACCCTGAGAAATGCTCTATCACATGGCTTGTTGTGTGGCGCGCATCCAGGTTATCCCGATAAAAACCACTTTGGACGTGTTTCTTTAAATATAGCTAGGTCTGAGCTACTTGATTCGTTGGTAACGCAAATAAAGGATTTACAGCTACATGCTCAAGCACTAGGTATAGAATTGCAACATATTAAATTGCATGGGGCCTTATATAATGATGCAGAGCAATCCTTGGAACTTGCCTCACACATTTGTCAAATGGTGGCACAGCATTTTGCTCAATTAGCGGTACTGGGCCTACCACAGGCAGCTATGCAACAAGCCGCCCAGCAGCATGGCTTACTTTTTTTAGCTGAAGGTTTTATGGACCGGGCATACTTAAGTACTGGTCAATTAGCACCGCGAACGCAAGCCGGAGCCGTTTACACCGATAGTGAACAGTGTATCGAGCAGGTGCTGGCTATACTAAACCAGCGGCTTGTGACAACATTTGACGGCAAGCAACTGCAATTAGAGGTAGACACCTTATGTTTGCATGGCGACAGTCAAATAGCATTACACCTTGCGAGCACGTTACAGGATCGCCTCAGCGCCAAAAACTGGATTATTGCTTAAGGTGAATACGATGCCTTATCGAATTGTGGCCAATGGTGATGCCGGCTTGAGTGTGGTGTTTACGGCGCAAGTCAGTGAAAAACTGACTCGCCACATACAAGTTTTGTCGCGTTTATGTGCCAAGGAATTTGCTGGCTTAGTGACAGATATTATTCCTGCCTATCAAAGTTTGACCCTGTGTTACTTGCCCTTAGCCGCTCATCAGCAACAGATCATGGAAAAACTTCAAAGGATCTTACGCCATGACTTACCCGAGCAAGATTTAAACTCGCAACTCATCACGATCCCTGTTTGTTATGAACAAGCGTATGCACCCGACCTTATCAGCCTGGCACAGGCCTGTGACTTGAGCGTAGAGCAGGTGATCGCACTTCATAGCAATACCGATTATTTACTTCATATGCTGGGGTTTTCACCGGGTTTTTTATATTTAGGCGGCCTCGATCCTCGGTTAAGTTGTCCGCGTAAAACCACGCCAAGTGCCAGAGTTCCCGCAGGCAGCGTGGGTATTGGCGGCAATCAAACAGGCATTTATCCGCAACAAACACCGGGCGGTTGGCACATTATTGGCCGAACGCCTATTACCCTGTTCAATCCTAATTTGCCTTCACCTTGCGTTGCTCAACCATTGGATAAAATACGCTTTACTGCCATTTCGGCAGCGGACTTCGAAGCAATAAGGCACACCCCAACATGAGTATTGAGGTGATTAGCCCAGGCTTACAAACGTCGATTCAAGACTTAGGTCGTCAAGGTCATATGCATTTAGGCGTGGCAAAAAGCGGTGCTATGGATAATTTGTCAATGCAACTCGCTAATTGGTTGGTTGGCAATGCGCTTGAGCACCCGGTATTCGAAATTAGCTTGTTAGGGCCAACCTTGCGTTTTACCCAAGCCCTCACGATTGCCATTTGCGGTGCTAAATTTGACATTTATCTTGCCAGTGAAGACCGAAAGCGAATAGCGGTCAACACTAACCAGAGCATTCAGGTCAAGGCGGGTGATACCTTGCATTTTACCCAGCGTTTACAAGGAGCAAGGGCCTATTTGGCTTTTGCTGCAACTCTGGATTGCGCGCCCGTGCTAAATAGCTACTCAACCCACTTTGCTGCGCAGTTTGCTGGGTTTAAAGGTCGCGCCTTGCAAAAGGGTGACCGTGTGATACTCAGTCACTGCGAAGTAAGAAAAATCAAAACATTGCCAAAAGTTTTACAGCAACACTACAGCGGTAGTTATCTATTACGCTGCGTGCCTAGTGTTGAAACTGAACATTTTAGTGAGGCGCAGCTCACGCAGTTTTATTCCAGTACTTATGTATTGCGCAGTGATTCAAATCGCATGGGCTTACGGTTTGATGCAAAGCCCCTGACTAAGCTGAACATGCAAGAGTTGGTATCGAGCGGTTTGACCCAAGGTAGTGTGCAAATCCCTCCTTCTGGTCTGCCGATCATTTCAAGTGTTGATGGTCAAACTATTGGCGGCTATTCGCGTATTGCTAATGTGATCAGCGCAGATCATTTTGCATTAGGCCAGCTGGTGGCGGGCGATAAAGTTAATTTTACCTTGCTCAGCCAGCAAGACGCGCAAGACATTTATGCTCGTCAATACATGGCGCTAAAGGCGTTAAGCTCATCCTAAAAACAGCGCAGTGCTGCAAAAAACTCTCGCTCTAGTTGAGAGTAACCAAATAGTGATAGTTATCACTGCGACAGCGACTGATACGAAACTCCATGGCTTTGCCGTTTAATGAATGGGCCGTGCGCTGGACACTTAAAATAGGCTCACCGGCTTGAATACCAAGCAGTTCTGCATCATTGCGATTGGCAATATCCGCCTTAATCGCGTCTTTGGTGCTATGCACTGTTAAGTTAAAGTGGGTTTGATAGAAGTGATACAAGGTATGCGGGATATCTGTCATATCGACTAAGGCTTTGAAGTACGCATAGGGCAGGTAAATGGTTTCAGCAATGCAGTATTCGTCGTTTAATAAACGTCTGCGTCGCATCACTATCACTTGATCTTTGTTGCTCAATTCTAACGCCGAGCACACCGTAGCATCAGGTACTTGAGTGTCGATAGACAGTAATTCTGCTTTGGGTAGTTCTGGGTTTTTGCCATCAGCAATAATAGGGAAAAAGCGGAACAAGCCATTTTGCGCAGTATGCTCAGAAACAAAAGTGCCCACACCTTGTTTGCGCATTAACACTTTGGTATCGGTTAGGCTGTTTAAGGCTTTGCGCATGGTGCCTTGGCTGACATTAAGTTCAGCCGCTAATTGAAACTCATTTGGCAACATATCACCGGGTTTCCAACGCTGTTCAACAATCAATTGTTTAACGTGTTCTTCAACCTGCTTATAAAGCGGTTTAAAAACCGGACCGGTACTGCTTAGTTTGTTGTCAAAACGGGTTTCATTCATAGTTTAAACTGCTACCTTAACCACCACAGAATTCAAGACCTTCAGGATAGTAATTCATTAGGTCTTATACAATATTTCTTTTCAATAAAGACCATAAGCGAAACAAGCACAGATGTCACCTTAAGTTCGTTGACAATAAATTAACACTGTTATAACTTATGTCTTATATAAGAATGTAGTTGGGCAATTAGCCCAACGCGACTAATTTTCATGCTATTGAAGGCATCAGAGTCAAAAATAAAAAGGTAATAAGACATGTTCGACTGCAGTGCTCCTAATTGGAATGGCGTAAAACAACTGGAAATTAGTGGCAAGGCTGCGCTGTGTGAAAACAAACGTGCTGTCATTATCCCAACTTCTGAAGGCCCTATCAGCGTCGAATTTTATGAGATTGGCATGCGTTTTCGCGCAGGCCAACCAAGCGACAATCACTACGGTATGTTGCAAAGTCTGCCTCAAACATTGATTTGTAGCGTTAATCAAGACGCCGAGCATATCGAGATCATCAGTGGTCAGTGGCAATTGCGCTGCCAACTAACACCCTTTGCCTTTTCCTTATTCCATGGTGACACCTTAGTGCAACGTACGCCCAACGACGGCCACTTTGTACGCCAATATCGTTTACCGCCTATGGCTAAAACATCACAAGGGTGGCTGTTTAGTTTTGACTTAGCGCCAGAAGAGCCGGTTTATGGACTAGGCGAAAAATGGGCAGGACTGAATAAACGGGGACAGTTGTTGCGCTCATTTAACCATGACGCCTTAGGTGTAAACGCTGAAATATCGTATAAAAACACCCCTTTTTGCTGGAGTCCACATGGCTGGGGCGTGTTTGTGCATACTCCATCACCGGTGACCCACGCGGTAGGTTATGCGCCATGGTCGAACCGTGGTTACAGCATTTTGGTTGAAGATAAGGAACTCGACCTGTTTATTCTACGTGGCGAGCAGCCACAGCAGATAATTGAACATTACACGCAATTGACGGGCAAAGCCCCCGTGCCGCCGTTTTGGAGCTTAGGGCTTATTTTGTCTAAAGCTTATTATCGTGATGTGCCAGAACTACTGGCCACTGCCAAAGCGGTGCGAGAGCACAAAATGCCTTGCGATGTGATTACCCTTGATGGCCGTGCTTGGCAAGACACCGATACACGCTTTGCTTTTGAGTGGGATGCCAAACGTTACCCTGATCCTGGGGCAGTGATCAAGCAGTTAAAAGCGCAAAACTTTAAAGTATGTATTTGGGAATATCCCTTGGTGTCGGTAGCCAATCCGCTGTTTGGGCAAATGGCAGCCAAAGGCTGGTTGCTCACTGACAAGCGTACGGGCGAGGCCTATCGTTATCAATGGGACATGAGCGCCTTTGCTGAGGTGCTCACACCCTTACCAGAGTCTGGCATTGTGGATTTTACCCATCCTGATGCCTTTAACTTTTGGTTAGAATCACACAAACCCTTGTTTGACCTGGGCATTGATATGATCAAAGCCGACTTTGGTGAGCAAGTCGAAGACGACAATATGCTAGCCTACAACGGTGATTCTGGCATGCGTTTGCACAACATTTATAGTTTGTTGTACAACCGCTGTGTTTACCAAGCGGCGCAGAAATACAGCCAATCAGGTCCATTTTTATTTAGCCGTTCAGCGTGGATTGGCTCGCAACAATATCCCAGTCAATGGGGGGGCGATCCACAAGCTGATTGGGGCGGATTGGTCGGCAGTATTCGCGGGGCGTTGTCGTGGGGCATGTCAGGTGCACCGTATTTTGCCACTGACGTAGGTGGTTTTTATAAAGACATGCGCGACCCAGAGCTGTTTGTTCGTTGGTCACAAACTGCGGTGTTTTCTGCTCACATGCGTTTGCACGGTATTGGCCAACGTGAACCATGGAGTTATGGCTTTGCAGCAGAGGAGGCGGTTAATCGGGCCTTAATTTTACGTTACCAACTGCTGCCATACATATATCAAACCATGCAACAAGCCAGTAAAACCGGCTTGCCTTTGATGCGCGCCATGGCCTTAGCGTTTCCTCAAGACAGGCTAAGCTGGGGTTTTGAGCTGCAATTTATGTTTGGTGATAGTTTGCTGGTAGTGCCGTGTGTGCAGCCAGGCGGCGAAGTGGAGTTTTATTTACCAGAGGGCGAATGGTTAGCCTTTAGTGATAAGCAGGTATTTACTGGCGCCAAAATTCATCGTCTTAGTTTAGGTTTAAACGACATCGCGGTATTTGTTAAAGCGGGTCACGATTTACCCATCGGACCCGATGTTGAACATACCGAGCAATTAGGTAATCAGCCTGTGGTGAGTCATTACTGGAGCAAGCAAGTATGAGTCTTACCTCCAATGTAAGGGAGCAACTTGCTTGTTAGCTTGGCTGCAAGGTGGCTTGGGCAAACTCAATTTTGCCATTAGCCATGTAGCAAAAAATATCGCCGGTGTGCTGCTTGCCCTCATGCTGGTGATGATTATTGCACAAGTGGTGTTTCGTTATGGCTTGAATAATTCCTTGGGCTGGACCGAAGAATTAGCCAAGTTTTTTATGGTCTGGATTGCCTGTTTAGTCGCGCCTTGGGCGTATCGTGAAAACCTCAATGTCTCAATCGATATGTTTGCTGATGCGCTGCCTAAGGTTTTGTATCAACTGAGTAATATCGTAATTTCCTTACTTGTGCTTTTAGTCAGCGGGATCTTTTTAATGGAAAGTCTCGACTTTGTTCAAGGAGGGTGGCAAATCTACGCTTCATCTCTCCCTGTAAAGCTCGCCTACTTTTATTTGTGTACGCCCTTTGCCTTTGGCTCTATTGGTTTGGTGGCCTGTGAAAAGCTACTTGAGCAAATACCTTGTTTGTTTAATTCACCCAGTCAGCGAGAGAGCTAGTATGTCTTTAAGTTATTTTTGGGTGTTTATTTTATTGCTTACTGCGGGTACACCCGTGGTATTTGCCTTGCTTATAGGCCCAGGTGTGAGTTTGCTTATTGACGGTAACGAGGTGTTTTTTTCTGCCTTGTTAACACGCCTGTATTCAGGCATGAATTCGTTTCCATTGATGGCAGTGCCGTTTTTTATCTTGGCCGGTGAATTAATGAATCAAGGCGGCATCACCCAGTCTATCGTCCGCTTTAGTCAAACCCTGATTGGCCATTACCGCGGTGGTTTAGCTCAGGTTAATATCTTGTCATCAGTATTGTTTGCGGGTTTATCGGGCTCGGCGGTAGCTGATACTTCGGCTTTGGGTAAAATGCTGATCCCCGCCATGGAGCAAAACGGTTACAGTCGCCGATTTGCCGCTGCAATCACCGCCGCATCGTCGGTGATTGGGCCAATCATTCCGCCCTCAGGCATCATGATTTTGTATGCCTTTATTATGAATGTATCAGTGGCTGGCATGTTTCTCGCGGGCATCGTGCCGGGCATCATGATCTGCGTGGGTTTAATGATGGTAACCAGCCGAATTGCTAAAAAGCGCAACTATCCGGTGGCCAACGCGAAGGCAACGTGGCATGAGCGCGGCAGTGCACTCAAAGGCTCATTTTTACCCTTATTAACCCCCGTTATTTTGCTAGGCGGTATTGTACTTGGCGTGTTTACGCCCACTGAAGCGGCCGCAGTTGCAGCCGGTTATGCCCTGATTATCACCCTGTTTTTTACCAAAACCCTTAAAACGAAAGCCTTACCAAGCATATTGGTAAACTCGGCGATCCAGTCGGGCACTATTTTATTGTTAGTCGGCTCTGCCGTGACCTTTGCATGGATCATTACCGTCTCGGGTATGGCTGATTTAATGGCGCAAAACATTATTGGTATCACCGATAACGTATTATTGTTGCTGCTTATTATTAACTTGTTTTTATTTGCCATTGGCATGTTTTTAGATGCCGGCCCAGCTATTTTAATTTTGGGCCCAGTACTGGCGCCTATCTTTATTGCGCTGGGCATTGACCCTCTGCACTTTGCGGTGATCATGTGCGTCAACTTAACCGTGGGTTTAGCCACACCGCCCATGGGCTTGGTGCTGTTTGTCGCTGCATCTGTATCGGGTGAAAAAACCGAAAACATCGCCATCGAAATGTTACCGTTTTTGGCGGTAGAAGCCTTGGTTATCTTTTTAATTACCTATTTTCCTGCGCTGACAATGACCTTGCCACGCTGGTTTGGATTTGCTTGATATGCCAATGAAACGCAAAGTGCTGCTGTTTATTTACGGTTGTGTGGTTGTTGCCTGCGGCATCGGTTTAATCAACAGCACCACAAACCACGCCGAATATACGATTAAAGCGTCGATTCAAGCCTCTACTCAAGATGAGGACTATGTCGGTTTAGTGGCTTTTAAACACTACCTTGAACAACACAGTCAGGGCAGGGTAGAGGTACAGCTTTACCCGTCCGGCCAGTTTTGTGGCAGTGTGCCAGAATGTATTGGTAATTTACAAAAAGGCGTATTAGAAATTTTTCCGAGTACCGCAGGTGGCACAGGTAACTTTTTCAGTCCGGCTCAAGTTATCGATTTACCTTATGTATTTAGTAATGACGAGCAAGCTGAGTGTGTTTTAGCTGGCCCCTTAATGGACGAAATGCGCAAGCAAGTATTAGCCCAAGGTTTGAATTTGCGTTTACTGGGGGTATCAAACACCGGTGGTTGGCGTAATTTTGCTACCACCAAAAAGGCAGTTCACAGTCCTCAAGATTTAGTGGGTTTAAAGATCCGCACCACCCCAGCCGACATTCAACAAGAGTTAGTACGCCAGTTAGGCGCTAATTCAACCCCTATTTCATGGGCCGAACTCTATACCGCGCTGGCTACAGGAGTGGTTGAAGGCAGTAAAAACGGTATCCAAGATATCATTGGCGCCAAACTAGAAGAACACCTTAAATTTGTTGTACTAGACGGACACTCTTACATGGCCACCTTGTGGTGGTTTTCAGAGCCTGCGTGGCAAGCCTTGCCCAGTGATATTCAACAGCTTGTGTTAGAGGGCTTTAAAATTCAAGCCGCCACCGCCAATCAGTTTGTTAAAGACCAAGAGGCAAACTCCTACCGTTTATTTGAAGCCGCAGGCGGCACGATTTATCGTCCCTCTGATGTCGAAAAACAAGCCTTTATTGCAGCAAGTAGTCAGATGCGCCCCTGGTTTGCCCAGCGCTTTGGCAATGACTGGCTCAATCTGCTCGATAGTGCAGTGGCTCAATGCTCCGCTGATCCTGCTCTGTAAATGCTTAGTCCTCAGGTGTGTTGTTTTTGATGACTAAATAGTCAATTTAATTAACAAAATAATTGCAATTGCTTTACAAATTCGTTAGCTTATCTTTTGTCTTATATAAGACAAAAGATAAGGTGACAGTTTATGAGCTATCTCAGCTAACGGCAGATGCGTAAGACATGGAGCTGATTGGCGGCTAAGAGATAACGGGACAACATGAGACACAACAAAAAAGACAATGTCTGGAGCACACTATGCGATTCACACTCAGTAGATTAAACAGCAGCATTAGCGCGGCGTTAGCCTTAAGTAGCTACGTCGCTATAAGCACAGCGGCGTTGGCACAGGAAGCCCCTAAAGAAGATCAAGGATTACTCGAAAAAATCACGGTGACAGCACAAAAGCGTGTAGAGAACCTAAACGAAGTTCCCGTGGCGGTTTCAGTGCTGCGTGAAGATCAAATTAATGCAGCTTTTGCGGCTAACATCGAAGGTTTACAAGCCTTAGTGCCGTCAGTGAGTTTTCGAAAAGGCAATACCAATCGTAACTCAGCCATTACCATTCGAGGTATTGGAACAATTTCATTTAGTGTGGCAGCAGAGCCCAGTGTTTCTACCGTCGTCGATGGCGTGGTGCTAGGTCGTTCTGGCCAAGCCTTTATTGACCTCTATGATCTAGAACGTATTGAGGTATTACGTGGTCCGCAAGGGACGTTATTTGGTAAAAATGCCTCAGCAGGTGTTGTTAATATTTCAACCAAAAAGCCCACCGCAGGATTTGAAGGTAATGCCGAATTAAGCTTGTATCAAGACAACGAATACCGTTTAAAAGCCAGTGTTTCAGGTGAGTTGAACGACAATGCCTTTGGCAGTGTTACCGTTCTTAAATCGCAATTTGATGGGTATATTAAAAACGTTCATAACAATGAAATGACCAATGGTTATGACAAAGAAGGTGTGCGTGCCATGCTGAATTATGAAGCAGCGGGCGACACCAACATGTTGTTTATTTTTGAAAACATGAAGTCAAACGACAATTGTTGTGCCGATTTAGAATTAACCCCAAGTGGCCGTCATCCTGGCTCAGAAGCCTTGCCAAACAGCACCGGATCGGGCGACTTCGACTTTGATCAACGTAAAATAGACCATGATTTTGAAACTCGCACAATTGATGAAACCACCGGCTTTTCATTGCAAATAGACAAACCCATTGGTTCACACGAATTTACGTCAATTACCGCGTATCGTAGCTGGGATAATACCGAGCTACGTGAAGGTGACTTTACTTCTATCGGTGGTACCCAACCTATACCAACGGGCACGTTTTTGTTGCACGACACCGGTATTCAAAACTGGAAACAAACCTCACAGGAGTTCAGGTTCGCTTCGCCCACAGGCAATGATCTTGAGTATCAAGTGGGCTTTTTCTGGTGGAAACAACAATCTGAGCGTAACTTTACTCGCGACGCCAGTTGTTCGGGTAACTTAACCACCACTATTCAAAACTACTTGTCGACGCAGTTAGGCCAAGACGCGCCTACCGCCGAACAAGCGGACCAATTCATTGCTGATAATTTGTTATCGTGTAACCGCAACGATATCGTTAGCGCAACAGCGTTTATGAATACAGAATTTAATAACTGGGCCTTATTTGCAGACGGTAAATATCACATTAATGAAGACTTCCGTTTACTCTTTGGTATGCGTTACACCGACGACGAAGTGAGTTTTGAACATAACCGTTACAATAACGATGAATATGGCCGAGGTGGTATTGGTGTACGTGATTTTGCCACTAACTTCGACGGCAAAACCGATGAAACTAACGTATCCGTTAAGGTTGGTGCGCAGTTTGACATCAATAAAGACAGCATGGTGTATGCCACTTACTCACAAGGCTACAAAGGGCCAGCGTTTAACGTGTTTTATAACATGAACCCTACGGATACCTTGCCCATTGGCAAAGAATCATCTGATGCCTATGAGTTAGGATATAAGTTTGCTAGCCGTGATTTGATTTTTAACGCCGCGATATTCCGTACCGAAATCGATGGCTTTCAAGCCAATAATTCAGAATTATTGGATGGCGTGACCATTACCCGCTTAACCAACGCAGGTTCGGTGATCACTCAAGGGATTGAAGCCGACGTTTTGTGGCAAGTATCTGAAAGTTTTACCTTGTCAGGCGGCTTTGCCAGTGTTGATGCCGAAGTTGACGAGTTTTTATGTCCAGTTGGCTCTGCAACCTGTGATGGTCGGTCAGGTGCTGACTTACCGTTTTCCCCCGATTTGAAATATTCAGTAGTCGGTGAATATACGTGGGAGTTGGCTGATATGAATGTCATTTTAAACAGCTCATACGTTTATACCGACGAAATATTTGCTGGCGCACCGGGCGCAACGGCCCAAAGCAACCCGGAAGCCTTGTTACCCGATTACGGTATTCTAAACGCAAGCTTGGCCTTCTCGTTTGATGATGATGCCTATCGCGTGACCTTAATCGGTAAAAATCTAACGGATGAAAGCTTTATCACCACCTACTCTGGCGACGGTTTTCGTTATCAGATCCCACGTGATGCCGACCGTTATTTTGGCGTGCAATTTAAAGCCCGCTTTTAAACCTCTTTTGTGTGTGTGACCTGTGAGGCGCCGTAAGGCGCCTTTTTTATGGTGAGAATTCAGTATTGATGTTGTAGAGCGCTGCCACGGTTATTGATTGGTTGTGAAAGAATTCGGCCGTGAACGACCTCCTACAAGGG
>NZ_JANQVQ010000171.1 GCF_030730205.1 Paraglaciecola sp.
AAACCCAGCTTTATTTACAAACAATAACGTGCCATTAATTGGCGCGTTTAGCTGTTTAAGTATTAACGGAGAAAATCATGATTTTACCCCGCTCAATTTTGCATTGCATAAGATTACAAGCCGTTTTTATGGCCGCTTTATTACTCTGCAGCGGTCAATCACAAGCCCAAGAAATCTACGACGAAGCCTACTACCAACAACATCACATTGAGCAATTAAGCACGACACCCAAAAGCCTAAATTTTTTAGTGTTAGGCGACTGGGGCCGTAATGGCCACTATGAGCAACGCGCTGTGGCTAAGTGGATGGACATCACCATGGAACAAATGGACGGCGATTTTATTGTGACCACCGGCGATAATTTTTATTCAAACGGCATCGCTTCAGTCAATGATCCCTACTGGTATAGCTCGTATGAAGCCATTTACACAGGCCCGCACTTATTTGAAGAATGGTATGCCACGCTAGGCAACCACGATTACCGCGGTAACTGGCAAGCGCAAATCGACTACAGCAATATTAGCCGCCGCTGGAACATGCCTGCTCCCTATTACGCTCTTAATTTTGAGCTAAAAGGTGGGCAATCTGTATTGTTGGTGTTTTTAGATACCAATCCTTTAAACCCAGAATATAAAAATGAAGCCAAATACGCTGAAACCCAAAAACAAGATGGGCCAAAACAATTAGTTTGGTTAGAGCATAAACTGTCAACATCTCAGGCTAAGTGGAAAATAGTGATTGGGCATCACCCTTTATATTCAAGCGGCAAACGTTATGGTGAAACCGATGGCATTCGCCAAGTGCTTGAGCCGATTTTTGAAAAATACCATGTGGATGCCTATTACGCTGGTCACGAACACGACCTACAACATAATCAGCCCAAAGGCACGACTGTAGCTCATTTTGTCTCAGGTGCAGGCTCTGAAGTTCGGCCCGTTAAACAAAGTGAATTTGCCAAGTTTGCCCAATCAACGGCAGGTTTTGCGGCAGTATCTGTTAACCAAAATACCTTAGTTACCCAATTTATAAGCAGCACTGGCAACGTGCTGTATCAATACAAAATCAATAAGGACTAATGATGAAAAAAAGTCTACTTACCGCCCTTTTAGTGCCCTGCTTACTCGCCGGATGTCAGGTAAATAACGACCTAGCTGACAACCGCATGGCAGTCAGTTTAAAGTCAAATAATGCTCTTGAAATGACACCTTTTGAGGTGAATAACAATATAAAAGGCAAAGTGGCGTTTCCGATAAAACATCAACAGCAAAGCTATTGGCTACTGACCAGTGAAGAGCAAGGTATTCTGCTCACTGATGAACAAGGCCAAACGCTTAGCCACTTTGCAGGCTCCATGGAAGCGCTTGATTGGCGCGATAATGTGAGCCTTGATGGCAAAAAACTTGGCTTAATCGCCACCAGCAACAAAGAAAATGGCCAGGTGCTGATCCTAGGCTTAGATTGGCAAACCCTGCAATTTAGCTTACTAACGACCATTAAACCCAGCGCCGCCATCGAAACCTTATGTTGGTACACCATGCCCCAAGGCCATACCGCACTGTTTATGGCTGACGAACAGGGCAAAGTAAGCCAGCGCATTGTGGTAGACGGAAATCAACAAGGCATCAGTGATGTGCTATTGCGTGATTTTGTGGGTGTACCCGAAATTAAATCCTGTGCCGTGGATGATAAGCGTGATGTTCTTTACCTGGTTGAAAGCAACATTGGCGTGTGGCGCTATTCGGCTGATCCTGAAGCCGAATTGCAACGTGAGCTTGTTGCAGCGACCGGTGAATTTGGTCAACTAGAGGGTGAGGTCACCTCAGTTAATGTACTCGACAATGGCAGCTTATTGGTTAGCACACCAGAGCAACAGGGCATATGGATTATTGATCCAGCGCAGGCTAAATCAGCAAGCTTCTATCCGCTCAAGCAAGCTCAAGCGGTAGAAAGTGCCGTCGCCCTTAGCACTGAGCAAGGCTTAAACATCGGTTTATTCGACGACGAAAGTGGTGGTTACTATCACGCCAAGATAGATATCACTTTGCCTAAAGGTACAGCGACTCATCAGGTATTTAGCCAAGTACTCCCTGCGGCAGAAACCACACCGGTAGGCACGTCGGGCGATGCTGCCGATGATCCTGCCATTTGGGTTAACCGCCAGCATCCAGGACAAAGCCGTATTTTGGCCACCAATAAAAAGCGTGGTTTGATGGTACATGACCTACAAGGCAAACTGCTGCAACAATTGGATATGGGCCGCGTTAATAATGTTGATGTGCGTTATGGTTTTACGCTTAATGGCCAAACCATTGATATTGCTGCCGCCAGCAACCGCAGCAACAAAAGCCTCAGCTTGTTTGCCATCGCCCCTGCTACGGGTGAAGTCAGTTGGTTAAGTGACATCCCTACCGACTTAGACGACACCTACGGCTTATGTATGTATCAATCAAACAACCACTACTATGTGTTTGTGAATGACACCAATGGCCGTTTTCAGCAATACAAGCTCAATACTAATAATGGCAAGATTGACGGCACACTGGTACGTGAATTTAACGTCGCCAGCCAACCCGAAGGCTGCGTGGCAGACGATAACAGTGGGCAGTTATACTTTGGTGAAGAAGCAGTCGGTATTTGGCAAGTACCGGCCATGCCGACTAAAAGCATGCCAGTGCTGATTGCGCCTTTAGCAGATAACTTTGTAGCTGATGTTGAAGGCCTCGCCATCTATCAGATGAACAAACAACGCTATTTAATTGCCTCCAGCCAAGGTAACAACAGCTATGCGGTATTTGCCCTTGAAGACAACAATCGCTATTTAGGCAGCTTTCAGATCGCCATGGACTTAGACAAAATGATCGACGGCGTATCCGAAACAGATGGTATAGAAATAGTATCAACCCCGCTGGGCCCACAATTTCCGCAAGGATTGATGGTGGCGCAAGACGGCCACAACGTAATGCCCAGCGACACACAAAACTTTAAATTAGTCAGTGGCAGTATGATTGCAAACGTAATCCAAGGCTGGATAAA
>NZ_JANQVQ010000172.1 GCF_030730205.1 Paraglaciecola sp.
ACTAACTCAAATTGATCACCTAGTATGGCTCGGTACTTTACTGACCAAAATAAAGCAAAAAAGCAGTGTGCCGTCAGTAGAAAGCCAATCCAAAAATTAACTAAATTAGCCCACTTACGTTTGTGCAAACCGAACCACGCAAGATTTCCAAATAATACCGTGAGTACTAAAATAACAGTGGGAATAATGTAGTGCTTACCAATAATAAAGGTCTGCAACACGGCCACAGCTCCTACACAGGATAGAAGCGCCATTAGCCAGTCAAAGGAGTTATGTAAGGCGAGTTTTTTCTGCATTGTTGTAATTTTCTCTATTTGGTTAGGCTAAGTCCTTAGCCTAACTCATTCTGGAAAGCCAACACAATGCTTTGCCAATAAAGCTGCATCGTACCAAGCAGCTCTTTCGGCCCAAAAGATATTATGGCTTGGCGTTATCGTGGGTTGGTCATCCAAAACGCCTGCAGGCACGATGAGTGCGTTGCCACTTTTATTCACAAAGGGCAAACCACAGCCGCATTGTGCACAAAACACCTTGCTAAAGCTGCGTTTGGGATCATCATAACGTGTGATATTTTCTTCGCCGCTAAACCATTGAATGTTATCAGGCTGAGTGAATAAGTGTGCGACATGAGCTGAGCCAGTTATTTTTTGACATTGTCGGCAGTGACATAAATAAAAACACTTAAACTCGTTCTTTAAACTGAATGTAACTGTGCCGCATAAACAGCTTCCAGCAAGAGTATTACTCATATAAACGCACCAACTTCCCCAAAGTGAACATGTGAGGCTAGCGCAATAGGAATCGGATGTCGATGCGGATTGTACCAAAGGGCTTTTAAACCTGCCGACAAGGCAGGATAAATATCATTTTCTAATGAGTCGCCAATCATGGTGACGTCAGATGCGGTTACATCGAGGTGCCTAAGAATTGCATGAAAATAATGAGTGTCGTTTTTGCCACAGCCTAAATTTTCATAGCAAAACACCTGATCAATATACGCATTTAAACCGGCTTTTTGTAGGGCTTGCCGAATTTGGTTTAGCCCGGAATCACGAGCGTTAGTCGCTAAGTGGCATCGACCTTGTTGAGACAGCCTCTCTACATAAGTTTTAGCACCGGCGATAACATCTAGGCGAGGCCAGTCACACATTGGCCCTGAATAATTGGGGTTATCCACCATAAGGGTATTACCCCAATCAAACAGATAGTGCTTTGTTGTCATGTTGCGTCGATGTATTAAGCGCGTACTTCACCTTCGCCCATTACAATAAACTTCTCTGTAGTAAGTGATTCCGCTCCCATTGGCCCATAAGCATGCAGCTTGCTGGTGGATATCCCAATTTCTGCGCCTAAACCTAATTGCCCACCATCAGAAAAACGAGAAGAGGCGTTCGTCATCACCACTGCTGAGTTAATACGTCGAATAAAAGTTTGAGCTTTGGAGTAGTCTTGCGTTGCGATAACTTCAGTATGGCCTGAACCATAATCCTCAATGTGCTCTATGGCTTGCTCAAAATCGTCTACTACCCGAATAGCAATTTCCATGGCCAAATATTCTGCATGCCAATCGTCTTCAGTGGCTGCGCTGGCACCTTCAAAATAGCCGAGGCTGCGTTCACAAGCATGCACTTTTACCCCATGTTGTGCCATTAAATTCGCGGCTTTAGGTAAGTAGCTCGCAGCAATGTCTTTGTGTACTAATAAGGTTTCTAATGAATTACACGCGCTGGTGCGCTGAGTTTTACCATTTTCCAATAAACTAAGCGCTTTGCTCTCATCTGCCGCATCGTCAACATACAAGTGGCATACGCCTTTAAAATGCTGAATAACAGGAATTCGACTGTTTTCACTGACAAATCGAATCAAGCCTTCACCACCTCGGGGGATTATTAAATCAACATATTGATTGAGGGTCATGAGTTCGTTCATCACTTTACGATCGGTATCAGGCACAACCACTACCGCAGCTGGATCTAAACCGTGTTTTTCTAGTGCTAGTTTAATAGACTCTGCGAGGGCTAAATTAGAATGTAATGCTTCTTTACCGCCTCGTAAAATTACCGCATTACCCGCTTTTAAACACAGCGCCGCGGCATCAATGGTTACATTAGGGCGTGATTCATAGATCATCGCAATGACGCCCAAAGGAATACGCATTTTACCCACTTGGATACCGCTGGGCATGCGTTGAATGTTCGAGATTGCCCCTACAGGATCGGCTTGTGCTGCGATTTCTAAAACGGCATTAGCAATGTCTTTAATACGCTCAGGAGACAGGCTTAGGCGGTCTAACATAGCACTGTCTAAACCGTTGGTTTTACCATCACGTAAATCAATGTCATTGGCGGCTAATATTTGAGACGTTTGTTCAATGAGTGAGTGAGCGATATCGGTCAATAAAGCATTTTTTTGGACTGCTGATAAATTAGCAACCTGACGAGCCGCTTTTTTTGCTAAAGCAGCTGAATGAGAAATAGAAAATGACATATTGTTTCCTTATTTATCGATCTTTTGTCCAACAAGATCATTATTTGAGGTGAGCAGCTGGTGGATTTCACCTTATATCAACACAAGGTCATCTCTATGAACGGCTGCTTCACCGACTGAGTACCCAAGCGTTGTTTCAATTAAACTGCTCTTGAGGCCTTTAATACTGGCCAGATCTGCGGCGTTATATAACACCAGACCTTTTGCTACTACCACTTGATTGCACTCGATATTGACGGCTTCACCCGCCACAAAATTGCCTGCAACGCCAATGATACCTGAAGGCAATAATGATGCTCCTTTGTTTATCAAAGCCTGCTTAGCGCCTTCATCAATGATGATACTACCCTTGGTCTTAAGGCTATGCTTGAGCCAGGCATCGCGAGCTCGCTCTCGACTTTGATTAGGTACAAATAAAGTACCTGGCAATTTGTTAGCGGCTAATTCGTCAAAAACAGCTGCGTTTCGGCCATTTACAATTAGGGTTTGAATACCACTTTTAACGCATTTTTCAGCAGCTTGAATCTTAGTACGCATCCCCCCCGTACCAACACTACTGCCTGCGCCACCAGCGATTTGATAAATTTCAGGCGTAATATCACGCACTTCTTTTATCAGTTTTGCTTGTGGATTACTTCGCGGATCAGCATCGTATAAACCATCAATATCTGAGCAAATAATCAAGGTATCAGCTTCAGCAACTAAAGCTGTATAAGCTGCTAGGTTATCATTATCGCCGACTTTTAGCTCGGCTGTTGCAACAGTATCGTTTTCATTAACTATGGGCAAAGCCTGATTTTTCAACAATTCGCGCAAAGTATTCTTAATATTCACATAACGAGTTCGATTGTGTAAATCGTCAGCAGTCAGCAAAATTTGTGCACAATCAAAGTCAAACATCGAGGCCCAATTGGCCATCATCTGCATTTGGCCGATAGCCGCCATCGCTTGTTTTTCAGCGATAGACGGCCGGTGTTTATGGGCGATTTTACCTCTTCCAGCTGCCACACTGCCTGAGGACACCAAAATCACTTCTTTACCCTTTTTCCGACTCTCGCTAATGAAACGCGCTATGGCGGCTAAATAAAGCGTGCTGCACTGATTATCTGGGGCAATGAGGCTACTACCAACTTTTATTACTGCACGTTTCCACTCAAAGGGGGGCATGATTGTCTCCAATAAAATTTATGCGCTGAGATTACGATAAACCGCCCATTAAACAAGGCCTAGTTGTTATAAGCTATGGTGGAAAATACTGACTCATTTAAACAAATTAAGACATATATCAGGAATAGAGATGCAATCAGTCTTAAAAATAGGGCTTTCGACCGAAAAACCATGCCACTGACAGCTATTTAAATTTATAGTAAGGTGATCGCTATCAGATTATGGCCGCGCCTCGTCTGAACAAAAATTATAACGACTTATCAGGGAACAACATGTTCAATAAATTCTTAAGAGTAACAGTGCTGTCGGTAATAACCGTTTCAGCCTTGGGTTCTTTTGCATCGCAAGCCGCTATCCAACAGACCAAGGGTGATTTTGAAGACAAATTTCGTCAGCTAGATGAAGTACTTCCCACGCCAAACGTCTATCGGAATGCAGCGGGTGAACCTGGCCATAAATACTGGCAACAACGTGTAGACTACAACATTAAAGTCACGTTAGACGAAGAAAAGCGCCGACTTGATGGGGTAGAAACCATTACTTACCACAACAATTCACCCGATACCTTGAAGTATTTGTGGTTGCAACTTGATCAAAATGTTTACCGTCCCGATTCTATGGCGTCAAAAACCAATACCTTTGGCGGTATCGGTAACCGAGGTCCTGCAACGCAATCAGCAAGTAACGATAAACCCGCTCAATTAAGCTTAGGGGCTATTCGACGTCAACATTTTATTGATGACCATGAATTGGGTTACAACATTAAATCAGTAAAAGACAAATCAGGAAAAAGTCTGCACTACGTGATTGTTGGCACTAACATGCGTGTTGATTTGCCCCAACCGTTAAGAACTGGCAAAGAGTTTGATTTTGTTATCGAATTTGGTTTTAACATCGTCGAAGAAGACGCGGTATCAGCTCGCGCGGGTTACGAGCATTTTCCTGATGACGAGCGAGAAGGCGGTAATGACATTTTTTTGTTAGCGCAATGGTATCCTCGTCTACACGCTTACACAGACTATGAAGCATGGACCAATAAAGAGTTTTTAGGGCGGGGCGAATTTACCTTAGAATTTGGTGATTTTGAGGTAGAGATGACCGTTCCAGCTGATCACATTGTCAGCTCAACAGGTACCTTAGAAAATGCTAGTAGCGTATTAACCTCAACACAACGTAAACGCTTAAAAGAAGCTGAAAAAGCAGATCGTATCGTTTTTGTGGTAACTGAAGAAGAAGCCTTAGAAAACGAGAAAGAAGGCACTGACAAGCAAAAAACGTGGAAGTTTAACGCGAAAAACGTTCGTGATTTTTCGTGGGCATCATCGCGTAAATTTATGTGGGATGCCAAAGGCTATGCGCAAGGAGGCTCTGATCAGCCTCTTGTAATGGCGATGTCTTTTTATCCAAAGGAAGGCGGCGATCTATGGAAAAAATATTCTACTGAATCCATCGTACATACCTTAGAGGTCTATTCACGCTTCTCTTTTGATTATCCTTATCCGGTTGCACAGTCAGTCAATGGCCCTGTGGGTGGTATGGAATATCCGATGATTACCTTTAATGGTCCACGTACTGAATTACAAAAAGATGGTTCACGTACGTATTCTCAGTCTGAAAAACGCTTTTTAATTGGCGTTGTTATTCATGAAGTTGGTCATATTTATTTTCCAATGACAGTTAACTCAGATGAACGCCAATGGACTTGGATGGATGAAGGAATTAACAGCTTTTTAGATGGTGTAGCGGGTCGCGAATGGGATCCTACCATTCCTTGGGGTGTTGAACCTCGCGATATCGTTGATTATATGAAAGGCAGTGTTCAAGTACCGATTATGACGCAATCAGACAGCGTATTAAGACTTGGCCCCAATGCCTACACCAAACCTGCCGCAGCGCTTAATATACTGCGTGAAACCATCCTAGGTCGTGAGTTGTTTGATTTTGCCTTTAAAGAATACGCTCAACGTTGGAAGTTTAAACGTCCAACGCCTTCAGATTTCTTCCGTACCATGGAAGAAGCCTCTGGTGTTGATTTAGATTGGTTTTGGCGTGGCTGGTTTTACACCACCGATCATGTTGATATTTCATTAGACAATGTTTACAAATTGCGTCTGGATACAAAAGATCCTGACATCGACTTTGCTCGTGAACGTCAACAAGAATTAGACAAACCTATGTCGTTAACCGACGAGCGCAATAAAGCTGAAGGTATTGAACTTTGGGTTGACCGTTTTGCCGATTTAAAAGATTTCTACGATGACAACGATCGGTTTACTGTGACTAACAAAGAGCGCAACAGCTATCAGAAATTTCTCAAGGACTTAAAACCATGGGAACGTGAAGCCTTTGAACGCGCAGTAAAAGAAGATAAAAATTACTACGTAATGGATTTTTCTAATCTTGGTGGTTTGGTTATGCCGATTATACTGGAGCTAACCTTTGCTGATGGAACAAAAGAAAATCAGTATATTCCAGCTGAAATTTGGCGTCGCTCGGCTAAATCAGTGAGCAAGTTAATTATTACGGATAAAGAAAAAGAATTGGTTAGTGTAACCGTTGACCCTCGCTGGGAAACCGCAGACGTGAACGTAAATAATAACCACTATCCTCGTCAAATTATACCTTCTCGTATCGAAGCGTATAAATCGAAGAAAAGCACCAGTAAAGTGGCTCGCGACATCATGCAAGACATTAAGACTGAGCTGAAAAAAGATGAGGAAAAAGACGAAGATCAATCTAAAGCAGAAGCAGTTGAGCAATAATAATTGTGAAAAATAAGTGCTTAGCGCTAATTTGGGGGACGCTGCTAGTTGCAGCGTCTTCTGTTTATGCGCATCAACAAAAAACCGCCATCAGTACAGTACTGTTTAATCCTAGAAGTAATAACATTGAAATCATGCATCGTTTTGACATTCATGATGCCGAACATGCAGTAAAAGAAATATTTGGCAAAGGTGCAGATATTCTTGACTCAAAAGAGACTCAGCAGCAGTTTAGCGACTATGTCAGTAAACGCTTCTATTTATTTAACAGTAAAAATACACCGCTCCCTTTAAAGTTGGTTGGCTTCGAAAAAGACGGAAAGTTTTTTTGGGTATACCAAGAAACCGAACAACCAACCCAACTCACTAACATGATTATTCGCAATGATGCGCTAAGAGATATCTGGCCACTGCAAGTTAACACCATTAATGTCGAAGGAAAGGGGGATATTCAAACCTTAACTTTTAGCGACTCGGTGGAACTTTTGAGTGTGGAATTTGGTGCTAAACAAGATCATTAAATGCGAATTTGATCTGAATCAAGATCGTAAAATGAGGAAACAATTACACTCTCCTTGAACTGTAAAAACTCATTTAAGGAGAGTTATCATGTTAGATCTTATTTTGCACGACCCCGTTGCTTGGGGCTCAATACTCGGTATTGGCATTGTTTGTTCTATGTGTTGTTACTATGCATATTTGTTTATTCACAACACTAAGTTAAATCGCTAGTCAGCTTTTGGTAGGACGTTATACGCTTGAGTCCCCCACAACGGAACCGTTGACAAGCTGTGTTTGAAACTGCCTGATGTTTCTTTGGTTGAATAAGACACATACATTAAAGTTTGTGATCTGGAATCAAAAACTCGACGAATTTTCATATTCTTAAAAAAGATACTCTTTGATTTTTTGAACACAATTTCGCCGCTGTCAGACAAGTCGATAGCTTTTATCATCTCAGCGGTAATTTCACCTGTTTGACGGCAAGAAATTGAACTATCTGAAGGGTCAGACAAGCTTAAATCAGCTTCAATACTAGCAATATGACAGGTAACGCCTGTTACAATTGGATCAACCATAATATCAAGCTTAATATCTTGGGTAGTAAATATACCTAAAGAGATATCACCTACCTCATTACTATCACACGCACTTAACAGACTCATAAAACCAAGCAGTATTAATTTTTTCATCATATATTCCCTCGATGTTCGCTTTGCATCGGCATAGGCTACCATACTAAAGCGATTTTATGTCCTTGCACACAATAAGATAAGGGTTTGGTAATTGATTAATATGGCTGCTCCATGGAGAAAGGCAATGTACCTAAGTATTGAACAGATTCAGGATTACCGATCATCTCATCATAGGGAGAGTCATGCCGCATTTCTGCCTTCACAACTGTGTAAGGTTCAAATACATCACGAATATGTTGTGAACTATGAAAACGCATAGGACTGGCGTTATCAAAAACCAAACCATTTTGCTCGGCAATCTGTAGTCTTACAAAATACAAATTCATCTCGTAAGACAGTACAGTTAATTTATCGATAACAGTAGTGTGTGGTACTAGTTCTGATAATTGAAATTTAGACTCTTGCATAGATAAACCAGACGTTTGATGGTAATTCATATACCTCATTTTACGCCAGAACGATCACTGCATTTGCGCTTCAGTTGACATCACATGTTGAGTACGCGTGTAAGTAAATTGCAGCCATGCCAACATAATCACACTGGTTAGCAAACTAAAAATGAGGCCCAACATTATCCAAAAGGGTAATACATATACAAAGAGCGCCGAAAGCAAAGACAAATGCTTAAGCCATTCCAACCAAGGTGCCCAAGCTCTATTTTCTAAAATCATTCCCACAGAAAAACTAGCAAACAACACCCAAAATACTATTCCAATCTGCTGATACGTGGCTAAGGAGTTGATATTCAATAGCAACAGTAATCCGATACACGTAGTTAAGCTATGTTGAACTAAACAATAGATCTTGCTTAACAGTGAAATACTAATATCAAATTTTTGAAATTGCTTTAAGTCAGTCTTAACAATAGGAAAGGCTTGGCTCACATCAGCAGGCCGCCAGCCAGTTCGACCAAACCATACTCGACACTTATCAGACAATTTTTTGGTGTGCCAACTGTCTCGACAAAGCTGTGCATAGACCTGCACATTAGCATACAAGGGATTCCAACTTTTTAACGAACCTCGGATACCAAAGATAACAGGATCCGTTGCCAACTCTTCTTGAAATGTACCAAATAGCCGATCCCACAGAATGAACACACCACCATAGTTTTTATCAATATACACAGCGTTTTGCGCGTGATGAACACGATGATTTGAAGGGCTAACAAATATCAACTCAAACCAACCTAGTTTCGGCACATGCCGCGTGTGAACCCAGAATTGATAAATAAGATTAAGTGCTCCGACAGAGATTAATAATAAGGGTTCGACTCCCAGAATGGCTAAAGGTAGATAAAAAACCCAACTCAAAAAACTGCTACTTGACTGCCTTAATGCCGTCGTCAGGTTATATTCTTCACTGGAGTGATGAACAACGTGGGCTGCCCATAACATGCTTATTTCGTGACCAAAACGATGGTTCCAGTAGTAACAAAAGTCGTATAGAACAAAAACCGAGAGCCAGATTATGAAGGTATCAGGGAGTGTCAGCAGTGCATAATTTTCATAAATTACTACATAAATTGTAAAGGGAACCATCGCTTTAACTATGTCCAACATGCGACTTAGTACACCGGCACTGAGGCTAACAATCGCATCGTTTATTCGGTAATAATGTGTTTGCCGTACTTTCTCTAATAGGAGCTCTACCCCTATCAGCAGAAAGAAAAACGGCACTGCATATAAAATATAATTCATTTCTACACCTAACTACGCTTATGACCAAATAGTCCATACTAGCAACTTAAGCAGTTTATGCTGACTAACAAAGAGCGTCCAGCGCAATGTTAACAATACGTTAACGATTATCGATGGTGTTTTTTAAAAGACTTGGAAATAATTGGAACCAAATCTAAGTGAACTTGCCATATCATTTTGTAGTGATTTTAAGTAGTCTAGATATTCAATTTTTCAACAATTGAACATGAAAGGAGACATCATGGAAACCGAAAATGGTAAATCATTAGTACCTCATTTTGCGATTGGGGCGATTGTAATAGTTGTCATTTTAGTTGTTATTTTTTGGCCTTCTGAGCCAGAGCCAGTGATTTCTGAAGTGACTCCTCCCGCCATGGTGCAAGCCGAGCCCGAACGTCAGATTGAAGAAACGCCTCAAATAGTGACAGTTGATGACGAACCAGTCGTGCAGGAAGATGAACCCGAGCCATTGCCCATCCCTGAGCCAAAACCATTGGATACAAGTGACGGCACGGTAAAAACAAAATTGCTGCAATTATCTGACTATGATTCATTGGCCCGCTTAATTGTTGACGACGCTTTATTAAAAAGATTTGTTGTTATGACCTATACCTTAGCGGATGAAACGATAGCGGCGAACAATCGGGTTTTAGTTCAACCAGACAAGCCATTCCGAACCTTTCAACAAGCTGATAAACAATGGATCGATCCCGCCAGTTACAAGCGCTACACCCCTTATGTTGACGCTCTCACTTCAATAGACAGTACTTCACTATTGGAGTTGTACGCTGAATACAAACCGGCATTAGATAGTATTTTTGCTGAGATTAGCGGTCCATCAGAGAATTTTAACGATAAATTGGCCGAGGCCATTAACGTGTTACTCGATACGCCTGAGGTGCCAGTACCTGTTGAAGTATACAATGACAGCGTGATGTTAAAATTTGCTGATCCTCAGTTAGAGGCCTTAACAGCACCGCAAAAACAATTGTTGCGTACCGGGCCAGAAAATATGCGCAGAATAAAAGCAAAATTGCGAGAAATTAAAGAGGCACTGTAAAAATGGCTGATTTTGACCTTGCAAAGTTGCAACATGAAATAGCCACTCAGGATGCCAAATTGCCACCTGTAGAAAAATGGGATCCTCCCTTTTGTGGTGATATTGACATGGAAGTTAAGCATGACGGAAGCTGGCATTACATGGGAACACCTATTTCTCGACCCGCCTTAGTCAAAATGTTTGCCAGTGTGATAAAACGAGAAAACGACAATTATTTTCTCGTTACACCGGTTGAAAAAGTAGGTATTAAAGTTATTGATAGCCCATTTTTGATCACTCAATGGCAACAACAAAGTGGCGACATCATTTTTACCACAAATCTTGAAGACAGCTTTGTACTCGGGTCAAGTCATCCAATAAAACTAATGTACGATAGAGTCAATAACGAGCTTTTACCTTATGCACTGGTGAGAAGAAATTTATGGGCCAGATTACATCAAAACGTCTTTTACCAACTTGCTCAGTTGGGTAAAGAAACCCTCATCGACAACGATGTCCATTTAGTCATTGAAAGCGGTGGACAATCCTTCAGTTTAGGGAAATGCACGTAGTCTGAACGCGAAGACATAAAAACAAAAACAGTTATTGATAATGATTCTCATTTGCGTTAGATTAAATTTAACCAAGGAGAACTATTATGACGACTCGCTTTTTATGCCCCAATCATCGCCACTGGCTGCAATCTAACCCGAAAGCTGCTATTGCACATTTGTCTGATACTCAAGATACTGGGCAGTGGTATCGAGAGCAGGGTTTGTGGTCACAAGCTCTACCTTACTTAGGCTGCGCTTTTGAAACCGCAGAAATAGTGCTAAATACATCAACTAAAAATCAAGCAACAGCAGTGATTACTTTTACTTCTTGCGCCGTTTTGTTAGGTGATACATGGCATAAATTAGGAGAACTTGGGCTGAGTCGGCAAGCTTTTCAGTCAGCCCAACAACGTTTAATTCCCGAGCTCAGCCTTTATCAGCAGCAGTCAGAGATACAGGCTTGTATTACAGATTGTATTCAGGCTTTAGCGAAAGGTATGGAAGTATCTTCATCGCGCTTTAATCTAAGTTATGAGGCTCGCATGCGCCACTAACGTGCATATGGGGGATTGATCATGTCTACGTTGAACAACGCTCAGCAACTTGAGCAAGATGATTTTCTAGATATTCAAATTAAGGTTGCAGTGTTAGCCAAATTGCTTCAACAGCAAAAGCTATGCGCCGAAGATTTGCATTGTCAGAATCATCAACACAAACACATTTTACTTAACCTACTGTTAGAAGCGGTGAAGGTTTAGATAAAAGGCCGCTTAGCGACCTTTTTGAATAACATAACGGTAAGGACTTTGCTTGATATCGGTGGCAATTAGCTGATGTTCCATAAAACGGCAAAAACTCGGAACATCGCGGGTAGTTGAGTGATCATCGGCAATCACTAACAGCGTTTGTCCGACTGACATTTCACGAATTTTTAAGCGAACCATCATTACCGGCTCTGGGCAACGCAAGCCGGTAGCATCAAGTTGAAAATCTGTATTAGAAAACCTAGTATTTACTTCAAGCATAAAACTTAAATACCGTAGGTTTGGCGGTACTGTTTAATGTTAATTAAATGCTCATCCAAATCGGGACGGTCGGCTAAATAGCTAATCAAATCATCCAAACTTATAATACTCACCACTTTGGTTGCAAAGTCGCGCTCCACCTCTTGAATAGCAGATAACTCGCCCTGACCTCGCTCCTGACGGTCAAGAGCAATCAATACACCGGCTAGTTGAGCATTGTTTGCAGCAATGAGTTGCATAGACTCCCTAATCGCCGTACCCGCAGTGATGACATCATCCACCAGCATGATTTTACCCACCAATGGACTCCCAACTAAATTGCCACCTTCACCGTGAGTTTTCGCCTCTTTTCGATTGAAGCAGTAAGGAACATCAACACCATGCTTATCCGCCAAGGCCACTGCCGTTGTGGTGGCAATCGGAATACCTTTATATGCAGGGCCAAATAGTACGTCATATTCAATCCCTGAGCGCTGTAGAGCCTGAGCATAAAACTGACCAAGCTTGGCTAAATCTCCACCGGTATTAAACAGGCCAGCATTAAAAAAATAGGGGCTGGTTCGCCCAGACTTCAAAATAAATTGACCAAATTTTAAGACACTTCGCGCTACGGCAAATTCAATAAAATCGCGCTGATAATCCTGCATACCAACTCCTACTTTTAGTTCTCGTTCACTCAGTTAAGTGCAGACTTTTGCTCATCAAATAATTCACGCAAGCCTTGTTTAGCCAGCTCCAACATTTCTTGAAGTTCATCAAAACTAAAAGGTTCTGCTTCAGCCGTACCTTGCACTTCAATGAGTTTACCTGTGTCTGTCATCACGATATTCATGTCGGTTTCAGCATCTGAATCTTCGATATACTCAAGATCAGCCACCGCGTTACCTTTGTAGATACCTACCGAAAGTGCTGCGATCATATGTTTAATTGGATTGGTTTTAATAATACCTTTGCTGCGCATCCAAGTTAGTGCATCAACTAACGCAACACACGCACCGGTGATTGAAGCCGTACGAGTTCCACCGTCAGCCTGAATAACATCACAATCAACCACGATGGTGTTTTCACCTAATAGCTTCAGATCTACTGCAGCACGCAAAGAACGAGCGATTAAACGTTGGATTTCAAGGGTACGGCCACCTTGTTTGCCGCGGGCCGCCTCGCGATCTGAGCGGGTATGTGTGGCTCTTGGTAACATACTATATTCTGCAGTGACCCATCCCTTTCCTTGGCCTTTCATAAAACGCGGTACCCCTTCGGTTACAGAGGCATTGCACAAAACTTTAGTATTGCCAAACTCAATTAAAACAGAGCCTTCAGCGTGACAGGTGTAATGACGAGTGATGGTTACGGGACGAATTTGACTTGCTGTTCTGCCACTTGGACGCATGTGGAACTCCATTTAGATAATTAAGCGAATTATACCCATAAAGCGTCTTGGGTGGGTGAAAAAATACAGCCTTGAGTATTATTTGCTGCTAAAGCAAACAACAAGGTTATAATGCCACCATCTAAGTTGTAGGGAATTATCATGATTTATAGTATGACCGCTTTCGCTCGCCGAGAGTGCAAAGCAAAGTGGGGCACTGCCGTATGGGAAATCCGCTCTGTTAATCAACGATTTTTAGAAACCTTTTTCAGATTACCTGAACAATTCAAAAGCATGGAACCGCTGCTCCGGGAACGTTTCAGAGCAAAGCTCCAGCGCGGTAAAATAGAGTGTTCGCTCCGCTTTATCGCCAATGATGCCGCCGTTGGTAAGCTGAGTATTAACGAAGATCTAGCCAAACAAATTATGCAAGCAGCAGAATGGGTGCAAAATCAAGGGCAAACAAGTGGGGTTAACCCTGTGGACGTGCTGAGATGGCCTGGTGTTATAGCTGCAGAAGAAACCGATATGGATGCTATTCAAGCCGAAATATTGGCTGAATTTGATCTTACCTTGCAAGACTTTATTGCAAGCCGTGCGACTGAAGGTAGCAATCTAAAAGCCCTTATTGAACAGCGTTTAGACAATATCAGCGCTGAAGTCGTTAAAGTGACAGCTCACATGCCCGAGGTCATTAAATGGCAACGAGAAAAGATACTAACACGCTTTGAAGAAGCAAAAATTGATCTAGACCCTAGCCGGATAGAACAAGAGATGATTATGCTCGCGCAAAAAGTGGACGTTGCTGAAGAGCTCGACCGCTTAAATTCACACATAGGTGAAACCCATAAAATACTGAAAAAGGGCGGGGCGGTAGGCCGTCGCTTGGATTTTATGATGCAAGAATTTAATCGAGAATCTAACACTCTGGGTTCGAAATCAATCAATAGCGATATCACCCAATCAGCAGTTGAATTAAAAGTATTAATCGAACAAATGCGCGAGCAGATCGCCAATATTGAATAATAAAGGTTTATGGCGCTTCTAATTTAGAAGCGCCTGAATCTCCTACCAAAACATTTCGCTGGCAATTAATACACCACCTCACTTGTCAAAGAATCTTACGATACAACAAGTACATTGAATGTTTTTTGTACACACCAACATCTAGTAATGAATTAAACGGCCGACAGGATTGCTATATCCAACTAGCCAGTAAGTTTTACTAAGAACAATGTCAAAATAATTTACATGCAGGTAGTTTAAAAAGGCAATGTAATACTAATATGTTGAAATATATCAATTTAATTTTTTGGATTGATTTATGCAGGACCTGTTTAGTTAGTCTAGTTTTTTAGCTGTGGGAATAATTTCCTTGATGTTTAAGGTGATAATATGTCTTGTTTAACACGAAATTTGCAAAACCAACTTTGTCGTTATTTACAAAAAAACAGCGCTGAGTTTTTTAATCAGGATCCCGAGGGGGTCAGGGTCGCTTTGGTGAGTAAGGGAGTATGCCCCTCCGATGTGACAACGGATCAAGTTAGACTCATTTTAAAACAGGCAGAGAGCCGTTAAATAAAATTTGCTTAATGACGCTAACACCGATTTAAAAACGTAGTTTAATAAGCATCTCAGTCAGATTTGGTTGCCATTGAAAAACCTTGAGATTAACTCGGTAGTTTATAACGGCAACATTTTCTTCAAGTAGCAAGTCGCGCTGAGTATCAGCATCAGAAGACCCCGAAGGAAAAGCAATTTGTCCGTTTGAGCGTAGAACTCGGTGCCAGTTTACTTTGAGATTTTTAGGTGCAAGTCCTAATGCTTTTCCTACCAAACGAGCGCTACCAGGTAAGCCTGCTAAATCAGCGATTTGCCCATAGGTCGCAACTGTACCAAAAGGAATACACTGCACCGTTAGCCATATTTTATTATATTTGCTGCTCGCGTTTACCATTTCGCCGCGTTACCTTCTGTCGATCAAGGGAAAAAACTTACTAATAACAATCAGTTAGATCAAACATTTTTTGCGATAATTTTTGGTATTTTGCGCTATTAATAACGCGGCGAATTAGGTAAGAAAAAATCTCTTATATTCTTTTTGAAATTAGCCTTGCTTATGGCATGCTTGAGCCATTATTTTGGATCCGCGTAGTTTTAACATAACTTTTCTGTGTTACACAAAAACAAGTTGTGGGTATAAACACTATAGCTAGACTGATGTTGGTGTTTTTTGACTTTTTTTCGCTTTTATTTTTTGGTTTTTTCGACTGTTTTTTTTAGTATTTTTACGGTTTGCCACGCTGGCAATCAATCTGTCCCCCACTTCAATTTATCTGAAATTGGGCAAACGGATATCAGTAATCGTTTACCTTTTTACAGTGTTAATTCTGAAAAACATTCAACACCCACATCACTACCAGAACTTAACAGATTACTCAGCCGATTAGAGCCACATAAAAAGACAAACGCTCTTGGGGATACTTATTTAACAGTATTTACATTAGTTAATGATGGCGACCAAACCGCTTGGTTCATTTACCCTTTTGGCTCAGTTGTTGAACACATAAACGTCTCTATTTTTAACCATTTCCCCTTCAATTCAAAGGCCCAAACAATCTCAACGGGGCAGCTTGAATTAAATTCACAAGATTTTCACTATGGCGTTCCTATTACCTTAGATAAGGGGCACAGCATAACCGTGCTCATGCTATTTAAAAGTGAGTATTTTTTTGCTCCTATCAAAATCCAAATCAGAGCTTTAAATGAATTGAGTCAACAATTTAATATTGAAAACGTCATCATGTTGCTGTGTTTGGGCGTGTGTATGGCATTAGCAGTTTATAATTTTTTCATATTCTTTGTGGTAAGACAGTATCAATATCTCAACTACGCGCTTGCAACCTTTTGTTTTGCTCTCGGCTGGGCGAGTATTTTTGGTCTACCTGAGCATCTTGGCTTAGGAGTTTCAACCGCATTGCTGATGTCTAGTTTTATACTGGGAGCTGTTTTCTATAGTTTATTTTTTATTCAGTTACTCAAAATGCACGAAACCTCTGCTAAAACGGCATTTATATTGAAGGCCGTGGCATTACTTTGTATTCCAACAGTATTTATTGCCGCCTACAATCCAGGAATCGGATTATATTTAGCCTCTGTATCGACCTCTGTTGTTATGTTTATAGGCTTATATGTAGGGGCAATAGCCTGGTACAGAGGATCAATAACAGCGTGTTACTTTACCTGTGCTTTATTGGCTGTTTTAGCGCCTAATGCCGTTGGTAACTTTATCAACCTAGGCTTATTACCTTCATACAACTTAAATATCTATTTAATGGGTTTAATAGGAAATAGTCTTGAAACCTTGCTGTTTGCTTTTGCTATATCGGTAAAGGTAAGAGAAGTGGCTATTCGAAATTTAGACTTAACACTAAACCTTGAAAAAACAGTTGAACAAAGGACAAACGAACTTAAACAACTGAATAAGGAACTTGAGCAAAGCAATATTGAATTAGTCGAGGCAAGTTTAGCCAAAGGACGTTTCTTGGCTTCAATGAGCCATGAGATACGTACCCCATTAACTTCAATCATTGGCTATTCAGATGGGATATTATTGGGCGATATTGATAAAGCCGAACAAGACAGGGTGATAAAGATTATTGGCGACAATGGCAGTCATTTACTCAGTGTTATCAATGATATTTTAGATCTCAGTAAAATTGAGGCTAATAAGTTAGACTTTGAATTTATTCCTACCTCGCTTTTTTCTATATTAGGACAAATAGAGTCGGTTGTAGGAACACGAGCTCGAGACAAAGGTTTAGCATTTCACATTGACTATCAGTTTCCACTTCCCTCGGAAATTCTGATCGATCCTACCCGGCTGAAGCAGATTTTATTTAATTTAACCAATAATGCGATTAAATTTACCGAGCATGGCTTCGTTGGTTTAACGGTAAAAACTGAAGAGCAAGCTTTAGTTATTATTATTAGTGATTCAGGGGAGGGTATAGCACCGTCACATTTAGATAAACTTTTTGAACCCTTTACCCAGGCTGATGTTTCGATTAATCGTCGTTTAGGTGGAACCGGCCTTGGTTTAAGTATATCTAAACGGCTGGCATTAGGCTTAGGGGGTGACATTCAGGTAAAAAGTGCACCTCGAAAAGGTTCTAGTTTTACCTTGTCGTTTACGCTACGTGAAACCCTAAATACCATATGGATTTCATCAGTAGGTGAAATTTGCCTCGCTAAGCCTGAGGGTAAGTCTGCTCCCGATAACTTACCTGACTTCAACGGCACACGTGTACTGTTAGCCGACGATCATGCTAATAATCGTGAGTTAATCACTATTATGTTAAAACGCATGAATATCAGTGTTGTGGATGTTGAAAATGGCGAACAAGTTCTAGAAGCACTTTTTTATCAAAAATTTGACCTTATTTTGTTAGATATCCATATGCCCAAAATGGACGGATTAGTTGCTCTTCAAAAAATCAAAGCATTGGGGAATATAACCCCAGTCGTAGCGTTAACTGCAAATAGTATGAATCATGAAGTTCAGTATTATTTGCGATTAGGTTTTAATGATCATTTAGCCAAGCCGATATCTAGAACGCAGTTTATCGACGTACTAAGTCGATATTTATCTATATCTAACTCAGTGCAACCTTTAATAAACCGCAATGACATGTTGGCGTTAACCCGAGATTATCAAAACGATTTAAGAATACAGTTAAGTAAGTTTGAGGCAGCTCGGAAAACAAAAGATATTAAAAAAATTCAGCTTTTGGCTCATAGAATAAGTGGTTCAGCCAGTTCTTTTGGCTTTGATTTACTCGGAAAAGAATACGCTGAATTGGAATATAGTGCTACACAAGAAGATGAGTTAGCTGTAACCCGAGAATTACCGAGAATTATGCGTTTAACTCGGCAATGTATTGATTTACCTTTAGTTGATATACCTCTTGGTATCACCAATCACAGTAACAGCATAGAGCAGCTCTTAAAGGCCTTAAGTCAATTGAGCAACGACATTGACAACTATCTCAGTCATTTTCAACTAAGCTTAACTGAGGGTGCTGTCAGCAGTACTTTAATAGCGATAACGGAACTAAAATTTAAACTCGATCAATGTGGTTTGTATGCCGCGAAAGTCACCTTAGAAGAGTTAGAAACTCTATTAAAAAATGACATTGTCGATAATGCGAAATCCACCTTACTCGTTATCGAACTAGATAATCAATTCAGAGCACTAAGGAACTTCCTTGTTTCAACAAGTGCTAAAAATAGGACGTAATACTTAGGGTGTACAGTCTTTTACCAAGGTGACCACATGGTCTTTAACCCTGTCGTTCTCATCAAACTCGATCGACAATCGTATACATTGAGGTCGCTGATTGTCTGGGAGAAGCTTTTCTACATTTGCATGTAGTTCATCACCAGTATAAGTCGCTTCTTTATCAAGCGCATAAACCCACTCAAACACTTTGGTTTTATCAGGCCCAACCAAAATCATAATTTCAGCCTGCTTGTCCCAATAGTTTATCCTCTCGATTGTATGTTGGTCTGTTTTGGTACAGGAAAAAACACTAAGAATGCCGCTAAATATAATCAAGGTAGGAAAAGAGAAATATTTTATCTTCATAAAAGTACGTCCTGTCTGTTATGGCCTAGCTATTACCTTAAAGTAAATATCACAAATTTACTCTTAATTTTAGATAAAATTTGTTCTTATTAGGTCATTAATCTTCGCAAACATGAGACATATTTGTTAATACCTAAGGGCAGAGAATTACCGTAAAAATTGTAAGTGAGCATTCGTTATGCTTGAAACAAAAAACCCGACATAAGTCGGGTTTCACATGAAACAATGTATGAGTAAGCTCAGTGACTTTAATTATTTACGTAGTTTTTGAATTAATCGTAACTGCGCGATTGCTTCAGCTAACTCAATAGCTGCCTCAGCATAATTAAAATCAGCACTTGGGTTAGCAATATGCTCTTCTGCACGTTTTTTAGCTTCGATAGCCGCTTGTTCGTCCAAGTCTTCAGCACGTATCGCGGTATCAGCTAATACAGTGATATGGCCAGGTTGAACTTCAAGCACACCACCAGCGATGTAGATCATTTCTTCTACACCGAATTGCTTTACTAAACGAACCATACCAGGTTTCAAGGTAGTTAATAAAGGTGCGTGGCCAGGATTTACTCCTAGTTCACCTTCACTACCAGTGACTTGAATAGACTCGACTAAGCCTGAAAAAATACTATCTTCAGCGCTTACTACATCTAGTTGTACTGTCATAGCGTCCATTAAACCTCCCGATCTGATTGAGTAAAAACGTATCTAAGGATACGTTTTACATCTTTTTCGCTTTTTCAGAGGCTTCTTCTATCGAACCTACCATGTAAAAAGCTTGTTCTGGAAGGTGATCATATGAACCTTCTAGAATGCCTTTAAAACCGTTGATAGTATCTTTCAAAGAGACATACTTACCAGGAGAACCAGTAAATACCTCGGCTACGAAGAAAGGTTGAGACAAGAACCGCTGAATTTTACGCGCTCTTGATACCGACAATCTGTCTTCTTCAGACAATTCATCCATTCCCAAAATCGCAATAATGTCTTTAAGCTCTTTATAGCGTTGTAATACTGACTGTACACCACGTGCTGTACTATAATGCTCTTGTCCAATAACAAGTGGATCAAGTTGACGTGAAGTAGAAGCCAAAGGGTCAACCGCTGGATAAATACCTAAAGAAGCGATATCACGCGACAATACTACAGTTGCATCTAAGTGAGCAAAGGTCGTAGCAGGTGATGGATCCGTTAAGTCATCCGCTGGTACATATACCGCCTGAACAGAGGTAATTGAACCTGTTTTGGTTGATGCGATACGCTCTTGAAGTACACCCATCTCTTCTGCAAGAGTAGGCTGATAACCTACCGCTGACGGCATACGACCTAACAATGCTGATACTTCTGTTCCAGCAAGGGTATAACGGTAGATGTTATCTACGAAGAACAATACATCACGGCCTTCATCACGGAATTTCTCAGCCATGGTTAAACCAGTTAATGCTACGCGCAAACGGTTGCCAGGAGGCTCATTCATTTGACCATAAACCAATGATACTTTGTCAAGTACGTTGGATTCGTTCATTTCATGATAGAAATCGTTACCTTCACGAGTACGCTCACCTACACCAGCAAATACAGAATAACCACTGTGTTCGATAGCGATGTTACGAATAAGCTCCATCATGTTTACGGTTTTACCCACACCGGCACCACCGAACAAGCCCACTTTACCACCCTTAGCGAACGGACAAACTAAGTCGATAACTTTGATGCCTGTTTCAAGTAGTTCAGTCGAGTTTGATTGCTCTTCATAAGTAGGCGCTGCTCGGTGAATAGACATACGCTCTTCTTCACCGATGGGACCTGCTTCATCAATAGGGTTACCTAATACGTCCATAATACGACCTAAGGTTGCTTTACCCACTGGAACCATAATTGATTCACCAGTGTTCACAACCGCAAGACCACGACGTAAACCATCAGTAGTACCCATGGCGATTGTTCTAACAACGCCACCACCTAGTTGTTGTTGCACTTCTAGGGTCAAACCTTGCAAATCACCTTCTGTGATACGCAATGCGTCATATATTTTTGGAACCGAATCCTGTGGAAATTCGATATCCACAACGGCGCCAATGATTTGGACGACCTTACCTTGACTCATGTTAATTCCTCTTAAATTCGTAAATCTTTGCCTACACCGCTGCCGCACCAGCAACAATTTCACTGATTTCTTGAGTGATTGCTGCTTGACGAGCTTTGTTATATATCAACTGCAAGTCTTCAATAATATCACCCGCATTATCTGTTGCAGCTTTCATAGCAACCATACGAGCGGCCTGCTCAGACGCAGAGTTTTCAACTACGCCCTGATATACTTGGGATTCTACGAAACGAACCAGTAATCTATCTAAAATAGGTTTTGGATCGGGCTCATAAATATAATCCCAACGATGTTGTAACGCTTTCTCATCTGATTTAGGCAAAGGCAACAATTGCTCAATCTGCGGCGCCTGGCTCATGGTATTTACAAATTTATTGAATACCAAAAACAAGCGATCGATTTTACCTTCGTTAAATGCCGACAACATGATTCGCACTAAGCCAATAATATCTTTGACTGTAGGAGCATCTCCAATACCAGATTCAGCAGCAACTACACTACCTCCAAATCGATTGAAAAAGGCACAAGCCTTAGAGCCTAGTGCTGCAAAATCTACCTGCACACCTTGATCACGCCATTTCTTTGCATCTTTAATAACCAATTTGAATTCATTGGTGTTTAATCCACCACACAATCCACGATCGGTTGAAATGACAATATAACCCACGCGTTTTACTTCGCGTTCTTCCAAGTAAGGATGGCGATATTCAAGGTTCGCATTGGCTAAGTGACCAATTACGCTGCGAATATTCTCAGCATAAGGACGACTTGAAGCCATCCGGTCTTGTGCCTTTTTCATTTTAGAAGCGGCAACCATTTCCATAGCGCTGGTGATCTTTTGCGTATTTTTAATACTGCCGATCTTACCTTTTATCTCTTTACCGCTGGCCATAGTTCTATCTCCGATTATTCAACTGAGTTGCTTCTGAGCTAGGCACAGAAGCAACAATTGACTACCACGTTTGCGTTGCTTTAAATTTAGTTAAAGCTTCACTTAATGTGGCTTCAATTTCACCATTGAAATTACCAGTTTTATTAAGATTTCCCATAAGCTCAGCATATTCACTGTTCATGTAAGAGTGTAAGGCAGCTTCAAAATCTAGGATTTTTCCTAGTTCGATATCCTTCAAATACCCTTTTTCAACAGCGAATAAAGAAACCCCCATATCACCCACCGAAAGTGGTGCGTATTGGTTTTGTTTCATTAATTCCATTACTCGCTCACCGTGTTCTAATTGAGCACGAGTAGCGTCATCAAGGTCAGAAGCGAACTGCGAGAAAGCTGCTAATTCACGATACTGAGCCAAGGCTAAACGTATACCGCCACCTAGTTTTTTGATGATTTTAGTTTGAGCTGCACCACCAACACGAGATACCGAAATACCTGCGTTAACTGCAGGACGAATGCCTGAGTTAAACAAGTCAGTTTCTAAGAAAATCTGACCGTCAGTGATAGATATTACGTTAGTGGGTACGAAAGCTGATACGTCACCGGCTTGTGTTTCAATAATAGGTAAGGCCGTTAAAGAACCAGTTTTACCTGTTACTTCACCTTTAGTGTAACGTTCTACGTATTTTTCATTAACACGTGCTGCACGCTCCAGTAAGCGAGAGTGTAAATAAAATACGTCACCAGGATACGCTTCACGACCTGGTGGACGACGTAATAGTAACGAGATCTGACGATAAGCAACTGCTTGCTTAGACAAATCATCATATACGATTAGCGCATCTTCACCACGATCGCGGAAGTATTCACCCATAGTACAACCAGAATAAGGCGCTAAGTATTGTAATGCGGCAGATTCTGAAGCAGATGCGGCAACAACAATAGTATGGGCTAGGGCACCATGCTCTTCTAATTTACGTACTACGTTAGCAATTGTTGACGCCTTTTGGCCTATTGCGACATAAATACATTTAACACCAGAATCTTTTTGATTGATGATGGCATCGATTGCTAAAGCAGTTTTACCTGTTTGGCGGTCACCGATAACTAACTCACGCTGACCACGACCAACAGGGATCATAGCATCAACAGATTTATAACCTGTCTGAATGGGTTGGTCTACAGATTGACGTTCGATAACGCCAGGTGCGATTTTTTCTACTGGTTCAAAACCATCTGCTTCAATCGCGCCTTTACCATCAATAGGGGCACCTAGTGTATTAACTACACGACCTAATAATTTAGGTCCTACAGGTACTTCTAATATGCGGCCTGAAGATTTAACTTTAGTGCCTTCTTGAAGATCCGCATAGGGACCCATAACTACCGCACCTACAGAATCTCTCTCTAGGTTTAATGCGATAGCGTAACGATTACCAGGAAGCTCAATCATTTCTCCTTGCATAACATCTGCAAGGCCATGAATACGGATGATACCGTCGGTTACACCAACAATGGTACCTTCATTACGAGCTTCACTTACTACTTGAAACTGATCAATTCGTTGTTTAATCAGTTCTGCAATTTCAGTGGAATTCAGTTGCATGCTCTTTCCCCGCTATGCTTGTAACGCGTCTGCGAGACGGTTTAATTTACTTCGTAGTGAACCATCAATAACTGTATCACCGGCTTTAATAATAGCACCGGCAATCAGTGTAGGATCCACGCTACAATTCAGCTTAACTTTACGTGCTAGACGTTTTTCTAATGCATTACCAATAGAAGTTTGTTGTGCTTTCAAAAGCTTTGTTGCTGACACAAGTTCAACATCAATTTCTTTATCTAGGTCAGCTTTGAGCTGATTAAACAATTCAAATATTTCTGGTAACGCATCTAGACGTCTGTTTTCAGCCAAAACTTGAATTAAGTTTTGACCCTGTTTGTCGAGTTGTTCGCCACATACGCCATTAAATATTTCAGCCAATTTCTGAGCAGCAACTGCACCGGTCAACAGACCCTTGATGCTTTCGTCTTTAGCTACTTCAGAGGCAAACATAAGCATGTCTTGCCAATGACTTACCGCCTTGTGTTCAACGGCATATTCAAACGCTGCTTGGGCATAAGGGCGAGCAATGGTAGTCAATTCAGACATAGCTCATGTACCCCTTATAGCTCAGCGACAAGTTTTTCAACTATGTCACTTTGTGCTGCTGCATCAATTTCACGCTCTAAGATTCGTTCTGCTCCGGCAATCGCTAACAAACCAACTTGCTTGCGCAAATCTTCTTTAACACGATTACGTTCCGCTTCTACCTCAGAGTATCCTTGCGCGATAATTTTTTCGCGTTCGGAGTGACCACGTTGCGTTTCTTCGTCAACAATTTGTGACCCACGCTTTTTGGCCTGCTCAATAATTTCAGCCGCTTGCACTTTGGCTTCTTTTAACTGTTCAGCCGCTTTATGCTGTGCTAGTTCGAGATCTTGTTCACCTCGTTCTGACGCAGCTAAGCCGTCTGCTATTTTTTGTTGGCGTTCTTCAATAGCGCCCATAATGGGAGGCCATACAAACTTCATGCAGAACCACACGAAGAATATAAATGCTATTAATTCGCCAAGTAGAGTGGCATTGATATTCAAAACCGCTCCTCCTCTATTCGTTAATGGGTAGTAAGGTGCTTATACAGCAAACTTGGCGCTTTCAACGAATAATAGGAAAAGGGCAATAGCCACACCGATCATCGCGATAGCGTCAATAAGACCCGCTACGATAAACATCTTTACTTGTAGGGTAGGAGCAAGTTCTGGTTGACGAGCAGCAGATTCAAGGAACTTGCCACCTAGTATACCAAATCCGATTGCCGGACCTAGTGCACATAGACCAATCAAAATGCCTACTGCGATATATAAATTACCTAAGATTTCCATAGATTTTCACCTTTGAGTTGAAGTTAAAGTTAAAGTTTAAAAAATAACACGTAAAAAAGTTTGTAAGGCGTCCGTGCCGACCCTCAAACAGCCAGTATTTGAGGTGACTCTTGTCATATAAATTAAATGGTAATTAGTGTTCTTCACTAGCAAGACTTAGATACACGATAGTCAACATCATGAATATAAAGGCTTGTAAAGGAATAACCAGTAAGTGGAACGCTGCCCAAATAAAGTGTAACGGCAATTGCCATAAACCAATGGTGCCTGCGATAAGAATAAATATAAGTTCGCCAGCATACAGGTTACCGAATAAACGCAAAGACAAAGACAAGGGTTTAGCAATTAGAGAAACAAGCTCTAGTATAAAGTTAAACCAATACAACCATGGTGTATTGAAAGGGTGGGCGTACAACTCTTTCATGAAGCCGCCAAAGCCTTTAATTTTTATTGAGTAAAAAATCATTAACGCGAATACGCCTAAAGACAGAGCAAATGTCATGTTAACGTCAGTGGTCGGTACTACTTTCATGTATACATGAGATTGACCAGAGGCAATTGTTTCCATCGACTCACCAGCAATTAGCGCTGCAGCAGTTGGTAGAAAATCAACCGGGATTAAGTCCATCAAGTTCATTAGCAAAACCCAAACAAAAATGGTTAACGCTAAAGGGGCTATTAATGCACTTTTGCCGTGGTAAGTACTCTTAACGGTGTTGTCAACAAATTCAACCACTAGCTCAACGCAAGCTTGCCATTTACTTGGCACCCCCGTTGTTGCTTTTTTTGCTACTGCGCGAAAGCTTAGTATAAATACAAATCCCAAAATCACAGACCAAGCCAGCGTGTCAATGTGAAAAGTCCAAAAACCTTCACCGACAGCAGCATTAGTCAAGTGATGCTGAATATAACCACTAATGGTTTGTTCGCCACTTGTTCCTGCCATTTTTCCATCCAAATTTTAAAGTTAAAAAACGGTACTTCGGTCTCGTTATCGCTCAACTACTCGTGTTTTTTTAACGCGACTTACTAAAATAATAATGGGCCATTGCCCTAATAATACGATGGTGAAGCTCACCATGAGAGCCATAAGATCGACATTTTGCCATCGATAAATAAAAACAAATAAAACAATGGTTAAGATAAATTTTATTTTGCTACCTTTGTTAAAACTCCGCACTACTAGTTTATTTTGTCTAGCACCGGCATATCTGAAGGCAAAGTATGCATAAATCATACTGGGTAAAATTACAGAAACAGCACCATAAGCTGCTGATAAACCGCTATTTTTACCACCATAAAAGGTAAAAAAAAGAGCTATAACTATGGCTAGAATACTTTGATAAATAATGACTTTTCTAGCAAGCTTCTGCCCTTCTAGGACCAAACTAACTGCCATTTGATCCCTCTTAACAAATAAACCTTAACAAAAAGCGCCAAAAGTATACTTTACTGGCGCCAATTTACAACATCTATACCTGTTTTGTTAGGGTGATTGGATAATTACTAAGCAACTTACAACTTAACTTAGCTTAAGGAAAACTTAAATTGAGTCACTTTTTATTTTATGTGGCTTAAAATACCATCAAGTTGATCTAAACTTGAGAAGTTAATCACCAGTTTACCCTTTCCTTTAGCATTATGAGCAATGCTCACTGGAGCCCCTAGGTTTTCTGATAAGCTAGTTTCTAAACGCTGAACATCAGGATCCGGTTTTGTCTGCTCTTTCGGTTTGACCGGTTCAAGAAGTCGCCTAACCAAATTTTCAGTATCTCTAACGGTCAATCCTTTACCAGACACAATTTGCGCAGCTTCATTTTGCTGTTCACCTTGCAAAGACAACAGCGCACGGGCATGGCCCATCTCAATATCACCATGTTCAAGCAATAACTTTACATCTTCATTTAAATTATTGAGTCGTAGTAAATTGGTTACCGTGGTTCGAGATTTTCCTACCGCAGTTGCCACTTCTTGATGAGTTAATTCAAATTCAACCATTAAACGGTCTAATGCTTGTGCTTCTTCCATCGCATTTAGGTCTTCTCGCTGTATATTTTCGATCAATGCGATAGCGACGGCAGCTTCATCAGGAACGTCTTTAATTAAACAAGGGATCACATCTAGACGTGCTATTTGTGATGCACGCCAGCGACGCTCTCCAGCGATAATTTCATACTTTTGCTCACTGATTTGCCGCACAACAATCGGTTGAATAACACCTTGTGAACGAATCGAGGCAGCTAAATCCTCTAAGGCGTCTGAAGACATATCCTTTCGGGGTTGATATTTTCCTGGCTGTAAAAATTCTACAGGGATCTTACGTAATTCACCTTCTTGTTCAGGGGCTTGATTATTAGATGATTGACTGGTTGCTAATAGCGCATCAAGGCCACGACCTAAACCTCGTTTTTTAACCGACATAGATTCCTCTATTCTATTTATTGACAACTTAGCAGCTAAATTAGCTTACCTTTGTTGATACATTTGCTTTACTACGACGAAGAATCTCTCCGGCTAAAGCTAAGTAGGCTTTAGCACCTGTTGATGATTTGTCATAGTACATGGCGGGAGTCCCAAAGCTAGGCGCTTCGGCCAATCTGACATTACGTGGAATAACAGTTCGATATACTTGTTCACCAAAATGTCGCTTAAGTTGCTCAGATACGTCATTGGCCAATCGATTACGAGGATCATACATGGTTCGCAGTACACCTTCGATTTTTAATTCGGGATTTACCACAGACGCCAACTTTTTAATGGTATCCATTAAGGCCGTAAGTCCCTCAAGCGCATAGTATTCACATTGCATTGGAACCAAAACAGAGTCTGCTGCCGCCATAGCATTAACCGTTAGTTGATTTAATGAGGGTGGGCAGTCAATAAAAATAAAGTCATAATAATTTTTAACGCAAGCCAATGCATTTCTTAATCGAACTTCTCGTGCAAAGACTTCCATCAATTTAATTTCAGCAGCGGTGATATCACTATTACCTGCGATTAAGTGATATTTACCAGAGGTTTCTTTAATTAACACTTCTTCGATGGGTTTTTCTTCAATCAGCAGCTCGTAACAGGTGTTTTCGACGGCATACTTATCAATACCGCTCCCCATGGTCGCATTGCCTTGAGGGTCTAAATCAATAAGCAAAACTTTGCGTTTAGTTGCAGCCATAGACGCGGCAACATTCACAGCGGTCGTGGTTTTACCAACCCCACCTTTTTGATTAGCAATTGCAATGATTTTACCCAAAATAGTTTTCCACTAACTTTTTAATTAACTACAACGTTGACTGATAAACTTAAAATAAAACCGATGAGATTATTTTTTTTGAATTTTTATAATATGCCGCTCGCCTACTAAATTCGGTACGCTTAATGCAATAATCTCCGTGATGTTAAAATCATCACCAATTTCTTTAAGCTCGTCCCTCGGTAATTGCCCTTTAAGAGCTAAAAATACACCTTGCGAATCTACCAGATGCTGACACCAGTGCAACATATCTTTTAATGAAGCGAAAGCTCTGCTGATTACACCTTGGATGTGTATAAGGGGTTGATAATCTTCTACTCGACTTTGAATTGGCTCAATATTATTTAACTTAAGTTCATAGGCAACCTGTTTCATAAAACGCACTCGTTTACCTAAGCTATCAAGTAACACAAAATATTTTTCAGGACACATAATGGCTAATGGAATACCAGGTAAACCTGGTCCTGTACCAACATCAATATAATTGTCTTCGGTCAAGAAGGGAGCAACCACAATAGAATCGACGATATGTTTGATTAACATTTGCTCAGGCTCTCGAACAGATGTGAGGTTATAAGCCTTATTCCATTTATGCATCAGCAATACATAAGCAACTAACTTTTCGACTTGTTCAACATTTGGCTGAATGTCGCTGTCTTTTAACACAGTATTGAGTTGTGCTATTAATTGTTCTTTTAACACTTCCATTAGGCTGAAATTCTACTTTTACTGTTTAAACTGCCAACAAGTAGGCCGTGTTTTTTCAAATACACAAGCAACAAAGAAACGGCTGCTGGGGTAACGCCAGATATACGTCCTGCTTTGCCGATGGTCTCTGGTCTAGCGTTTGTTAATTTTGCCACGACTTCGTTACTTAAACCTGATATTACTTTATAGTCAAAATCTAAGGGAATGAGGGTATCTTCATTTCGTAGCGTCTTAGCAATTTCTTCTTTTTGACGTTCGATATATCCCGCATATTTAATTTGAATTTCAACTTGTTCAGCGGCTTGAATATTGGCTATTTGTGGACCCAAAGATTCGATTTTCATTAAACGTTGATACGTCATTTCAGGACGTCGAATTAAATCTTCCAAGGTATTCTCACGAGTAACCGGGTTTTTCAATACTTGGTTTAATTCATTGACAGCTGGATGATGAGGGTGGATCCAAGTTGATCGCAAACGCTGGCTTTCTAATTCTATTGCTTCAAGTTTTTCATTAAATACTTGCCAGCGATGATCATCAACTAAACCTATTTTGCGACCTAACGCCGTCAAACGCATGTCAGCATTGTCTTCACGAAGCAATAAACGATATTCAGCACGGCTAGTGAACATTCGATAAGGCTCTTTGGTCCCCATGGTGGCCAGATCATCGATTAATACGCCCATGTAAGCTTCATCACGGCGTAAAGTGAACGAATCTTTATCCTGACTTGATAAAGCTGCGTTAGCACCGGCTACGAGGCCCTGAGCGCCTGCTTCTTCATAACCTGTTGTTCCATTGATTTGTCCCGCAAAAAATAAACCTTTGATAAACTTGGTCTCTAAACTCTGTTTCAGATCCCGTGGATCAAAGAAATCATATTCGATCGCATAACCTGGGCGAATGATGTGCGCATTTTCAAAACCTTTGATTGACCGAACCAAATTCATTTGAACATCAAAGGGGAGACTAGTCGAAATTCCATTTGGGTAAATTTCAATGCTATCCAAACCTTCTGGTTCAACAAATATTTGATGAGAATCTTTGTCTGCAAAACGGTGAATTTTATCTTCAATTGACGGACAGTACCGTGGGCCTATTCCCTCGATAACACCGGTATACATGGGAGAACGGTCAAGACCGCCACGAATTATTTCATGGGTGCGTTCGTTTGTATAAGTAATATAACAAGGCACTTGTCGTGGATGATCACTGGTTTTTCCTAAAAATGAAAAAACCGGGATAGGGTCATCGCCATGTTGTTCTTGCATAGCAGTAAAATCTAAAGTTCTTGCGTCTAATCTTGCAGGGGTGCCTGTTTTCAAACGATCAACCCGAAAGGGTAGAGCACGTAAACGATCTGCAAGTGCGATCGAAGGTGGATCACCTGCTCTACCTCCCTTGTAATTATTCATTCCAATATGAATTGTTCCACCAAGAAAGGTTCCCACGGTAAGCACTACAGACTTCGCCTTAAACTTAAGGCCCATCTGGGTAACAACGCCAACAACCTGATCATTTTCCACAATCAGATCATCACAAGACTGCTGAAACAAGGTTAGATTAGCTTGATTTTCTAACATGTGTCTGATGCTTTTTCGGTACAAAGCCCGATCTGCTTGAGCTCGAGTTGCTCTTACTGCAGGCCCTTTACTTGAATTTAAAGTACGAAATTGGATCCCAGCCTGATCCGTCGCCAGTGCCATTGCACCACCTAAAGCATCAATTTCTTTGACTAAATGCCCTTTGCCGATCCCACCAATTGCTGGATTACATGACATTTGTCCTAATGTTTCAATATTGTGGGTTAACAATAATGTACTGACACCCATGCGAGCAGATGCTAACGCAGCTTCAGTGCCTGCGTGGCCTCCACCTACAACGATGACGTCAAATTGTTGCTGATAAAACATGATATGCCTCTTGGTAATATTCACCCACTCAAAACGGGCGCGTATTCTATATGTAAAAAGTCTTTTTTGAAATGCTTAAAAAATATTCAAAGTAACGATCCGATCATCTTTAATCTTTATATGATCTATTTGATCTTTACTTATTACTACTACTATTAGTAAAGCGATTTTCTGTGGATAAGGCATTATATGTTATTAAAATCAATTACTTAATTAGCATGTAAGTGTGTGTGTAAAGCTTGATCAACGCGGTATACACTGGGTGTAACCAGTGGTTTTATCCACAATGAAGATTATAGGTAATTGTATTAAGTGTATATGTACTGCTTATTAAGGTGTTATACATAATTTTATACACATAATTTTATAAGCGGTGATCTAGCTGTGAGTAAACTGTGATCGTCTGATCAAATTTGCTGATGTAGTATTAAAAGTATGATCGCAGTTCACACGACTGTAAAGCCTTATGACAGCGAGGTTTGACTTAAAAAATTAAGGAGGGTGCATATAACTGAAGGGATCAGTGATCAGTATTAGCTAGCATACTAGCGTGTTAACAGTGATCACCGATCATTATCTTACTTGATTGGGTCTGTATCCACTGTAGGCTGGTTTAGATTCTACTTGAGTAGGTATTATCTCTTTTCGACGGCTGGGACCAGAAAACTTAACTTTGTAAGTATCATATTCTTTAATTGATTCGAAACAATAACTGCCTAAGGCTTGTTCTAATTCAGCTAAGTTATGGTTGGTAATTAATATGCAATTTTTGTGATTAGCAAGTCTTTGTCGTAACAAATTACCAAGCCAACTTTGCGCATTTTTTTTCAGCGTGGTTTCATTTACACAAACTTCATCGAGTATTAATAAGTCAACGTCCAAGAGTTCTTGGTTAATTTCTCGAAATTTTTGTGCAACATTATCTTGTGCATTGTAGTCGTATGAAAAAAAGCGCATTTCTAGGATGCTTGATAGCTGTCGATACAATACAGATATCTCGAACTTTTCTATGAGTTCGTGAGCAATGGCTCCTGCAGTATGAGATTTTCCACGGCCGTAGTCGCCATAAAATATCATCATATGCGAACCACTTCTTCGCCAATTAATGTCCTCATGAGCAGCAATAAAAGACTTGGCAATGCTAACGGCTTCAATAACGTCTTCACTGTCTTCAATTAGATTTGCAAAGGTCCAACTGGAGTTTAAATCTGAGCGTCCCTGAATAGACTGAATACGATGCTTTTTGCTTTCTTGTTGCATTAACCTAACATCTCGATTGGCTAACGCTTCGTACTCTGTCCGCAAAGATTGGTAGTCGGTATATTTATCAGGGATATACTGACGGCCTAATGCTTTACCTAATTGCTGAATTTTATTCTTGATATTATCCACAGAATTTACAATCCAAAATTTAATGGGTTAAAAGGGCATTTAGTTAGATTTTATATTGCTAGTTTTACTGTATTTTTCAACTAACTTCTTGGCATTGTCGTCGGCCACTATTCCAGCTTTCACTGGTACCAATTGCTGACCTACTTTATGCACATTTTTAGTCCCATGGGCTAAACGTTTTCGCTTTAAATTAAAAACAAACTTTTGCGTCCATTGAAATTGGCTGAAATGACTTTCAGGCCGACTTAGCCAATAGGAGATAAACTCGCCTAATTCTTCTTCAGAATAGCGATAATCAATGATACCCATTAACTTTGCTAAGTCAGCGAGTAAATTTTCATTTGGTTGCCAACCAGTATGCATGCTTTGCCATTCAATGTGCATTTTTGCATAATCATCTGGTGCTGTTAACATTAAAGGTAGCAACAGTACTTTGCCATTGAAGCTATGATTTAACTCTACTTCGCTTTTGAAGCTGACAAGGCCGACATTGAGTAATTCTTTTATTAAACTATTTATTTGCCGACCAAGGGTAAATTTTTCTTCTTTTGCATTCAGCAGTTTTATTAAATTTTTATAATTTAGAGCTTGAGTTATTCCGGTTTTATTATCTACAGAACCCTTCAAGCCCAATAAATATAGCACTCTGGCTTCATTACTGAGTGCTTGCTCTAAAGCACTTTGTTCAGCTTGGTTAATATTCATTGCGTAATTATAATGTGCATTAGGACAATGCTAGTGAAGGCAACATATTATTTAACCACTCAATAGCGACTTCTTCAGGAATGGGATGGGTTAAAACATCAATATGCAGTGCAGGAATAAGTAATTTGGCACCTGATTGAATTAATGTTTGTTCAAGCGTGTAAGCGCCATTGCAAAAAGTATCGTAACTACTATCGCCTAAACCAACCACCAAAAAGGAGAGCCCATTTAAATCTTGCTCACTGATTTGTGTAGCAAAATGCTGGATATTATCGGGTAAGTCACCAGCACCATGCGTAGAGGTACAAATTAACCAAATGCTGTCTTTAGCAATATCTGCATAATTTGGGACGAGATGGATGAGTGAACTGTGACTGTGGTCTTTTAATGTATCAGCCAAGGCATCAGCGACATATTCGCTAGCACCTAATACACTCCCTACAATGATGTCAAACCTTGCCATTATTTTGTCTTCTTACACTCTGTTTGGTTAATTGTACCTTGCTTGAAGTGCAGGCACTATGTTGGTGTAGATATAATTACTTGCCGATGCAAAAAGAAGAAAAAATCTTACCTAATAAATCATCTGAGCTAAATTCTCCGGTGATTTGATTAAGCTGATCTTGAGTTAAGCGCAATTCTTCTGCTAATAGTTCACCCGCTAGGTGTTCCTCAAGCTGCTGTTTTCCAAGGTACAAATGCTCTGCTGCTCGCTCAATGGCATCTAAGTGGCGACGTCGAGCGATAAACTGTCCTTCATTGTTGCTGTTAAAACCTATACAGGCTTTTAGGTGTCCTGTGAGTAACGAAATTCCATTACCATCATTTGCTGAAATCGATATGACCGGATACTCGCCTTCTTCGTTAATACCTACCGCTTCACCGGTTAAATCAATTTTATTACGAATGACAGTAAGTCCAATATTGCTAGGAATTTTTTGAAAAAATTCTGGCCAAATTAACTGTGGATGAGTGTGGAGGGTATCCGTACTATCGAGCATAAACAGAACACGATCTGCCTGTTCTATTTCAAGCCACGCCCTTTCAATGCCTATTTTTTCAACCTTATCAGGGCTATCACGTAAACCTGCGGTATCAATAATATGAAGGGGCATACCATCTATATGTATGTGTTCTTTAAGTACATCTCGAGTTGTGCCTGCGATATCTGTAACAATTGCTGCTTCACGGCCGGCGAGGGCATTAAGTAAACTAGATTTTCCAGCATTAGGCTTTCCAGCAATAACGACCCGCATGCCTTCTCGTAATAAGGTGCCTTGTTTCGTTTGCCGTCTTAATTGTTCGAATGAACTAATAATGGCAGATAAATCAGCCTGAATTTTGCCATCACTTAAAAAATCAATTTCTTCTTCAGGAAAATCAATAGCAGCTTCTACGTACATGCGTAAATGAATGACTTGTTCAACAAGTTGATGAATTTGTTGAGAAAATTGGCCTTGCAATGATCGTAATGCACCCTTTGCTGCTTGCTCAGAGCTGGCATCTATTAAATCGGCTATCGCTTCAGCTTGTGCCAAGTCCAGTTTGTCATTTAAGAAGGCTCTTTCGCTGAACTCACCTGGTCTAGCAATACGAATATTGCCTAATTTAAGGATTGCTTGTAATAACATATCCAGCACAACTTGACCGCCATGGCCTTGCAATTCAAGTACGTCTTCGCCAGTGAACGAATTAGGGGCTTTAAAAAACAAGGCTATGCCTTGATCGATGAGTTGACCATCCTGATCTTTGAAACTCAAATATTCGGCTTTTCTTGTTTCTGGCAGTTTACCCAATACATGTTGGGCTACTGATTTAGCAAGATGTCCTGATATTCTTAGTATCCCCACTCCTCCTCGTCCTGGGGCCGTCGCTTGGGCAACAATGGTCTCTGTATCGAAAGCTGTAGTTGAGTTAGGCACGACTTAAATCAATCTCTAAAGTTGGTAAATTGCACGGGTTGATCTAAGTCTGCACCCTTAGCTAAAGCCATCACCTGTTGAAGATCATCTCGTTTTTTACCTGTGACTCTAACTTGTTCACCTTGAATTGAAGCTTGAACCTTTATTTTCGCTTCTTTAATCAGTTTAATTATTTTCTTACTTGTTGCTTGCTCAATTCCCTGTTTAAAAGCGATGGCTTGTTTGTATATTTTACCAATGTGTTGCACGTCTTTTTCTTCAAAAGCGGCCGTATCTACACCCCTTTTTACACAGGTACCACGCAAAATATCCAACATTTGACGCAATTGAAAATCATTGTCAGCTACCATAGTTACGATACTTTCTTTAAGTTCGAAGCTAGCATCAACGCCTCTAAAATCGAAGCGTGTTGTAATTTCTCTGTTTGCATTATCAACCGCGTTTTTTAATTCAACGAGATCTATTTCTGAAACGATGTCAAAAGAGGGCATGCTTGGTCCTATTGATTAAAGATACAGTACGCTTATTGTAAGCAAAAAAAAGCCCGTTTTATATCTTATTAATCGATATGCAACGGGCCTGATAATATTTATCTATCTATTTCTTATTTAGTTTGTAAGCCTCGTTTTTCCATTGAGGCATAAATAAACTTAGCTTGAACTAAAGTAATGACGTTACTGATTAACCAGTACAGAACTAAACCTGCTGGGAAAATAAAGAAGAATAAGCTCATGGCTACGGGCATAAACTGCATTATTTTTTGTTGCATAGGGTCTGTCATTGTCATGGGCTGAAGTTTTTGCAATAAGTACATTGATATGCCCGTTAAAATTGGCAAAACAAAGTAGGGGTCTTTTGCACTTAAGTCAGTGATCCAAAAAATAAAGTCTGCGTGACGTAACTCTACACTTTCTAATAATACCCAGTACAAGGCTAAGAATATTGGCATTTGGAATAGTAGAGGTAAGCAACCGCCCATAGGATTTACTTTATCTTTTTTATACAGCTCCATCATGGCTTGCTGCATTTTCTGCCTGTCATCACCAAAGCGTTCTTTCAAGGCATCCATTTTAGGTTTAAGTGCACGCATTTTAGCCATTGATTCGTATTGCTTTTTAGTCAGCCAGTACATGCTGCCCTTAACAATAATGGTAATAATGATGATGGCGTAGCCCCAGTTACCGACAATGCTATGGATATATTGCAACAACCAGAAGAGCGGCTTAGAAATCATCCACAAAAAACCATAATCAACGGTTAAATCTAGACCGCGGGCAATGCCAGCTAAGGTATCTTGATCTTTTGGACCGAGGTATAGAATACTATTGATTTCAGCTGTTTGACCTGGCTCTATCGTTACGACTTGCCCAGTAAAACCAATAACGGCATTCGTATTTTGCCTAACAGCACTATAAAGAGAATTTGTTTCATCTTGCGGGGGTACCCAGGCTGACACAAAATAATGTTCAATCATGGCGGCCCAGCCAGCCTTGGTTGTTTCGTTTAGTTTTTTGTCTGCAATATCATCAAAACCGTATTTTTTATATCGGTCTTCTTCTGTTGAATACGCGCCGCCTCGGTAGGTAGGCATGAACATACTGCCTTCACCCTCTACCATGCTCTGCTTTAATTGGCCAAACTGTTGGACCTGTTTGCTAGCCGATGAATTGTTAGTAACAACATAACTTACATCTATTCGATGGCTATTTTTGGCAAAAGTAAAGGTTTTAACAACCGTCATACCATTAGGTGCAGTGTATGTAAGAGGTATTGATAAACTATCACCAGTTAAGGTGTAACTGTCTTGTTCAGCTGAGTAAACAGGACGACTTTTGCTATCTGTACCATCACGTCCGACTAAACCACTCTGCGCAACATATAAATGCTCACCACTTGGCCTAAGTAAGCTGTAGGATTCAGAAGAGCCTTGGGTCAGTGGGAAATCGGCTAAATTAGCAGAAATCACGTCTCCACCTTTGGTATCAATTTCAAGTAATAAGGTGTCGGTAGTCACTGAAATGACTTTTTCACTGATAGCCGTCGTATTTGCAACACCCATTTGTTCTGGTGAAGTTACTTGAGGAGCGTCACTGTTTGTGACTACTGCGCCGTTACCATCTGTTTGAACCGTAGAAGGGGTCGTTTGTTCAACAGGTTTTGGGCCGTAATCAATTTGCCACTGTTGCCACAATAGAAAGCTGACCATTGCTAGGCCAATTAACAAAAAGCTGCGTTGGGATTCCATAAAGTACTCTAATTAACTACTCATTGATATTTGTGACTTTTTAAAAACAAACCACGTCGAATTAAATTTAAAATTAACCTTCCTTTAATAAGGGCAGTTTATTATTTATCACTATTTTTTTTGGGCACGGGATCATACCCGCCATCATTCATAGGATGACATCTTGAAATTCTTTTCATGCTTAGCCAGATACCGTTAACCATTCCATGTTCATTTATTGCTTCAATAGCATAATGTGAACAACTAGGATGGAATCTACAATGAGGACCAAGCATTGGAGAAATTAAAAGCTGATAACCTTTAATTAACCCTATTGGTATTATGCGCAACGCTGTGCTAATTTTTTCCATAACTTATTCAGTAAAGAAAACAGCTCTTGATTAGATAGTTTATCTAATCCACTCTTACCTACCACCACTATATCAATACTTGGTAACGATTGTCTCTGCAGTCTGAAGCTTTCTCTAATAATCCGCTTAAGTCTATTTCTGTCATGCGCTAGCTTGACGCGTTTTTTGGATATAGTAATGCCTAAACGAGGTACTGCACTTTCATTTTTGCGAGCGAGTAAAGTAAGTTGGGGTGAAACAGAGGGAATAGCGTTGTTGAACACATATTCAAAGTGGGTGGGAGTAAGTAGTCTTAGCTCCCGAGAAAAATGATTTTCACCCACCTTGGATAATTAAATTAAGCAGATAAACGAGCACGGCCTTTAGCACGGCGATTAGCTATAACCTTGCGGCCATTTTTAGTCGCCATACGGGCACGAAAACCGTGTGAACGCTTACGCTTTAAGTTGCTTGGTTGAAAAGTTCTTTTCATGGCCTAGTCCTGATACATAAGGTTGATGTAAATTCGAACACACACAGTGTAGTGCTCAAAAATGACGCTGAATAATAGAGATCACTTATACCTTTGTCAATCAAACATTGAGTATTTAATGAGTTAATGAGGGCTTAACATTTTGAAGCTTTTGAAAAAACGTCATAAATGACTGAAAAAGCGATAATTATCCACAGACTAATACTAATTATTTAAGTAATTTTATATATGTTGCCGTTTTTTAATTTACAGCGGGTTTAAATTTGTTTTATTGATTCGTTAATTTTGGTCTGAAAAAAGCATAAAAAAGATATACTAAACAGAGTGTTATACCAAAGTGTTTTTATATTCTATTAAATTTTGAATTCTTTGTTGCGCTTGGTGTATGAATAGCGAGATAATTCACAGCTTATTAGTCGCCGATGCAATTAGCGCTTAAAAAACAAACGACAAGATTTTTTTCTTTTTTATCACGATATTCGTATCTCTTTTAAATAGTCCACGTATTTATTGGGCTGGGGTCTTTTTTTAGATGTCACTATGGAATCAATGCCTAGAAAGGCTGCAGCAAGATTTACCTATTCAACAATTCAGTATGTGGATAAGACCACTTCAAGCAGAGCACAAAGATTCTCATTTGACGCTGTTTGCACCAAACCGTTTTGTGCTTGATTGGGTTAGAGATAAATACTTTACTCAAATTAATTCTTTGTTTACTGAATTTTGTGGGGGTGATGCTCCACAGCTGCGTTTTGAGGTTAAGCGTAGTGACAGTGCTTTCACCCGAGGTACTAGTTCGGCATTTGTACGTAATGATGATATGGGCAATAAACCAAATAACGCTTATAACAATGTTCAAAGTAAAGAAATACAGCCAGCAGCAGTACAAGCCAATGTACATAAAAGTAATGTTAATCTAACTTATAAATTTGAAAATTTTGTAGAAGGTAAGTCTAACCAGTTAGCTAGAGCTGCGGCACAACAAGTAGCTGATAATCCCGGTGGTGCTTACAACCCATTATTTATTTATGGCGGCACAGGTTTAGGTAAAACACATTTATTACATGCTGTAGGTAATGGCATCATCGATAAAAAGAAAGATGCGACGGTTGTATACATGCATTCAGAGCGTTTTGTACAAGATATGGTTAAAGCATTGCAGAACAATGCGATAGAAGAATTTAAACGTTATTACCGTTCTGTTGATGCATTACTAATTGATGACATTCAATTTTTTGCGAATAAAGAGCGCTCTCAAGAAGAATTTTTCCATACTTTTAATGCCTTACTTGAAGGTAATCAGCAAATTATTTTAACCTCTGACCGATATCCTAAAGAAATAGTAGGTGTTGAAGACCGATTAAAGTCTCGGTTCGGTTGGGGATTAACCATCGCTATTGAGCCTCCAGAATTAGAAACTCGAGTGGCAATACTTAAAAGAAAAGCGGTCGAAAATAAAATATTTTTACCAGATGAAGTTGCCTTCTTTATTGCTAAACGTTTACGTTCAAATGTAAGAGAATTAGAAGGAGCCTTAAATCGTGTAATAGCAAACGCGAACTTTACAGGTAGACCAATTACTATTGATTTTGTAAGAGAAGCCTTACGCGATTTGTTAGCCTTACAAGAAAAATTAGTCACAATAGATAATATTCAGAAAACAGTTGCTGAGTATTACAAAATTAAAATGGCTGATATATTGTCTAAGCGCCGTAATAGAAGTGTGGCTCGGCCTAGACAGATGGCGATGGCCTTATCAAAAGAATTAACCAATCATAGTTTGCCTGAAATAGGTGATGCTTTTGGCGGAAGAGACCACACGACAGTCTTACATGCGTGTCGTAAAATAGTTCAGCTACGCGAAGAAAGTCATGATATAAAAGAAGACTATCAAAATCTAATTCGTACATTATCTTCATAAAAATTCACGAGTAATAAGATGAAATTTAGCATCAGCAGGGAAAACTTCTTACAGCCTCTACAACTGGTATCCGGTGCAGTAGAGCGTCGCCATACGTTACCTATATTATCAAATATACTAATTAAAGTTAGTGATAGTTCACTTTGGCTAACGGGCACGGATTTAGAGGTAGAGTTAATTTCAAATGTCACGTTAACAGGTGATTTTTCAGAGGGTGAAATAACTGTACCAGCTAAAAAGCTAGTCGATATATGCAAGGGTTTGTCTGACAATTGCGAGATTGAATTTATTGTAGAGGGCAACAAAGCACTAATTCGCTCTGGGCGAAGTAAATACAGCTTATCTACCCTTTCTGCTGCTGACTATCCGAATTTAGAAGATTGGCAAGGTGAGCTTGAGTTTGAGATCTCTCAAAGTTCTTTAAAACGCTTAATTGACAGTACTCATTTTTGTATGGCTCAACAGGATGTCCGTTATTATTTAAACGGTATGTCCTTGGAAACTGAAGGTACAGTTATTCGTACTGTGGCAACTGATGGTCATCGCCTCGCATTATGCCGTTTAGAATACACGAGCTCACCACTTCAAAATAGACAAGTAATCATTCCTCGCAAAGGTGTATTAGAAATTTCGCGACTTATCGAAGACAGTGATAAACGCGTTAAGGTTCAAGTTGGTTCAAATCACATTCGCATTTTCTCTACTGATTTTATATTCACCAGTAAGTTGGTTGACGGTCGTTTTCCTGATTACAGAAGGGTACTGCCTAAAGACGGTGATAAAAATATCGAAGCGAGCAAGGACGTTTTAAAACATGCTTTTTCCAGAGCTGCTATTTTGTCTAATGAAAAGTTTAAGGGTGTACGATTAAATCTGTCTAGTAGTGAACTTAAGATTACTGCCAATAACCCAGAGCAAGAAGAGGCTGAAGAAATTGTTGATGTTGATTACGACGGGGATAAGTTGGAAATAGGTTTCAATGTAGCTTATCTTATTGACGTAATGAATGGTTTAACTAATTGTAATCAGGTAAAAATTACCTTAGCAGATTCTAATAGCAGTGCTCTGATCGAAGATGCAAATGATGACTCTGCATTGTATGTCATTATGCCGATGAGGCTGTAATCTAAAAGTGATGGTAAGTAAAAGTTTATGAAGCTGGACTTAGTCCAGGTAAACAGCTTTCGTAATATAAACGAACTTTCTATTGTCCCTGCAGAAAAATTAAATGTATTTTTCGGTGCGAATGGTAGTGGTAAGTCTTCTGTTTTAGAAGCGATTCATTATCTTGGTTTTGCCCGTTCTTTTAGAACCAATACACATAAAAATGTTATTCAACAGGGCAGTGAGGGATTCACTGTCTTCGGTATAGTGAGTGCAAAGGAGAGCATTTATAAGCTCGGTCTGAGTAGAAAATTAGACAATTCTTGTACTGTTAGTATTGATGGTGCAAAAACAAAATCAGCTGTTGAATTAGTTAGTTTATTGCCTGTACAAATATTCACTCCACAAAGCTCAGAGCTAATTATCGGTTCTCCTAAACTGAGAAGAAAATATCTTGATTGGGTATTGTTTCACGTGGAACCTGGTTTTGCTAAAGAGTTTGCCATTTATCGCAGATGTCTTTTACAACTCAATGCCATATTAAAAGATAAGCGATACTCAGAGAGCCTTAATACTGAACAGGATTATTGGATTGAACAGTTATGCCTTGTAGGTGAAAGACTAAGTTCTTTGCGCACAGAGTTGATGTCAGGTGAATTTCTTTCTTTTATTCAGTATAATTTACGAGAATTTTTGCCCGAATTTATCTTTGATTTTTCTTACTATAAAGGCTGGGAGAAAGACTTAAGTCTAAAAGAATCAATTTACAAAAATAGAGAAAGAGACAAAAGAACTGGTTTCGTCAGTTCTGGTTTTCATAAAGCCGACATAAGAATAAAAATAAATAGTGTAGCCGCAAACGAAGTGTTATCTCGCGGTCAATTGAGAATGTTAGTAGCGGCCATGCAGATAGCCCAGGCTCAGTATCTGTTCTCAAAAAACGAGAAGTCAGTTGTTTTTTTGCTAGATGATGTGGGTGCCGAATTAGACACAGATAAACAACAGCTATTTATTAATAGCTTAATTAATACTGGTTCTCAGTTGTTTGTTACTGCAATAGATAAAAATCAATTGGGCTATTTAGCTCAATACAGAGATAAAAAATTGTTTCACGTGGAACATGGCCAAGTGATAGAGGAGATTTAATCAAATGGCGCAAGAAAATGTTTATGATTCATCAAGTATAAAAGTTTTAAAAGGACTTGATGCAGTTAGAAAAAGACCAGGTATGTATATCGGCGATACAGATGATGGAACTGGTCTGCATCATATGGTATTCGAGGTTGTAGATAACTCAATTGATGAAGCGCTTGCCGGACATTGTAAAAACATAAATGTCAAAATCCATACCGATGGCTCCGTTTCAGTTAGAGATGATGGTAGGGGCATACCCACAGAAATGCATGAAGAAGAAGGTGTTTCTGCTGCGGAAGTTATCATGACAGTGTTACATGCTGGCGGTAAGTTTGATGATAACTCTTATAAAGTTTCTGGGGGTCTACACGGTGTAGGAGTTTCAGTTGTAAACGCTCTTTCAAAGAAATTGATGTTACAAATTCGTCGCGCGGGCAAATTGCATGAACAAGAATATCAACATGGTATCCCGCAAAAACCATTAACTATAATTGGTGACTCACAAAGCAACGGAACGAGTGTTAGGTTTTGGCCGAGTGAAAATACCTTTACTAACGTTCTATTTCATTACGATATATTGGCAAAAAGATTAAGAGAGCTATCTTTCTTAAATTCAGGCATTTGTATTATTTTAGAAGATGAACGCGATGGTAAAAAAGACAAATTTGAATATGAAGGCGGTATACGAGCCTTTGTTGAATACTTAAATCAGAACAAAACACCCATTCATCAAAAAGTATTTCATTTTAACTCTGAAAGAGATGATGGCATAACCGTTGAAGTTGCCATGCAATGGAATGATAGCTTCCAAGAAAATGTATTTTGTTTTACCAATAACATTCCTCAACGTGATGGTGGTAGCCATTTAGCAGGATTTAGAGGTGCGTTAACGAGAACTCTAAATACCTACATGGAAAAAGAAGCTATTGCGAAAAAAGCAAAAACAACGACAACTGGCGATGATGCTAGAGAAGGTTTAACTGCAGTAGTTTCGGTTAAAGTCCCTGATCCTAAATTTTCTTCGCAGACCAAAGATAAATTAGTATCTTCTGAAGTCAGGCCTGCTGTAGAAACAGTTATGGGTGAAAAACTTCAAGAATTTCTTTTAGAAAATCCTACTGAAAGTAAAATTATAGTGGGTAAAATAATTGACGCAGCACGGGCTAGGGAAGCCGCGCGTAAAGCAAGAGAGATGACTCGCAGAAAAGGTGCCTTAGACTTAGCTGGTCTACCCGGAAAGCTAGCTGACTGCCAAGAAAAAGATCCTGCTTTGTCTGAATTATATATCGTGGAAGGTGACTCAGCCGGTGGATCGGCTAAACAAGGGCGCAACCGTAAGAACCAAGCTATATTGCCATTAAAAGGTAAAATTCTTAACGTTGAAAAAGCTCGTTTTGATAAAATGTTGTCTTCTCAAGAAGTAGCAACATTAATTACTGCATTAGGTTGTGGTATAGGTCGAGACGAATATAACCCCGATAAACTACGTTATCATAAAATTATCATAATGACGGATGCCGATGTTGATGGTTCGCATATAAGAACCTTGTTACTGACTTTCTTTTATCGTCAAATGCCTGAGCTAATTGAGCGCGGATATATCTATATCGCACAACCTCCTTTATATAAGGCTAAAAAAGGTAAACAAGAGCAGTATTTGAAAGATGATGAATCACTAACTAAGTATTTGACTTCAATTGCACTCGACGATGCTTCTATTCATGTTAATGATCACGCGCCATCTATTACTGGTGTCGCTTTAGAAAAATTAGTCGCTCAATATCAAACAGCAGTCATCATGATTACACGGATGAGCCGATTAATTCCTAAAGTAATTCTCAATAAATTAGTTTACAGCGGTGTATTAGATATTGAAGATCTATCGAACCAAAGTAAATTAACGACTTTTGCTGAAGAATTTGTAAGTAGCTTAACCTCAGATGAAATAGATGGTGCTACGTATTCTTTTGAAATTAGACATAACAGTGAAAGAAATAATTATTACCTCACCATCATCATTCGTTTACATGGTATTGATACAGAGTACGTGCTTGACCAGGAATTTGTAGACTCTACAGAATACAAACGTATTAAGGAGTTAAACATATCGATAAATGGGCTCATTGAAGAGGGCGGTTATGTTAAGCGCGGTGAAAAAACCAAATCAATAAGTTCATTTGTTGATGCGATAGACTGGTTAATGGCTGAGTCTAAGCGTGGCCAATATATTCAACGCTATAAAGGACTGGGAGAGATGAATCCAAGTCAGTTGTGGGAAACCACAATGGATCCTATGAATCGTCGTATGTTACAAGTTACTGTTGAAGATGCCATAGGCGCCGACCTCTTGTTTACCACTTTAATGGGAGATCATGTTGAACCTAGAAGAGCATTTATTGAAGAAAATGCTCTAAAGGTAGCTAACTTAGACGTATAGTTTTAGTTCTCTATTTAAATTGGTTAAA
>NZ_JANQVQ010000173.1 GCF_030730205.1 Paraglaciecola sp.
CGGTTTTTCGGCGATATAGAGGATCATAAAAAATTAACTGGATAAAAAAACAGTAGTTTAGCTGTTTTGGAACAGTTTTGTTAGCGTAATAATGGCCTTGTTATATGAAGATATCCTTTGATTGCTCTATCAATCGTCTCAAAACTTATTAATTCCATTAGAGTTCAGCAATTAGCGGCGCCCACTGTGAGCGCCAAGTGTGCTCTTTAGATAATTTGTTATAACCCATGTGAAGTCTTTCTGTGTACTCGCCGTGGGTTAAGGTCTTGGCTTGCTGAAATGAGACTGCAGACTCTCCGAAGGTCTTTTTAATAAAATTGACTGGAGTCAGTGGTAGCGTTCCCAAGGATAGAGGCACCACAACTCGTTCATGCAGGCCCAGTTCAAATCCAGGTGAATTATGAGCAACAAACTTTGACTCGCGCATACGTTCTTTTAAATCATCAAACCGTACGCTTTCTTCATATTTGTGAGTGGGAAACGCGTTTTGATATTTCATGCTATTGTTGCCGATTACGGTCAATACGAGGTCGTTTTCTTCGCATTCTTCGAGAAAAAGTAATCTTGATTTAGCTCGGATGAAAAAGTCTGCAAAAACTGAAATTCTTCTTATATTTTCGTTCAGTGGAACTGTTGCGGGCCTACTACCCATTGGTAGCACACTTATATTTTGTAAAAAACGAGTAATACTGGTCGCTTGCTCCAACGCAGAGCCGACTTGATTCCATACTGGTTTTAACTTTTCACGATAAAAATCTATATTGAAATATGAAACTGGATAGATAATCTCGTTACTTTTGTTTTCAAAGTTAATGAAGTTGTTTGTGCTCAAATGACTTTCCGCCACTGCATGGGGGAAATAAATAGCGTCAATTTGGCACAACTGACAAAAACCTACGTGCTCTTGATCGATACACAAGACTGTGACATTACTACCAATAAACCTTGTCATTAGATGCAGAGGATGGTCAACCAACAAAACATATACTTTGTGTTCTTTTGAGTATTCATCAATAGTAATCCCACCTACTGAAGTGCTTAAACCCATACCATTTATACTCACAATGAAGGAGTAATTTTTTAGCTCACTTAAATTTGTTGAGGAGATTTTTATCGATTCTTCATTGGCTACATCCAATTGGTCAGTTTCAATATCCAATAAAGCTAAGTCTGCTCTCATTTCAGATAGAAAATGACTTAACACACCATATTGATTTGAACCTGTAATGAATAACGCTTTCAATTCTTTGCCTCGTCATTTTTTAATGATTTTACTATCGACCAATTATAATAATGTATTAATGTGGAAATATTGGCACCCAGAAACTGTTATTTATAGATGTATGTTATCGCGGATTTTGGCGTACAAAAACGCATCACAAAATTTATGGTCTTTGTAGACCGCTTTTTTAAGGCGTCCTTCGAGTTCAAAACCGTTTTTTTCGAGTACTTTCAACGAGCCTTTATTACCTTCAAACACCTGTGAAAACAAACGAACTAAGTCTGTTTGCTCAAATAGGTTTTGGCTAAATTGTTGTAGCGCTTCACTAGCGATGCCTTTACCCCAGTAAGGGGTGGCCAACCAGTAGCCGACTTCGGCTGAGCGAGACCGTTCAAACTCTTCGCGCACTGCACCAATCGTACCGACAAAAGTACCTTTATATTCAATGGCGCGAATATACTTATTTAAAGTGCCGTCTTTAATCCACCAGCGGGCTTCTTTTTCAGTAAAGGGCGAAGAAATGCTACTGGTTAAATAACGCAGCACCTTAGGATCATTAAGGTACTCAACCAATAATGGGGCATCTGATTTTTGGTAGTCACGCAGTATGATCACAATAATGAATCCGAATTCTTATTAACTAAAATCTTGTGGGTCGATGTCTAAAGCCCAACGTACTTTTTGGCCTAAACCTAGATTTTCTATTTGATTAATGTGTTGGTTAATGGCTTGCTGCAAGGTGCTGCGTTGTTGACTTTGTAATAACAACTGCATGCGATAATGGCCTTGGCGTTTTTCCATTAAGGCGGGAATTGGTCCCAAACAAGCAACACTAGCTTCATGATTAAACAAGTCGGCAATCTGCTGTAAAAATTCGTGGGCATCGCGAGCACTTAAGGCCTGTGCTTTAAACAAGGCTTGGTAAGTGTAGGGGGGCAAGTTGGCTTGCTGACGCTCTAACAAAGCATAGCGCGCAAAATGACCGTAGCCATTATTAATCAAGTCTTGTAATAAAGGATGAGCAGGATCATGGGTTTGCAACCACATTTCGCCGGGCTTCTGCGCCCGGCCTGCCCGGCCTGCTAATTGCGTAATCAGCTGAGCCAAATGCTCTGGTGCGCGATAGTCAGCACTAAACAAAGCGCCATCCACATCCATGATCACCACTAAGGTCACATTCGGAAAATGATGACCCTTCGATAAAATTTGCGTACCAATTAAAATCTGGTATTCATTGTTGTTGATAAGGTTAAGCATCTTATCGAGTTTGTTTTTACCACGGGTGGTGTCGCTGTCGATACGCACACTTTTATATTGCGGAAAATACCCCGCTAAACCTTGTTCAAGTTGCTCTGTGCCCACGCCCTGCGAAGTCAATTCACTTGAATGGCAATTTTCACAGGCTTTGGGAATACCTTTGGCCGCGCCACAGTGATGGCACTGCAATTTGTGCAAACTCTTATGCAAAGTAAAAGGTTTGTTGCAGCTGTGGCATTGCTCAACGTGCCCACAACTATGACACATCAACGCTGGAGCGTAGCCCCGACGGTTTATAAACAGCATCACCTGACTACCCTGTTTTAAATGCAAGGCGATGCGTTCAAGCATGCCTTTGGCTAAACCAAATTCGAGCGGTTGCTGACGAATATCAAACACCTGCTGTTTGGCCACCACGGCATTACCGGCACGCAAGGGCAGATGTAAATGCTGATACTTGCCTGTTAAGGCATTATTGAGGGTTTCTAAGGCGGGCGTTGCGGTACCAAGTACTAGCGGAATATTCTCGGTGTGGGCTCGCATAACCGCTAAATCGCGCGCATGGTAACGTAACCCATCCTGCTGTTTATATGAGGCGTCGTGCTCTTCATCAACAATCAGTAAACCGGGCGTGAGCATAGGAGTAAAAATGGCTGAACGGGTACCGATAATTAAACCCAGTTGTCCCGCTGCACTTTGTTGCCATACCGCTAATCTTTCGTTATCCGTCAGGGCCGAATGCAATACACCAACCTCAATGCCGAAACGGTGTTTAAAACGAAAAACTGTTTGCGGGGTTAAGCCGATTTCAGGCACTAAAATCAGTACTTGCTGGCCTTGTAGTAATACCGATTCAATAGCCTGCAAGTACACTTCAGTTTTGCCACTGCCGGTAATGCCTTCTAACAAAAAACTGGCAAACTTACCGATGCTAGCTTCAATGCAACTAATGGCCAAGGCTTGTTGAGTATTGGCCTGTGGTTTATCGCTAATGCAAATTTGTTTTGTCCATGGTTCACGTTGCTCTCGTTTTTTTTCTATAAGGGTAATGAATTCTTTGGCAGCCAGAGTTTTTAAACTTGCTGGACCAAATTGCTGATTAGCCTGTGATTTTTCTAACTCGCCTGCCTTTAATTGTGCTAAGCAGGCTTGTTGCTTGGGCGCGCGGGATAAGTCATTGAGGTCTGTTTGTTGGCCTAAGTCAGTCACCGTCCAATATTGCAGCAGCTTAGGTTCGTTGCTCCCCCCTTTGCGTAATGCCACAGGTAAGGCCGTTTGAACCACATCGCCAATAGGGTGCTTGTAATAAGTGGCAAGCCAATTACACAATTTGATTTGTGTAGTATTAAATACCGGTTTGTCATCGAGTAGTTGAATAATCGCTTTGAGTTTAGCTTCTGGCCACTGCGAAGTGTCAGCAATTTCCCACACCAACCCCACCATGGTTCTGGGACCAAAGGGCACTTGCACTCTCACCCCAAGCTCTGGCGCTGGGCCTTGATAGCTATAATCAAATAGTTGCCGTTTAGGAATAGGCAGGGCGATACGCAGAATTGTCATCTAACTTGCTACTAACTCACTTTAAAACACAAAACCGGGGTTTTCAGCGGCATTATTGCTGTAAAAAGCAGCAAAGCCCTTGATCACTTGAGGCAGGTACATTAATATGCGCGCCACTTTGCGGCAAGCCACAAAGCTTCCTATTTGAATTTAATTTTCGTATGGTGTCCAACTTCGGGTTGGTTAGCGATACGGCCTTAACTGAGAGGTAACCCCATGAAAGAAGGTATTCATCCCGATTATCAAGAAATGACTGCAACTTGTGCCTGCGGAAACGTAATCAAAGTTCGTTCTACTCTTAAAAAACCATTGAACTTGGACGTATGTTCTGCTTGCCACCCGTTCTATACTGGCAAACAACGTAACGTTGATACCGGTGGTCGTATCGAGAAATTCAACAAACGTTTTACTGCTTTGTCTAAAAAGACAAGTGCTGAATAATAGCTTGTTGTACCTAAAGAAGGCGCTTAATCAGCGCCTTTTTTTGTACCTTTAAATCTACAGTAAATTTAAAATCTTTAATTATCCAAACCACGTATTCTTTTGCTAGGCTAAACCCATCAAGCAGATAGCCTCTGTTACTTTACATACGAAGAATACATGTTAAGCATTAAAAATCTGTATAAAAGTTACCAAGACGCCGAAGAAACACGGCTTATTTTGCAAGATCTAAGTATTGAAGTGGCTCAGGGCGCCAGTATTTCAATACAAGGTGAGTCTGGCTCAGGAAAATCCACTCTTTTACACTTGTTAGCCACTCTCGATAAACCCGATAGCGGCGAACTGATCGTGCAAAGCGGCGAGCAGCGCTTCAATTTACTCAACTTGAGTGAATCACAAGCAGATGAATATCGAAAACGCCAATTAGGCATTATTTTTCAAAAATACAATTTGATTGATTGCATCTCTGTCTATGAAAACGTGCTGCTACCAGCGCACCTTAGTCAAAAACTTGATCCCAGCTATTTGCAAGGTTTGTTAAGCACCCTTGGGATTGCCGTTTATAAACATAAACTGCCAGAACAATTATCAGGCGGAGAGCAACAACGAGTTGCCATTGCCCGCGCCCTTGCACACCAACCTCAATTGGTACTAGCCGACGAACCCACAGGAAACCTCGATCATAAAAATGCTGCAATCGTTAGCCGCTTATTAGTAGATACCTGCAAACAATTAAATACCACTTTGGTATTAGTCACCCACAGCGAAAAAGTTGCCAACTTAACAGATTATCAATATCGCTTGGTGAATGGCGCCCTGCAGTTAAGTAGTAGTAAATAATTGCGATGAACATCAACACCGATTATTTTTACTTTGCCCGTTTACTGCTGCAAAGCTACCGGCAAACAAAATTTAGTGTGCTGATGTTAATGGGTGCTCTAATAATTGCCACCAGCGGTTTATCAGCCGTACTAATCATCAATCACAGTGCCAAGCAAAGTTACCAACAAGACAATACTTATTTACTGCCTAATGTTAGTCATCAAATTGTGGCCGTAAATTCAAGCCAAAAACTCACCAAACAAGATTACGCAGAACTAAAAAAACGCGGATTTAATGAATTAGTGGCTTATGCCACTAGCAAACATCGTATTTACCACAATAATGCATTGGGACTCGTCAACAGAGTGTCTGTTACTGGGATAGATTTTGTTAGCGCATTGACCATGCTGGGGTTTCAACAGGGCATGCAAGGCAAGCAAACTTCCCCTGACGTAAATTTACTGGGCTTGGCATTTTCAAGTGATGTCGCCTTTAGTCATCCACGTTTACTCGCCAATTTAGCGCCAGCTAGTGGTACAACAAATCCTAAATTAACCTTAGACAGCCCGCAAGGCCCTATTTTACCTAGGCTACAAGCCTTTGATAATGCAGGCTTAGGTAATGATGTGGTACTTGATATTAACCGCTATTTTAGCCTACTCCCTGAGGCTGAGCTTAGTGGCTTGCTATGGGTGAGCCAATCGCCTCAACATAATGATGCACGATTAAGCTCGTTGTCTGCGCAACTGCCCAAGCACCTTACGGTGCTTGCTATGACATCAGGTGAGCAACAAGGTGAGTTAACTGAGAGCTTTCACCTCAATTTATTCGCCATGGCCTTGCTGATGTTTGTGGTGTGTTTATTTATTGTACTCAACGCCGTTAATTTACTGCTCAATGCAAGAATGCCTTGGCTTAAAATCAGTCGCCAATTAGGGATAGGTCGCAGAGCCGTATTTATGGTACAAATAGCCGAGTTAGTACTCCTTAACCTTGTGGCCTGTAGTCTAGGAATAGTACTGGGAATATACCTCGCTAATCTCGTTTCTCCTACCGTACAAGCCACCTTAGCAAACCTGTATAACGTAGATGTCGGATTTGGGCATGTCTCGTTTTGGTCATTATTCGTTCAGGTATTAGCTATTAGCTTACTTGGCTCGCTCGCAGCCCTCGCCTTGCCTGTTATACAACTCAATAAAACATTAAGCCATGTTAAAACACCGCCATTAGGTAGCAAGCAACAACGACAGTGGCAAATAGTCACCTTTGGACTTGCCCTGCTTTTGGCACTTGTTAGCTTTTTATTGCTGTCTTTTGCCACTCAACTTTGGCTGCTATTAATTGCCGTTGCTTGTCTGATTTTATGTGGATGTGCACTTTTACTTATCAGTTATTCGGCTATGTTATCGATCTTTTGCCGTTTTATCCCAGCACGCTTAGTCTTACTTCGCCTTAGTGTTAAACAAAGCATCGCGCTTTCATCAAAGGCCAAAATTGCCTGCTGTGCGTTTTTTATTGCAGCAACCAGTAATATTGGCATGAATTTAATGGTAGATAGTTTTCGTGCAGCCACATTGAGCTGGCTAGATACTCGCTTGGTGGCAGACTATTATTTGTATTACACCGGCGATACAGATCTTAGCCAACTCGCGAAACAAGAAAATATTGGTATTAGTAAACGATATGAGAAGTACATTGACTATCAAGGTTTACGCATCCAGCTATATAGCTACCCCAGCACCGATACCTTTAAACACGCCATGGTCTTTTATCAGATAAATGATAAAACGCAGGCATGGCAAAACTTTGAAAACCATCAGGGCGTATTTGTTAACCAGCAATTTGCCTTTTATTATCACGTTGGCCTTGGCGACACTGTTCGTCTATCACACCCCATATCAGAACAACTTACATCTTATAAAATCGAAGGTGTGGTGTACGACTTTGGTAGCCCCAATAAACAGGTTCTATTGCCTATCAGCAGCTTTGACGCAAAGCTTTCTGCTTCATCTCTTTATGCCCTTGAGGGCAGCCCAGAGCAAATCAAGGCGTTTAGCTTAAAACTTGGTTCGTACGGTATTGATGTGCAAAATAACCTAATCAAAACTGCAGAGTTATTAGCAAGGTCAATGCAAACTTTTGATCGAACCTTTTTAATTACCGACGGCTTAAACGTAGTCACTCTATTAGTGGCGGCATTGTCTTTAGCCTGTGCCATTGTGGTATTAAGCAAAGATCTAAAGCCGCAAAATATGCTGATAAGAAGTTTAGGTGTCTCGAGATTTAAACTGCAAATCATGGGGCTATTTCAGTTTTTACTGTTATGTCTCGTCGCATTAATTTTTGCTACCCCCTTTGGTATATTGCTTAGCTGGGTATTAATTAACGACGTCAATTACCACGCCTTTCAGTGGACGTATCCTCTTAAAGTTGACGTATTTACCTTACTGAATATTTATGTTGTTAGTTTAAGCGTAGTACTGCTCATCATACTAATACCCACATTTAAAGCCAGCCGTAAACCCCTTATCGAGGATATCAGATGGTTAAACTAACTCGAAATAGACTTATCGTCGTGCTGGTAAGCTTTGGGATAGCTCTTAGCACTGTGCTAATTAAACAAGGGGGATATACTCAAGCAAAAACGCCAAAGGCGGTAGCTGAACGCAGCAAGCGCCTTGGCTTACCTGCAAACTCAGCACCAGAAACTCTCGGCCAACAAGTTGTGGCAAACTACCCTGTTCGCTTTCCCGATGATCACAATGAACACCCACTGTTTGATATTGAGTGGTGGTATCTGACCGCAAATGTCAAAGACGAACAAGGTCGACTCTATGGCTTGCAATGGACCTTATTTCGCTTTAGAAACCCAACCCACAGCGCTGGGCATTCTGCTTGGGCAAACAATCAGATTTATATGGGACATGCATCGGTTAATAGCCTAGATTCACACTGGTTTGCGGAAAAATTTGCCCGTGGTGAGGTGGGTAATGCAGGGGTAAACCTAGCCCCTTTTGCGTTAACTATTGACGATTGGGCTTGGACTAACTCAAGTCAAATTGTAAGTGAACAGCAGGCCTTACTGCCTGCAAACTTAACGTTTACTCTCCCGCTAATAACTCAAAACGAGCAAGGCAATCCTGTTATGGCAGTCTCGGCAACGTTGCAGCAAAACGGCCCTTTTGTGTTGCAAGGTGATAAAGGCTATAGCATCAAATCGGCCGACGGAGCCTATGCTTCCTACTACTATTCTAATCCGTTTATCGATATTACTGGTGAGTTTACCTTTAAGAATGCCCATTCTACAGATAATAAGCACCACGTATCCTTCAGTGGACAAGCCTGGTTTGATCATGAATGGACCTCACAACTGGTTGATAGTAAAACACTGGGCTGGGATTGGCTGTCTTTGCACTTAGACGATGGTAGTAAGTTAATGGCCTTTAGGATGCGCATTGAAGACCAGCCAGCTTATATTACCGGCACCTTGGTGCACGCTGACGGGAAACAAACGCTGCTCACAGAAGAGAATTTATCACTAACACCCCGTGCGATGATTGCAGTAAACCAACTAGAATTACCGCTGTACTGGCATGTTAATATACCGCAGTTTGGTGTCGATATTGCGGTTAAAACAACCAAAAACGACCAATGGAATCCCGCCCTTATGGCCTATTATGAAGGCATGGTCAGCGTCACTGGCACTCACACAGGTACAGGATTTTTAGAGCTTACAGGTTATTAATAACAAGACTTAGGTGTGTGTAGCACTATAACTGTTCGAGTAATCCGTGCGCCACTAGTGTTAAACCAAGCGTTAACACCACAAAGAGTAACGCTAGCAATAGATAAACCAGTACAACCGAGAAACGCGCTGCACTTGTCATTTCCGCGGTATTGCCAGTAGACACATGACGATGCTGATAAATGCCCTGCGTTACTTCGTCAGATGAGCGAAACATCGCGTAAACCTCTTTGACTAATTCTGTTTGTCCAGTAATTGTGGCTGAATCACAATCAGCTAGCTCTTCCATTTGCGCGGCATACTTGTGTCGTAAACTATGCTTTGCTTTGGGCACCCAAAATGTACTTGCCCATTTCAGAAGCAACTTGCGTAAATTGTCGCGCCTCATAACATGACCATATTCATGGGCTAAAACTGCGTGCAACTGCTCAGTTGTTAATTTTTTTACTAAGGCTGTAGAAATGTAGACGCGAGGAAAAAACAAACCAGCGCACCATGCAGCGAGAGCATCTGACTCTATAAGTCTGTAGTGCGCAAAGGCACTACTAGCACTTTTTTCACCGGGTTGAGACAAGGCTTCTAGGTAAGTTTGTCTGCGGCTGGCTAACTTTAGGGTTTTGCTCATCAAATAAATAACGATTAATGAAACAAGAGCAGCTAAGGCTACCAACACGGCCCCCGAAAAAGAACTCGTAATGGGCGCAGGCACATGAGGTATGCAACTTGTACCATGACAATGAGCATAAACGATGGTTGCAGCAATGGCTGGATGAGTGAGTACCACGACAGCTAAAATTGCACTTAGAGGTGCCATTAGAGCAAAAAACAAGGTTGCCAGCGACTGGTGATTTGTAGGCAGTCTTTGATTAACACGCTGAAAAATAGGGTATAAAAAACTACTCATCAAAGAGGCAAACAACAACAGACAAAACGCACTGAAAACACTTTGCCCGAGAGTGGCGACGATATCGATCATTCGGTTTCAGTGCTAGCCTGAATTGCAGAGCTAGCGGCTTGGCAGGGCCGCAAGGCACTTTCGAGGCGTGTCGATAAAGCGGGATCTTGTGTAGCGATATATTCCATAAAACCCGATATCATCGGCAACATATCGCCATTGGTCATGTCTTCAGCGATATCATGAAATAAACGTTGTATCACTTCTTTCTTCGCGCAGGCTGCGCGATACACAAAAGCTCGCCCATGTTTTTCTCGTAACAGCAGCTCTTTACGGTACAAGCGTTCAAGAGTGCTTTGCATAGTATTTAGGCCAATGCACTCGCCTTGTTGTTGTTGCAACAAATCCAACGATTGCTGCACCGATAAGCTATTTTGCGCCCTCGCCCAAAATAGCTCCAGCACTTCTAATTCTCGACTGCCTAGTACTGGCATGCGAGCCGGTTTCTGTTTGATGCCAAAAAATGTGGCTAATTGTGCTGCGCGATTATTTATATTCAAAACCGAGCCCTTATCGGTATTCCTTTAGGTATTTAAACTAACGTCCATCACAACACATTGGATGCACTTTTTTTATTTTAAATGAAAACAATCCAAGGTGAGTTAGCTAACAAAGGACTTAACATGACTTCAAAAACGAAAGCAGTATATCTTGCCGTGTTTGTTTACTCCACCGGCTGTTCGCAAGCATTTGCTTCAGATATGGAAAAAAAAGAAGCTGAAATAGAAACCTTAACCATACAGCAGCAGCGAAGTAACTTAATTGGTACAGCCCTGTCGGCTTCTCAGGGAGAAGTAAACGCCAGCGAGATTGCAATTCGCCCCATGTTGCGTAGCGGAGAGATACTTGAGTGGGTGCCAGGCATGGTGGTTACGCAACACAGTGGAACGGGCAAAGCCAATCAGTATTTTTTACGTGGTTTTAACCTCGACCACGGCACTGACTTCGCCACTTTTATAGACGATATGCCGGTCAATATGCGCACCCACGGCCATGGACAGGGATATACGGATCTTAATTTTATTATTCCTGAAACCATTGAACGTATCGCCTATAACAAAGGGGCTTATTACACAGAAAATGGCGACTTTAGCGGCGCAGGTGGCGCTAACCTAATTACCCAAAGTCAAACTAAACAAGGTAGTGCGGAGTTGACTCTTGGCCAAAACAACTATCAAAGATTAGCGGCGGTCGACAGTGTAGATACCGGTTCAGGTAAGGTGTTATGGGGCCTAGAGCTGAATCGTTACGACGGCCCCTGGAGCGACATTAACGAGGACCTAAATAAACTCAATTTGTTACTTAAGTATTCGGGCAAGATAGCGGGCGGTGACTTTAGTATTTCAGGCATGGCTTATGACAATAGTTGGAACAGTGCAGACCAAATTCCACAGCGGGCAGTTGAACAAGGTTTGATTGATGAACTTGGCTCTTTGGATACCACTGTAGGGGGAGAAAGTAGCCGCTATAGCATCAATACTCAGTGGCAGAATGAACACCTCAAACTGTCCTTTTACGCAATAAGCTATGATCTCGACTTATGGTCAAATTTTACTTATTTTTTGGATGATGAAACTCAGGGTGATCAATTTGAACAAGTGGACGATCGTCTGATATATGGTGGTGAAGCGAGTTATCAATTTAATAGCCAGCTTGGCGGCAACACAGCGCAACATAAATTCGGTGTGCAGTGGCGCGTAGACGACATCGCTGAAGTCGGCCTTTACCGGACTAATGAACGTGCTCGCCTTGGGGCGATCCGCAGTGACGCAGTAGACGAGCAAAGTATCGGTTTATATTGGCAAAGCCAAATCCAACTAAGCGATAGACTCAGAACACAAGTTGGTTTGCGCTACGATACATTCAACTTTGATGTAAATAGTCTCATCAGTACTAATTATTATGGAATTGATATTAGCGACAATCGTGGCAAAAAAGACGACGATATAACCTCTTTAAAAGCTAGTTTGATTTATACCTTGAATGACGAATGGGAAAGCTACGGTTCCATTGGTCAAGGTTTCCACTCTAACGACGCAAGAGGCACCATAGCTCAGGTTGACCCACTTGATGGAACGAATATCGCGCCAGTTGACCCTCTGGTCGCTTCTTTGGGCTATGAAATTGGCCTTCGTGGGCATATTAGTGAGCAACTCAATACCTCCGTGGCCTTATGGGTATTAAAACTCGACAGCGAATTATTGTTTGTTGGTGATGCAGGTAATACTGAGGCAAGTCGTGAGTCACAACGTCAAGGTTTAGAATTAACTGCCTACTACAGGATAAACCCCTATCTGACAGCGGATTTAGAGTATGCCTACACCGATGCCAAATTTACTGATGAAGCGATGGAAGGTAATCATATACCTGGCGCAATAAACAATGTCTTACAGGCCGGTTTAAGTGCGCAATTTGATAACGGTTTGTTCGGCAGTTTGCGCCTTCGTTACTTTGGTAAACGCCCTTTGATTGAAGATGCAACGGTGAAATCCAACCCGACCACAGTGGCCAACTTAAGAGTCGGCTATACCATGGATGATCTTACATTTAAGGTGGATATTTTAAATATATTCGACAGTAACGATCATGATATCGACTACTACTATTCATCAAGACTTGCCAATGAGCCAAGTGGTAATGAAATTGATGATATTCATTATCATGTGCTCGAACCTCGCACGGTGCGGGTGTCTATGTCGCTAGCGTTTTAAATCGCTCGACAAACGCCAAGCTTATAGCTTGGCGTTTGCCTTCATTCTTTGCTTAACTAAGCTAATAAATTTAACGTAGTTTAATTAGCTAATTGGTTGGTTTTTATCAATTGTTTAGCAGCCTAATTTGGCCAATCTTTGTTTGAATCCTATGACGAGATACTCGACGCTTGTACTACCGCTTGAATGACTTTTTTAGTGACCTAAAACGTGTTGTCAAAATGTGCAATAGAGACTGGTTGGAGGTGAGTAACACTTAAGCCGAAATGGTATAACGTGCTAGTACAACCGCGTCTTTTTTGCGGTGGAGCAGTGCAAGGAGGACACACGGTACGCTCAGGTGTTGAGCCCGTCACTCGCAGCTCTCCACTATCTTGCCCTAGAACGAAAAATGCCCGGCTCTAATGAGTCGGGCTTGGCTCTTAATGGGAGCCTGCGGGGCTGGCCTACCAGCGGTGTGCGTGGCACGCCGCGCTACCGAGTCTTAAATGCAAAAAAGGGTAACCGTGGCGATTCATCTGCGTCTTTTGGCAGTGAATTGGCGCAAGGAGGACAATCAGTACACGCAGGTACATAACCATCAACCTATTTAACCCGAGATCTGGTTAAGCCAACATCAAGTTATTGCCATTTAACAGCTCAAATTCTTGG
>NZ_JANQVQ010000174.1 GCF_030730205.1 Paraglaciecola sp.
AAAACAACCTTGCCATCACTGCTTTTAAGGCTTTTTTATGTGAATCAAAGGCCAAACTTTCAGGGTCAATATCAGTAGGCTTTAACCAGCAAAAATCGCTGATTTCAGACTCTTGTATTATCAGTTCAGGCAAGGCATTAAGCGTGATCATAAAAAAGCTGTCTAAGGTGGGGTATGTCACTTCTTTGTAGGTATAAGTATTCGAATACGAAAACAAATACGCCATCGACTCAAGCGGTAATTGCAGCTCTTCCATCAGCTCTCTGGCTAAAGCCTCTTCATTAGACTCTGCAGGGTCGACAAACCCTCCAGGCAAGTCCAACATGCCCAAGCAGGGTTGCTGGCCGCGTTTAACTAATAACAGCTTATCTTGATAAAAAATAAAGCCAGTGACAGTTGCTGCGACGTTATGAAAATAGGTAAAGCCACATTCGCTGCACACTAATGACTTGGCGCAGCGCTGCGAAAAACATTGTGCCCCGCACTGGGGGCAAAAACGTAGGTTATTGTTTAACTGTATCATTTAAATGGGTGACCCTGGCGGTAAAGGTAATACGCTAAATAGCGATTGCCACTCGCCGCTTTGCCAGTACTGCTCAAGCTGTTTAGCCATAATTTTGTTGTGCGGATTGCGTTTATTGTTTTTCAGCCATCCGTACAAATTAGTCAGTTGCAATTCAACATCCGCCCGTACTTCAGGCGCTAAGTTGCTTTGTAAACTCGCTCTTACCACCGCATCAAGTACTACAAAATTAATGCGCTGGGCCAATTCGCTGCTAGCTCTGCCTTGAATACTTGCCGCAAATATCTGACTTAACACACTCTGTACATCAGGTAAGCCTCTTTGTTGCTCAGCCTGTTGGGCTAAACGGTTCAAACGCTCAGCTTTTAATAATAAACCAAGGGTATAACTTGCCGCAGACTCACCAGCGCTGATTGGATCAAAGGTTAAGCCGCTGCGGCCTTTAAAGCTCTCGCGATTACGAGACTCGCCATATGCCTTTGGTGTAATGAGTTGCACCACAGAGTTAGGGATCGCTAAATACTTCGGATCAATCGTTTCAATTAAGGCTTTAATGGCTGCTTTTTGCTGGTCTAAGCCAACTGGCACCGCGCCTTTAGGAGTTGAATAATCACCTTTGAGCTCATACTCATACTCAACTCCAGCCACTAACTTAGCCACCGCGTCTAACTGGTAACGATGCAATAAATAGATTGGCACGAGTGTTTCTTCAAGTGAGGCCAAGCTACTCCCTGCTTTGAGACTTTTCAGGCCAAAATTACTTAAGGCAAGCTCACGTATTTCATTGATTCGAGCCAGTTCGGCAACTGCATCAGCGCCGTTATCCCACAAATTACCTGAAGGATTAGCGGCATGTGAGGGTCGTGCATCGGGGTCAGACTGATAACGGTAGCCTTTGTCTCTGGCCTGCTTGACTAAAGCGGTTAACGCAGAATATTCATCAACCTCTGCCGGAAAATCTTGGTAGCCGTAAGCGATTACATAGTTATCCCACGCGCCCATGCCTATGGCATAAGCATCGTCTAAACTTATCTGCCCATTTTTAATCGATACTTGCGGGTGTGGATAATCCATCACCGACTCACGGCCATATTCACTGGCAGAAAAATTATGGGCAATACCCAAGGTATGCCCTACTTCATGGGCAGACAACTGACGAATACGAGCAAGCGCCATGTCTTTTTGCACTTGAGTATTAACGTTTTTATCCTTACTGGCATCCTCACTAAACGGGCTGGTTAAGCCGAGCGCAATTAAATAGTCTTGGCGAACACGCAATGAGCCCAAGGTCACGTGGCCTTTGAGGATCTCACCGGTACGCGGATCAATTACCGACGACCCATAAGACCAACCACGGGTGGCACGGTGCACCCATTGAATTACGTTATAACGCACATCCATTGGGTCTGCCCCCTCAGGTAGTACCTTAACCTGAAACGCATTTTTATAACCAATTGCGCTAAATGCTTGATCCCACCACAGCGCCCCTTCTTTTAAAGCACTCATCACCGGCTCAGGAATACCCGGATCAAGATAATAAATAATGGGCTCAACCGCTTCACTCACTGCTGCAGTTGGATCTTTTTTATGAAGTCGGTGGCGCGGGATCATGCTAACCGTCATGCTCTCACCCAGTGGTGCCGAGTAGTCTTGATAAGCCACAGACCAATAGCCTGAAAAGGGCGTAAACTGCCGCGTTTGGTATTGATCATCAGGTAAGCGAATTAAAGAATGATGCAAATGCACCGAAATGCTGCTCGAATCAGGCGTTACTTGGCGCACATACTCGCCCGCCTTACTGCCACCAAAGGTCACGAGTGCTTCAAGTTCAGTATTATCAACAAAGGCTTTACTGCGCGGTAAATACACACCACTGCGCATAGGGTCAGGGCTAAAGCTGCCCTGATTAGTTGACGCCAATTGTGCACCAATGTTATGAATATCTGACAGCAAAAAAGCCGTATAGTCCACCAGTACCGCACTGCCCTCGGTTGCCACAACAGGCAAACCAACAATCACCGAATCGGCAAAGGCTTCATCAATGCTGGCTTGTTCAGCCAGGTTGCTAGATGAGGCGCGATAAGCCGTATTCAGTTGTTTCAGCAATACCTTGTTGCCGTAGCGCTCAAATTTAACTAAACGGGTTTCACCCAATTGGCCACGATCAAGCCCAATATCATTCGAGCCAATGCCCTGCGGCATACTGCTTTGGAACAAAAACGCTTGATCAAATTCATTAATTTTTAGATAGATTTTGTCTTGTTCAAGCTGATAATAAAAATCGTAAAATCCACCTTGGTGTTGCATATCTTGGGTAAAAGCAGAGATATCTTTACTCGCAGTCTCTTCCCGAGCAACACTATAAAAGGCCAGTACCAGTAGCGGTATACATAAAAATCTAACACCCATTTAAGCCATCCCCGTTTATTGTTTTTAGACGCTCACCATAACCACAAACCCAATAAAAAAAAAGCCAGAATTTGTCTCTGC
>NZ_JANQVQ010000175.1 GCF_030730205.1 Paraglaciecola sp.
TCGAAATACCCTTTCAACAAAAATAAAAATGCCAGTCAGCTTAACTGACTGGCATTTCTCTAAAGAGGCTTTTGATCGGGTAAAACTACAGTGCTGCGATAGCCGCTTCGTAATTAGGCTCTTCAGTTGTTTCAGCAACTTGCTCAGTGAATATCACCTCGCCTGCCTCGTTAATCACCACTAAGCTTCGAGATAATAGACCCGTCAAAGGGCCCGTGGTAAAAGCAACACCATAATTGCCACCAAAATCACTTCTAAAACTTGAACCCGTTGTCACGTTTTCAATACCTTCAGCTCCACAAAAGCGGGCTAATGCAAAGGGTAAATCAGCAGATACACATAGCACTTTTGTGTTCTCTAACTCTGATGCCTTTTTATTAAAGGTTCGTACCGAAGTCGCACAAACGGCAGTATCCACCGACGGAAAAATATTAAGGATCAATTTAGAACCGGCATAATCAGCAAGGCTCACTTCCGAAAGATCGGTTTTTACTAATTTAAAATCAGGTGCTTTAGTACCAATAGCAGGCAAGGTACCGACTGTTTCAAATGTGTTACCTTTTAATGTTACTGTAGTCATTTAGATCTCCTTTATATCGATGTAGAAGCACTATCCAAATTATGACAGCGCCCGAATTCAAAAAACCAGATAAAAAAGCTATCTGTGAATTATGCCTAAGTATGTTGTGTGGGCATTAGAATGTAAATCAAGGAGGGCAGTTAAAAGCCACGTAACTTAATTTTCCAATGTAACTTTTCTTAAATATTTGCAGGCGCTCATTAGCCTACGTATTTGAAGAGTAATTTAAGCCAATTTATCTAAGGTAATAAATCGACAATCATGAGGATTTTTTTCATCTGCTGGTAACACCTCATCCGAGGCCTTTTGCCATGACGCTGACGTTAGATAGTCAGGAAAGAAAGTATCCCCCTCTACCGCTAAGTCGATTTCAGTAAGATATAGTCTGCTGCACAAAGGTAAAAACGTATTATAAATGCTGCCTCCACCGATAATCATGACTTCTTTAGCCCCATTAGCCGCCGTTAAAGCGGCTTTTGTGCTGGTAACTGTTGTGGCATCGTGTAAACGTAAGTTTTTGTCACGAGTAATAACAATATTTAGACGTCCTGGCAGTGCTTTACCAATAGAGTCATAAGTAAGACGCCCCATAATGACTGGCTTGCCCAATGTAATGGCTTTAAAGTGCTTAAGATCGGCAGGAAGATGCCAAGGCATCTTGTTATTTGCCCCGATAACCCGTTCTTTAGCCATCGCTACAATCATGGAAATTATCATCGTCAACGCTCTACACTTTATTTTTTGTAAATAACTTCAACGTCATAATCGTCTTCGTCAAAGTCATCATCGTCATCGAGGTCGTCCTGTAAGTCATCAAAATCAGTGTAAGGCTTGTTCATCGCTTCTTGATGATATGTGTCCCACTTAAAGCCAACATCTTCAGTTAAATCTTCTACTTCTTCAGCAGGTAAAGCACTGATGAAGTCCATGACTTTATGACACAGCTCTAAGGTGCCATCTTTTTGAATTCCTGATATTTGATGATATTCGCCATCCCACTCTAACGCACTAAGAATATTTTGAATGAGCTCTTCAACTTCTTCTTCGAGTAACAAATCGATTTTGTTAAACACTAACCAGCGTGGTTTAGCTGCCAGTTTAGGATTATAATTTTCTAACTCTGCAACTATCGCTTTAGCATTGTGGATTGGATCTGAGCCATCTGCAGGCAACAAATCGATCATATGCAACAAGACCCTACAGCGCTCTAAATGCTTTAAAAACTGAATACCAAGACCGGCACCATCTGCAGCACCTTCAATTAAACCAGGAATATCAGCAATAACAAAGCTGCGCATAGAATCCAATCTAACCACACCTAAGTTGGGTACCAAGGTAGTAAATGGATAGTCAGCAACCTTTGGTTTAGCCGCTGAAACACTGCGAATAAAGGTTGATTTACCTGCGTTTGGCATTCCCAGTAATCCAACATCAGCTAACAACATCAGTTCTAATTTTAGCTGTCTAATTTCGCCCGGCGTACCATTCGATTTTTGTCTCGGCGCACGGTTGGTACTGGTTTTAAAACGAGCATTGCCCAAACCATGGTAACCACCTTGCGCTACTTTCATACGTTGTAGGTTTTGTGTCAAATCACCCAAAACTTCGCCAGTTTCTAAATCACTAGCCCGAGTACCAACAGGCACCCTTAATTCAAGATCAGCACCACCGCGACCTGTACAATTTGCACTTGCGCCATTTTTACCACGCTCAGCGCGATGGAAGCGTTCAAAACGGTAATCGATTAAGGTATTTAAGTTTTCGTCTGCAACTAAATAGACACTGCCACCGTCGCCACCGTCGCCACCGTCAGGACCACCATCAGGCACATATTTTTCACGACGGAATCCGACAACACCGTTACCACCGTCACCGGCTTCTACACGAATAATCGCTTCATCTACAAATTTCATTACTTACTCAATACTCAATTAATTACCGAAGGTGAAACCAGTATAGATAATTTATCTGATTCCAACAAAAAGCCCCGCTACAGCGGGGCCTTTCAAAACGTGTAGCAAACGTTACTTATTCAGCAACAATACTTACGAATTTGCGGTTGTTAGGACCTTTAACTTCGAATTGTACCTTGCCGTTAGACAAAGCAAATAAAGTGTGGTCTTTACCAATACCCATGTTAGTACCAGCGTGGAATTTAGTACCACGTTGACGAACAATGATATTACCCGCTAAAACTGACTCACCACCGAAACGCTTAACACCAAGACGTTTACTTTCCGAGTCACGGCCGTTGTTTGTACTACCACCAGCTTTTTTATGTGCCATCTCTGCGAACTCCTATTAAGCGCTAATGCCAGTGATTTTCACTTCTGTGAACCACTGACGGTGCCCCATTTGTTTACGTGAATGTTTACGACGACGGAACTTAACGATATTAACTTTATCGCCACGACCATGAGTTACAACTTCAGCTGTAACCTTGCCACCATTAACAAAAGGCATACCAATTTTAACATCGTCACCATTGCTCACCATCAAAATATCACCGAATTCTACTGACTCACCAGGAGCCACTTCGATTTTTTCAAGGCGAACGGTTTGGCCTTCAGCCACACGGTGTTGTTTACCACCACTTTGGAAAACCGCGTACATATTTAACTCCGCTCTGCGTTTCATAACGCTATATTCAAAAACAGGGCGCGAATTGTACGTGATGGGGTATTTTCAAGCAAGCCCCTATTGCAATTTATTTGGTTAAATTTACGTCATTTTTTCTGAATCGCAAACTTATTGATTTTTAGGGTGAAACTGGTGCTGGATACTCAGGCTAATTTCTGTAAAATCCGTCGCTTATTCTACTAGCATTTGCACAAAGTGAGCACTCTATTTTGAGTATGGAATTAGAAGAAATCCACCAACTAGCCCAGTCAGACATGTTGGCGGTTAATGCATTAATTCAACAGCAAGTTAATTCAGATGTTTCCTTAATAAATCAATTAGGGTTTTACATTGTTAACAGCGGCGGAAAAAGACTGCGCCCCTTGTTAACAGTATTAGCCGCGCGCGCTGTAAACATTCAAAGTGATCAACATCATACATTGGCGGCAATTATCGAATTTATTCATACTGCTACCTTGTTACATGATGACGTTGTTGATGAGTCGACCATGAGACGTGGCCGAGAAACAGCCAACGCCGTCTTTGGTAACCAGGCAAGCGTATTAGTAGGTGACTTTTTATATACCCGCTCATTTCAAATGATGGTCAGTCTAAAGCGTATGCGTGTGATGGAAATTCTATCCGATGCAACCAATGTTATCGCTGAAGGGGAAGTATTACAGCTAATGAACTGTAATGAGCCTGACACTAGCGAAGCACAATATATGCAAGTCATTTACAGCAAAACCGCACGCTTATTTGAAGCAGCAACCTTATTGGCCGCGGTACTCACTGATCAAAATGAAGAAATTGAAACTGCTATGCAAGACTACGGCAAATATCTAGGTACTGCATTTCAACTAGTGGACGACATATTAGATTACGCCGCAGACAGCGAAGATATGGGCAAAAACGTGGGGGATGATTTGGCCGAGGGTAAACCCACACTCCCATTACTTTATGCCATGTGGCATGGCGATAAAGGCCAAAGCGCCATGATTAGAGAAGCAATTGAAACAGGCAATGGCATGGATAAATTTGAGTTAATCATGCAGGCCATGCAGGACACTGGTGCTCTGGAATACACGAAAAAACAAGCAATAAATGCTGCCGATAAAGCCGTTGCGGCCTTAGCACCCTTGCCAGAATCAAATTACAAACAGGCCTTGATAGGTTTGGCTCATATTTCGGTTGAAAGAGCTGCCTAACAAACAAAATAAGGGCTACCTTGCAGATTAAGTCGTGTCGCTAGGTAGCTCTATTGCCCTTATTTCTTATTTAATTCTACTCGTCCACTGACTGTTGAAATATTCACACTTGCCTTGCCTTGATTAAGGCTAAATTCCAACCAACGACTGGGGCCGTATTTATCTTTTTGTACCTTATCTGATGATAAATTATTGCTGATCCCTCCTCCGGCATGCGCCTGAATATCAAAACGCGCTGAGACTTTAGGTTGAAACGCTAATTCTACAGAGCCACCTACAGTAGAAACATTGACTTCGCCATTATCCATCAGAGTCATAGCTGACTCTATGGCACCATTGACTGACTCAATATTCAGTTGTCGTATCTTACCTAAGCTGAGATCTACGTTGCCATTAACGGTTTCTACCCGAATATCTTCACTATCTGAGGTAACGTCAATATTGCCATTTACTGTGCCATATTTATCTTCAGAACCAGAGTCACTGCCGGATTTAATATTACCATTTACGGTTTCAATGCTGACATTACCTTTTAATTTACGCGCATCGATATTGCCATTAACTGACTCCAGCTTGACTCTACTACTTAAATTTTTAACATCGATTCGTCCATTTACCGTTTCAATGCTAGAGCCGCCCGCTATATCCGTAACCTTAACATCCGCATTTACTGAGCTGTAATCGAGTGTGCTGCCGACGGGTAACCAAATTTTCAGGTCATCGCCCTCGTCAGAGCTCCACTTTCCCCAGCCACTGCTGTTTTTTACTTTTACCTTAATGAGAACGTCGTTACCCTTACGTTCGAAAATAAACTTGTCGGTTCGGTCACCTAGCGTGCCTATCACCTTCACTTCATCTTTATCCCAGCTCTGTATAGTCGCTTCTCCATTAACATGCTCTATCTTCACATAAGACCGGGCGTCAACGTCCATACTTTGTTCCACTTTTTCGCTAGCCTGCCCTGCAAAGCTGAGGCTCAGCAATGCTGCCCCTATATAAAATACTTTCATCATCCTAACCTCTAAATACCGTTAAATTTGGGTCCACTTCGGTGAGTGAACTCGTTCGATCAAATTGATTTGTTGTTGATAAACATTTTGCAATAGCTTCAGCAGCGCCATGTTATTAGGTTCATTTTTTAATGCTGCTTTAATAGCAAGCTCGGCCTTATCTAATACTTTGAGTTGCTCTTGCCAGTTTTGTGTCAAAGCAGGTTGACCCTTAACTTGCACCAACAATGCTTGCTTTTGAAGCTGGTGCTGTTCGCTAAGATTTGCCACTAATACACTGTCGTTCACCGGCCTATTGAATTGTTCGAATGTACTCCAAGCAATGAAGCTCAGTACGAGCACTGATGCAGCTATCAGCGATACCTTATTAAAACGATTTGCAGGTTCTTTTATAACGGCTTGATCGACCAGCGCTAATTCGATACCTGGCCACAGATCCCTTTCTGGCAGCGATTCTTTTGCGACACACCTCAGCTTTTCAGCCAGCTTAAGCTCAAAATCTAGATTACTCTTCACTCATCCAGCCCTCTAGTAAATGTTTTGCGCGATGAAACTGTGCCTTACTCGACCCCACGGCCATCTTGGTCATTTGCGCAATTTCTTCATGTCGATACCCCTCAATAGCATGTAATACAAAGACAATTCTAGCCCTTTGGGGTAGGCGCAAAATATACCTTTCAATGTCTACCGAGCTACTACATCCTTGATCTACTTGGCTGTTTTCGATTGCACTTTCGAAGTTCAACACGCGACTAAACCACCCTCGCTGTTTTCGCAAATACGAGATGGTAATATTGCTGGTTACAGTATGCAGCCATGTTGAAAATCTACTCTCTCCCTGATAATTGCCTATTTTACGCCACAGTTGTATAAACACTTCTTGGGCAGCGTCTTCTGCTAACATCTTGTCAGCGGTTAAGCGATAACACAGACCATACACTTGACCAATATATTGCTTATACAACTGATGGTAGGCCAGTTTATCGCCCGCTTTCACCGCAGTAATTAAGTCCAATTCGTCCTTGGCGGCAAACTTATGCTGAGCGGAGACAACATTTCCTTGTGACGTCAATTGTTCATCTTCATTATGTGGGTTGTTAAGTAAGTCGCAGAGTAAACCTAAAAGGTTTAAAAACAGAAAAAATAAATATCTATCGAGCAATTTAATGAAAGTTTTAGGTTTATATAGTGGCAAACGTCACTCAATTGGTCCCAAACTAAGCCCTACAGGGATTTATAAAAAACCTCGTGATGTTGTTGAACTGAACACTCTCGGCATCATCGATGATGTGCAAGTCGATAAACGCTTTCATGGTGGCCCTGAACGCGCTTTACATCAGTTTTCGTTACAGAGCTACCAAAGAATCATTCAACGGTTTCCTTTACTGTATAAATCAGCTTTGCCGGGCTCAATAGGAGAAAATATCGTTGTTGAAAAGATGAACGAAGACAATGTTTGTATCGGTGATATTTATGCAGTCGGCACAGTGATCTTACAAGTTAGCGGCCCGCGAATTCCGTGCTGGAAAATTGATGAAAAATTCAAGCAGCCTAAACTGCAATTATTTATAAGGCAGTATCAACTAAGCGGCTGGTACTTCAGAGTCTTAAAAAACGGACAAATCAGTATTGACGATGAATTCAAACTGCTTGAACGCCCTCAAGCCAAGTTGAGCATTCGGTATTTTTTAAGCCAAATAGACATTCAGCCCAAAACGGCGATATTCATCGAACAGATAAAACACGCCACAGAACTTGATCCAGACTGGCTGCATAAACTGCTTTAAGTTTGAATAAGCGCTCATAAAAAAACACCGCCAAATGGCGGTGTTTTCATAAATCGAAACTAATTCAGATTCTTAATAATTAAGCTTCTTGAATAATAACAATCTTGATGCTTGCAGTAACTTCAGAGTGCAACTGTAAATCTACAGTGTGCTCACCTGTTTCACGTAAAGTACCGTTAGGTAATTTAACTTCAGCTTTAGTAGTGGCAAAACCAGCAGCTGTAATAGCGTCAGCGATGTCACGAGTACCCACTGAACCAAACAACTTACCTTCGTCGCCGGCAGGAGCTGCAATGGTAACTTCAGCTAACTCAGCAAGCGCTTCAGCACGAGCTTGTGCAGCAGAAAGTTGCTCAGCAATTTTTGCTTCTAATTCAGCACGACGTTGTTCAAATTTCTCAACGTTGACTTTAGTAGCAGGAACCGCTTTGCCCTTTGGGAACAAAAAGTTACGTGCGTAGCCTGATTTTACAGTGACTTTGTCACCTAAGCCGCCCAGGTTGGCAACTTTGTCTAGTAGTATGATTTCCATCTTTGCTACCTCAGCGATTACTTGTGAGAATCAGTATATGGAAGCAAAGCTAGGAAGCGCGCGCGCTTGATAGCAGTTGACAACTGACGCTGATATTTAGCGCTAGTTCCAGTGATACGGCTAGGTACAATTTTACCACTTTCAGTGATGTAGTTTTTCAACATTGCGATATCTTTGTAATCAATCTCAACAACACCTTCAGCTGAAAAACGGCAGAACTTACGACGTCTAAAAAAACGAGACATATTGTTTCTCCTTATTCTTCATCTTCAGAAGCGTTGGCTTCTGAATGAGCAGGTTTGTCGTATGACTTTTCTTCACGCTTTTCACGACGCTCTTCTTTAGCCATAGGAGATTGTTCAGTAACAACACCTTTGGTACGCATAACTAGGTTACGCAAGATAACGTCATTGAAACGGAAAGCAGTCTCTAATTCTTCAATCGCTTCAGCAGTTGCTTCAGCATTGATCAAGACATAATGCGCTTTGTGTAGTTTGTCGATTGGGTAAGCCAACTGACGACGGCCCCAATCTTCTTTGCGGTGAATAGTACCGCCATTTTGGGTCAGAATCCCGGTATAACGCTCGATCATACCTGGAACTTGTTCACTCTGGTCAGGGTGAACCATGAATACGATTTCGTAATGACGCATCATATTGCTCCTCACGGTTGTAGTCTCGACAGCACAGCCAAACTGTATTGAGACAAGGAACTTAATTAGGGTAGCTGTTTTAAGCGGCGCGGATTGTACATAAAGCGGGCAACACGGACAAGACTTATTTAGTACAAATCGACATTAATACCAATATTTGGCGCAAAAACGCCAAAAAACGACTTCATCCTCTGCCATCAGCAATAAATTCGAGAAACTAATCATTTTATTGAACAAAAGTACATTTTTTTGATGACTACACCTTGTGTTCAACTGGGCTATCCCCATCTATGCTCCCAGAACAAAGTTCTATATAAATTTTCGAACAATTGAAGTTTCAGTTGTTCATCCCAACTCTCGAGTTTTCGAGGTAAAAATTAACTTAATCATTGGAATTTTCAGGAGATTTGAAAATGGCAATTCGTCCCTTAAACGATCGCGTGATCGTTAAACGTCAGGAACAAGAAAGCAAATCAGCTGGCGGCATCGTGCTTACCGGTTCTGCTGCTGAAAAATCAACTCGCGGAAAAGTAATCGCGGTAGGTAATGGCCGTACTTTAGACAACGGTAGCGTGAAAGCGATAGACGTTAAAGTCGGTGACATCGTTATTTTTAATGACGGTTACGGTGTGAAAACTGAAAAAATGGATGGCGAAGAAGTCCTTATCCTTGGCGAGAATGACATTCTTGCTGTTGTTGAATAATCAGTAACTAACCCGTTAAACAGAATTCAGAGGAAATTTAATCATGGCAGCTAAAGAAGTTCGTTTTTCACAAGATGCTCGCAATAAAATGCTTGCTGGCGTTAATATCTTAGCCAATGCAGTAAAAGTAACCCTTGGCCCTAAAGGTCGTCATGTCGTATTAGACAAGTCATTCGGTGCACCAACCATCACTAAAGACGGTGTATCTGTAGCCAAAGAAATCGAACTTGCAGACAAGTTTGAAAATATGGGCGCACAGATGGTTAAAGAAGTGGCGTCTAAAGCAAATGACGAAGCCGGTGACGGAACCACTACTGCGACTGTTCTTGCCCAAGCTATCGTAACTGAAGGTTTAAAATCTGTTGCTGCAGGTATGAACCCAATGGATCTTAAACGTGGTATCGACAAAGCCGTTATCGCTGCTGTTGAACAGCTCAAGTTATTGTCTGTACCTTGCGCCGACAGCAAAGCTATTGCTCAAGTAGGTACTATCTCAGCCAACTCAGATTCAGAAGTGGGCGAGCTTATCGCTAAAGCGATGGATAAAGTTGGCAAAGAAGGCGTTATCACTGTTGAAGAAGGCCAGAGCCTACAAAACGAATTAGACGTTGTTGAAGGTATGCAATTCGACCGTGGCTATTTGTCTCCTTATTTCATGAACAATCAAGAAAACGGCACAGTAGAACTTGATTCTCCCTATATCCTATTGGTTGATAAGAAAATCTCTAACATTCGCGAAATGTTACCTACTTTAGAAGCGGTTGCTAAAGCATCTAAGCCTTTATTAATTATTGCTGAAGATGTTGAAGGCGAAGCGCTTGCTACCCTAGTGGTAAACAACATGCGCGGTATTGTTAAAGTAGCTGCAGTAAAAGCGCCTGGTTTTGGTGACCGTCGTAAAGCCATGTTGCAAGACATCGCGACATTAACTGGCGGTACGGTTATTTCTGAAGAAATCGGCTTAGAGCTTGAAAAAGTGACTTTGGAAGATTTAGGTACCGCTAAACGTATCGTTATCACTAAAGACAATACCACTATCGTTGATGGTGCCGGTGAAGAAGAAGCGATTAAAGGTCGTGTTGCTCAAATCCGCGCACAAATCGAAGAATCAACGTCTGACTACGACAAAGAAAAACTACAAGAACGTTTAGCTAAATTAGCTGGCGGTGTTGCAGTAATTAAAGTTGGCGCAGCCACTGAAGTTGAAATGAAAGAGAAAAAGGCCCGCGTTGAAGATGCACTACACGCAACTCGTGCAGCGGTAGAAGAAGGCGTAGTGGCCGGCGGTGGTGTAGCCCTAGTACGTGCAGCAGCTAAAATTGCTGACCTCAAAGGTGACAACGATGACCAAACACTAGGTATTAAATTAGCACTACGTGCAATGGAAGCGCCTTTGCGTCAAATCGCGACTAACGCAGGTGCTGAAGCCTCTGTTGTGACTAACGCCGTTAAGACCGGTACTGGTAACTTCGGGTATAACGCTGGTAACGATACATACGGCGATATGATTGAGATGGGTATCCTTGACCCAACTAAGGTAACTCGCTCTGCATTACAATTCGCGGCTTCTATTGCCAGCTTGATGATTACTACCGAGTGTATGATCACCGACGCGCCAAAAGAAGAAGGCCCTGCAATGCCTGATATGGGCGGCATGGGTGGAATGGGCGGCATGGGCGGCATGATGTAATCATTCATCCCAAAGCCCAGCTTTGAGATCTCAGCTGCTTTTGCAGTGAAGAATAAGGAACCCGCTTCGGCGGGTTTTTTATTGCTGACAAAATGAGCATTGCTTTTGTGCGAGATGCTTTAGCTGCGACGCTTTTTGTATGGCTTCGTGGCAAGGTAACAGGCTGCGCTGCGAGCACTTGTTCTCCATACAATATTTCATGTTTCGACTACAGGACAGCCATATTAATTCTTTTTAACCTATCGGCCGGCATTTTCGTGCACTTTTAACTTACAAAAGAGAGTCAATTGAAAATTTAGCGTTCCCTGCAATACTCTTTGTGAACTGCTAAATAATCAAGGATATTGAGATGAGTGAATCGGTTTCTTTACAAACGCCACCGCCTAAAGATCCTGACACCCGACATTGGCGTTGGGGGCAATTTCATTTTTTTCTATCGATCGTCGTCATACTCCTTGCCTATTACTATGGTCTAAAATACTTTTTACATCTTTTATATCAGTCAGTTGAAATTCATAACTCTGTGGCAAAAGATGATCGCGCTATCACTATTATCTTTCTTCAACAGCTTTTTTGTTTAGGTTTGCTGGGCGGAGCAATGCACTGCCACGTATTTATCGCCAAAGAATTCAACCAATATCATCGTGATAAAGATATTTCTAATGCGCCCATGGCAATAGATTTTTTAGGTTATATCATGCAGATCATTGGAGGTGGACTGACAGGTGTTATCCTGTTTTTTGCGTTAAAAACAGGACTAGTGGTTGTTACTTCAGGCTCTACCGCTCAGGTAACAGACATGCCTGCTACGTTGACTCCCTACGCCGAATGGCTTATTGCTTTTGCTGGCGGATTAGGCACACATCATGTGAAAGCTTTTCTTGATAAATTTGGCCAATCTTCTACGGGGGCACAGGGTAAATACGGTAATGAGAAAAATGGTAAGGCATCACAAGACAAACCGAAATAATCCAACCCTGTTAAACTCACGTATAGTGAAGGGTAAGAGCAGTAATCACCTTAATTAGCGCGCTGACAACTTAGTATAACGGCAGATAAATCATCGACACATTTATGCTAAGCTGCGCGTCCTCCTGGAAAAATGGAACCTGAAATGTCCTTGTTAAAATTCATAAGCCTTATTGTCGTAATGTTGTGGGGAACACTGTTGTACGGCAGTCACGTTTATGCTCAAGAACCGGTAGCAAAAATTACGGCAAGTAAAAGTGTTAAAACAACAATGAAATCCATGTCATTAACCTATAGGCAGGCAATGCTCGCAACCGAAACTGATACAATGTTGAGCTTGGTCATCCAGCTACAGCAACTCGTTGCGTCAGTACAGCTAGTTCAATTTGACGCCAAGCGACAATCAATATTGCAGCAAGGCTTAGCTGAAGTGCAATTGCAACTGGATTTGGTCCAAGCAAGCTTAGCAAACGGTGATATCACCAGTGCAAAACAGCAGTTAGAAAAAGTGGATGAGTTAAAAAAACAGTACCATAAAGAACGTAGTCCAAGTATTTGGCAGTTAATTTTTGGCCGTGGTTAAAAACTTGTTTTTAATTTTTTATCCTCTCAAACCTTTATGCTAGGTTTAAAAAATCGTATGGCCATGCAACTAACAAACAAAGCGTTTTCATCGTGGCCTATCTTATTAAAAGCTAAATAACATTCTGCTCCTTGTAATCTATGCCAATCAGGTTAGACAGTTAACTTTTACTGTACCAACACACTGACGCTTCGCTGATACGATTAATCAGGATAATTGAGCAAGGTGCTCATGTGAAAAACGATTATTCACTCCGTGTTGCTTGAGCGTCTTCTACGCCTTCTTCAGCCAATGCCGCTAGTTTTGCCCTTTCAGCTTTAGAGATATAGGCGCTCTTTTTGGCAGGGTTGTTTTTCGCTTTTGCTGCTTTGATGCGCTGTTTGTGGATTTGGGTTAACTTCTTTTTTCTGTTCATGGACATATCTTATTTTTGAGAGCAAAACACTGAATTTGGGATAAAACGACTCTTCCCAATTTTGACGCCATTATAGCCCATTCATTGTCGCCTGCAGTTTTTACTTCAGGACAAATTTTAAAAAGCTGGTAGTATGCGCGCCATTCGCGCCCCAACTGGTAGACTCTCTTTCAGAATCAGTGGCCGATTTACTCTTTTTATTTTTTATAGGTAATAACATGTCAGAAACCATTATCAGAAACAGACGTTTAAGAAAGAAACTTTATTTGGAAGAGTTTGCTATCTTAGGGTTTGAATTTAGCTTCACCTTAACCAGCTCATCAGGCGCTGATTACGAACAATTTTTTACAAGCTTTGCAGCGTTTGTTGATAAACAACATCTTTATATTACCCTTGAAAACGATGGCAAGTCGTTTCAAGGTTCAGCAACATCAGCTGATCGCTATGGCAATGCCACAGAAAAAGACCGTGCGGATATTGAAGCACTGTTAAGTTCTCATGCCATTGTCACTGACTTAAAGGTTGGGTCTTTGGTAGACGCATTCTACGAAATGTAAAATTGTGTGGTGGTCGATATTAAATTATTGCGTAGTCGCGTTAGTTTGATATC
>NZ_JANQVQ010000176.1:0-30877 GCF_030730205.1 Paraglaciecola sp.
TTACTTAGTAAAAGGCGGCGGGCCTTGGCGCCATTGCGCCCAATTTTGCACAATGTGATCCACAACCTTTTCGCCTACTAAAACAATATTTTCAACGGTCTCAGCAAAACCTCCCGCCGTTTCGCCGGGTGCTGGATCAAGATGAGCCAAGGTGCTTTCGTTGGGATGACCTTGGTCAAAATTGACTGCCCCTCGCAAACTCATTAATCGCTCGGTACCCACACTTCGAGACAATACCTGAGCAATCGCCGCCGCTTCCATTTCGGTAATGACATAATCATCAGCACCATAAGACGATGCGATGTATTGGGCCTCTTGGGACAAGCCAGGCCCGTGAAAAAAAGTATCACCTGTCATATGCGTACCATTGTTGATAGTGGGTAAAGAGCGCGCGGCTTTTTGCGGATAACGCATTCGATAGGCTTTAGCCCCATCAGAATCTTTTAACTCAACGCCTTGACTAAGATAAAGACTCCAATCAAGTAATGCTGGATTAAGCTGGTAACGCCTAATACTTTCATAACCTTTACGCGGCATAAAAGTAGGTTGCCCCGCAGGACCTTCTTCTGGTTTCCAGCGATGTCCAAGATCATAATCCACTAACCATGAGCCCCAACTCACATCACCGATAGTTCCTTTATTGGGAGGGGTACCACCGACGCCACTGATCACAAAATAACTCTGGCTCATGTCAAACTTATCACTTAACACAATAGCTTGAATAGATGCGGAAGAGCCTACTTTCCCCATCCCCAAGACAGAACCACAAACAGCATCCTGATTGCAGTAAACTGGATTAAGTGCCCCCTTTACCTGAACGATGTTGCTGTTTTTAAAATATCGCTCATACCAATATTGGAACTCCCCCGCTCTATCGCCACTATTATCGCCAATCTCAAACATGGCCGCGATAAACACTTTAACTTCAATTGGTTTCTCTAGTGCTACGACCTTAAATGAGGTGCCAACGATGGCTAACAGAAGTGCACTTACCCTAACTAACTTGCCCATTTACCTCTTCCTTTTTGTATTATTAACTGTTTAATAAGGTGTATACCTCTACTTTTATTGAGTAGTCCGGCAAAACTTTTTTACTTCAGCAACAACGGCCGACAATCCGTTGCCCCTTGAAGGACTCAAGTGCCGCGCTAAACCAAGGTGATGCAGATAACGAGACAAATCAAAACTCAAAATATACTCAGGAGTTTGCTCATTGAGCACCTCAAAAACGATAGCCAACAAACCACGCACAATTTTACTGGGTGAGTCTCCTTGCAAGCGCACTTTTTGATCATGTAATTCACAACGAAGCCATACCTGGCTTTCACAACCCACTATTTCATGCTCAGACGTTTTCATAAAATCAGGGAGTCGCACAAGATCTTTTCCTGCCAACATTATTTGCCGATATACACCATCCCAACCGCGAGCTGCTTTTACATTTTGCCCTAAAACTTTTATGTTCTCGCCACTGGCAGTTTTAGAATTAAGAGTGAGGACATCTTTGGCCTCACTTTTACTGCTCTGTTGTTTATCAATTTCTGGGGAGTTTGAGTAACTGAGTTTGGCTATAGCACTGTTGAGTGCGTCAATAAACCGTTGGATATCTTCTATGCTGTTATAACATGCCATCGAGACTCGTAATGTCCCTGCTATGCCTAGACGTTTCATCAAGGGCATTGTGCAGTGATGCCCGGTCCGAATGGCAATATTCTGCTCACTTAACAATATGCTTAAATCTTGAATATTAAGCCCTTGCACGGTAAAGGATTGCACTGCCACACTTCTATTGCTATCGCCCCATAGCCTTACACCCGAAACCTGACGTAAAGCATTAATCAAAAAAAGATAAAGCTCGTTCTCAATGTCATGTATTTGCTGCCGATGCAGGTTAATAAAGGTCAATGCTGCACCCAAGCCCATTACACCAGCAATATTGGGCGTACCAGCTTCGAATTTATAGGGTGGCGCTTGAAAAGTTGCACTGTGATACTCTACTTGCTGGATCATTTCCCCACCAAATTGATAGGGCTGCAGACTTTCCAATACAGGCATTTTTCCAAACAACACACCCAGCCCTGTCGGGCCATACATTTTATGAGCGCTAAATACATAGAAATCACAATCTAAAGCCTGTACGTCAACTCGCAAATGACTCACCGCCTGTGCACCATCAATTAAGGTTAAGGCCCCCACCTCTTTAGCTTTGCGAATAATGGGCGAAATTGGATTGATATTACCCAAAGCATTAGACACATGTGACATCGCCACTAGGGCGGTATCGTGGTTAATTAAAGCCAGTGAGGGCTCAAGCAGCAATATGCCATTGTCATCTACCGGCATAATGGCCAGTGTAAGCTCGTAGCGCAGTGCCAATTGCTGCCAAGGCACTAAGTTAGCGTGGTGCTCTAAGGCTGACAGCACTATGTTTTTCTTGCCCTTAAAGTGAGACGCTGTTAAGCCATTGGCTACTAAATTAATGCTTTCTGTTGCGCCTTTAGTCCACACAATTTCAGATGGGCTACGCGCTCCGATAAACTGTTGTACCTGCTGGCGTACCGACTCAAATTGCTCTGTCGTCTTAGTCGCTTGAACATGACTAGAACGATGAACATTGGCATTTTCAGTGGCGTAAAACGTCCTAAGCCGTTCAATCACCGAAGAGGGTTTGTGACTAGTCGCCGCACTATCTAAATACACGTGATCGTGCGATGACGACAATTGCGGGAAAAGCGCGCGAAGAGGATTATTTTGCATTTGCAACAAACTGACTACACCCAAATAAATAGCCAGCAATTGTTGTCAATTACACTCGCATAGGCAAGTGTTTATCAGTATTAACTTGCAGGATAATTTCGACTAAGCGAATAATTTTACTGTTTGATAATTGACGATAATCAAAATACGGACAAACGATAAGTTTACTGGCCAAATCTAACGCAAATTCATTATCCAACCACACGATGTCTGGCGACAAATGCAGGCTCTTTGCATAAGTTCGTCCCATGATAATATGCAATGCATTGGTACGACCCAATGCCAGTTGATAGGGTTCAAAACATAAGGCCGTGTCTGAATCTGCCTGCAATAATGCCTTATCTCGGTATGCTTGCCAGCAGTCAAACTGACTAACGTTACTCGCTACAGGTCCTTGCTCAGCCAGCGCGAAAACGAGTTTGGCGTAAACATTAAATACCTTACGCCAACCATTTCCACAGGCTAATCCTACTTCTTTCAATTCTGAAGCAAGTAAAGGCACATATTGGTCTGAACTTTTGGCAAACTTAAAAGCGGGTCTATTACCAATATAAACACGAAACTGAGCATTACTATCACCTAAACCCCTAATCGTATTTACCATCTCTTTTTAGTCTTTTTTATTCTCTGCTAAATTGGCTAAATCTTCTTCGATACATTCAAGCATTTCACTTGCTTCCAGCATAATGCCTTCTTCGTCGTCGCCCAAGGGAAAAACTAAAATTAGCGTATTGTTACTCTGCATGCCCGGCAACCACGTTTCTAGCCAATCTGTGAACTCTATTTGTCTGGGTTCGCAATTAGGAAAATCATTCTTGACCCAAGCGGTAGCAAATGTTTGGCAAGGCCAAATCGGCATACATACATCGTCGTCAGCTTTAAGCATCACCCAACCATCGGTACCAAATAAGCCCCACAAAAACCCTTTTTCTATCATTTGCGCCAACGTGTAATCTAGGCGTTCTTCGGGTAACATTTTGTTTAGTTCAACAAATTCTTTAGATGACACTTCACTCATAAAACTTCCTTTTTAACCTTATTCATCTTCTTCAAAATATAAAGCGTGATAATAGCATTTTTCATGCACGGGATAAGCGTGTTTTCCCGAAAAACGAGTGATACCACCAAAAAATAGTAGTCTAATTAGTACCCTTTGTAAGGGCTAAAGTAGCACTTACACTTTGGGTGGTAGTGCAAACCAAACCAAGAATGCATTAACGACAAGAAACAAACACCGTTCTAGTGTAACTTAGGATTTCATGGCAGTATTTGTGCAAATAATAACTTAGAATTTATTTGGCAATCATCCTATGACAGTTATCCCTACCTTCATATCACATTCAATTAAATCCGTTTTAGCGCTATCGTTCTTTAATTTAGTAGCCTGCAGTAGTATTGAACCTCCCTTGGACCCTATTATTGGCGATACTGGGCAAGTGTTATCAGCCACTGCGCAAAGTGCCGATGTACTGAGTTATGATTTACAGCTAGAAGTATTTCCTGATAAAAAAAGAATACAAGGCATAGGCACAACTGAATTTTTAATTATTAGTGACACCCAACAACTTGAATTAAAGCTTGATAGCCGGTTTGCTATTGAAAAAGTAACCGTTAATCAAACAATAACTAATTACCGCCGTGTTGGTGGTATTTTAACTATCGCTCTTGGTCAAAACATCAAAACCGGTAGCAAGGTTAATGTCGCGGTTTATTATGAGGGTAAACCCCATGTTGCCTTAAATGCTCCTTGGTTAGGAGGCTTTGTGTGGAGTGAAACCGAAGCAGGCTTACCGTGGATAGCCACTGCCGTTCAAGGTGAAGGCTGCGATCTATTTTGGCCTTGCAAAGACCACTTCAGTGACAAAGCAGACACTATGCGCATCCGACTAACCGTGCCCAAAGGTCTCAGTGCAGTAACTAACGGCGTATTGCAAAACATAAATAATATAGGCACCAACAAACAACAGTTCGATTGGTTATTATCTGTCCCTGCCAGTGACTATAATATCGCCTTGAACATCGGTCCTTACACGCGTATACAGCAACGCTATGAAAGCGTGAATGGCGTTCAAGTTCCCATTGAGTTTTGGGCATTGACTGAGCACGCAGAACAAGCCACAACGCTGCTAAATAACGACTTATCCCAGCAAATTAGCTATTTTGAAAAACAACTTGGCCCTTATCCCTGGGGCGATCAAAAACTCGGATTTGTTGAAACTCCTCATCTCGGTATGGAGCATCAAACTATTAATGCTTACGGCAAAAAATATGTCAGAGATGAAAATGGTTACGACTGGTTATTGCAACATGAGTTAGCGCATGAGTGGTTCGGTAATTTAATGACTCATGAAAAACTCAACGATGCTTGGTTACATGAAGGGTTTGGATTTTATATGCAACCGGCCTATAGCTTGGCAAAATTTGGTCGCAGCGCCTACAACTACACCATGTATAAATCTTATTTGGGTTTAATCAATTGTGAGCCGGTGGTGAAAGAGGGGCAAATTAGCTCTGAACAAGCGTTTAACTCAGATATTTACGGCAAAGGTGGCTGGACATTACATACCTTGCGCTGGCTACTTGGCGATGATGTTTTTTGGCAAGCAACACGAGAATTACTTTATGGCACTGCTGACACCGCAAAGCTAAATTACCCTATCGAGACACGATACCGTAACACCCAAGAATTTATCGATATCGTTAATCGTATCAGCGGCAAAGACTACACGTGGATGTTTGATGTGTATTTAAAACAAGCCGCCTTACCGGAACTCAAGATTACCCGCAACGACGAACAATTAGGTTTATATTGGTCAGCGCCTTCAAATAGACCCTTTCCTATGCCAGTGCCTATTTCGATTAATGGCGAGCTAGCGGTTTATCCTATGATGGATGGAAAAACCACACTGAATATTAAGGCCTCAGACGAAGTCGTTATCGATCCCGACATGCAAGTATTGCGGCAATTACCCATTATTGGCTTATGTCAGGAAAACTTAGCAAAACGGAAAAAACGATAACAGACAAGGTCGGCAGTAGAACATCCCGGGCTGCCGACTTATTGGTGGCCTTAAATCTGACATACTCCAACAAATTGGCGAATTTCCTCTGCCTGCGACATCGCATCCTCGTAACCACTTTGGATTAAGGCTTTGCAATACTCCCGCTCAAACAGAATATAACTGGCTAAACTTGAGCCCCCACCCTTTCTATTTGCACCAATCATGGATAATAAAAACCGCATCGACTTAGGTAACTCATGAGTGAAGTTCATCGCCATTTCTTCAAATTTAATTTTGGGTTTAATAACCAACAGCTCAACCGGGCGTATATGTAACTCTTGCTGTTGTTCTGGTGTGATGTAAGCCGCCAAACTATTGAAGCGTTCTAACATTTGCACATCTTCTTCTAGTGAATCAATAAAGGCACTATTGAGCAAATTTCCTAACACTTGAGCGATAGAAGGTGAATGTACGGTTACAAGTCGCTCTTCCATCGACATCGCTGAACCACTCACCCCAATGACTAAAAGTTTGTCTGCACCGAGATGCAGAGCAGAACTCATCGGCGCAGATTGGCGCAACGCACCATCACCAAAATATTCCCGGTTGATATGCACCGCAGGAAATATTGCAGGTAAAGCAGAAGATGCCATGAGGTGCTTGTGTTCTAATACCGTTTTAGCGCCTATTCGCCGACTTCGTTTCCAAAAGTGCAGGCTTTCATGCCCTTGGAAAAAACTGATATTTTGCCCCGAAGTATAACCTAAGGCACTGATCGAAAGCGCATGAATGCGCTCTTCTTTGATCATCTTATCAAGCCTTGCTATGTCGATATTTCGTTTCAACATGTTAAACAGCGGACGATTATTGAAAAGTGATAAGGGTTTGCCCTGAGCAATGCCGCTGTGGAAAAAAGACAGGACAATTTTAACACTGCTTTTTATGATGTCGTAATAGCCCACTTGGTGAATTTGATCAGAGGTCAAATTCGACCATAGATGTTCAAGTCCTGTAACCGCTTGAAAAAAGTTATCCGCTTCTGTCGCCACTTTGGCTGCATTAATGGCACCAGATGAGGTACCACAAACAATTTGAAAAGGATTAGTTGAAGAGCGAGGTAAAATCTCAGCTATCGCTTTTAATACCCCAACTTGGTACGCCCCCCGCGCCCCACCACCAGATAACACCAAGGCTGTTTTCATTCAATTCCTAACAGTAAAACTAAAGTAACTACATCATTTATATACATTTTAACAACAACTTAACCATACACATTGCTATTTGCAAAACGAATGTTGTACATAATATTTGTTTTATATCTTTACCACATAATAAAGCCAATATCGCTAAATTAACGTACACTACGCCACTTTTTACGTAAGAGCAGTTAGCATTGTCACACCTAAATTCAGTCTTGCAGTTACGCAAGCAAGAACTCACTAAGTCGACCCGCGTTTTCAAAGCCAGAGGCAACAAAGTGCAGCGCTGTGAACACTGCTTAGTGCCAGCAAGTGAATGTATCTGTGCACAACGTCCCTCAGTGAATTGTCGGAGCGCCGTGCTTTTTATTATGTATAGCGGTGAATATTTCAAACCCAGTAACACAGGGAGAATTATTGCAGACGTGATCCCCAATAATCATGCATTTGTGTGGCAACGCACTGAATTTGATCCAAAGCTAATTGCCCTTTTAAACGACAAAAGATATCAGCCTATCGTGGTATTTCCACAACAATATGCAGAGCCAACACGCTGGATAAGCGCCGCAGATGTTAGTGAGCAACACGCGTCTAAAATTCCACTTTTTGTATTTTTAGATGGCACATGGCGCGAAGCAAAAAAGATGTTTAAAAGTGAGTATTTAGCTAACTTACCCGTACTTGGAATTCAACCCACAGCGGCCTCAACTTATCAATTAAGAGAAGCCGCTCATTTACATCAACTGTGCACAGCAGAAGTGGCCATCGACGTATTAAATCTGGCGCAAGACGTGGCGGCAGCGACAGCCTTGGCTACCTATTTTCGTTTATTTCGTCACGCTTACATGGTGCATAAACCCCATTTACGGCCTATTGAGTAAGTTAAGCGCTAAGTAAGGCCGAGCAAGCCCAGCTATATAATGTCTAGTAAACGCACATTAAATTGCAATACTGCATTCGGGCCGATTTTATTACCTACCCCCCGTTTACCCCATGCCAGTTCGGCAGGTATCACAAACTCGTAGCGCGCACCTAGTGGCATTAGTTGAAGGCCTTCTTGCAAGCCTTCGATGGCCTCGCTTAATAAAAACCTGTCAGGGATCCCTACTTTGTAGGTGTCTGCAATCACACTGCCATCAAAGTTGAGTATGCGTTGGTGGGCCACTACTTCGTTAACTAATACTGGTTTAATTCCTGCAGTTTGCTCGATAACCCGATAAAGTAACCCGCTTGGAGTACGACTCACTCCTTCTTGTTGCTGGTATTTGTGGACAAACAACTCACTAGCGACTCTGTTCTGCCCCTTTGAACCTTTATTAAGTTTTCTATGACCTTTTGCCATCTATGCTCCGCGCCTCGCGCTATCATAAAACCTAATAAACATCGCCTGCTCTAGTCTGCATAACCGCTTCCAATGGCTCTAAAGGGCATATCTAAACCGAGTTCAGGCACCTGTTGACCAACCCAAGTAGGAAAGGTATTGCTATTTGGGCCAGGAAAAACCGTGTATTCGTTAGCCCAAGGGTAACGCTTCACAGCGTCTAACACCTTGGGGATTAACTCTGCTGCTTTTTCGCCTTGAATCGATAACACTTTATCCGGTTTTGCACCATACCAGTAACGGTCAGGCGTAACAGTTGTATATTCATGCAAAGCAGGCAAACCACGATTTACTCGCCAGCCAACGACTTCAAATACGGTGTATTCATTGGCATCTTCGGCTTTAACAGCCAACCAAGTATGCACCGCAAACCATCCTCGCCAGCTAAAGGCATCAGCGGCATAAACTTCAATCACGGCCTCTTTTACGGCATCAGGTTTAGGTGCTAAGCCAGCAGATTCACGACTCGCCGTGCGCCAGTCTGAGTTACTGCAAGCCACAAGCAAAAAGCTCAAGCAGCCTATTAATATCATTTTTTTCATGTTTAACCCTTAGTCAACGTAACTCACATTAAAATCATAATATGTAACGATCCAATGCCCCGTTCGGTTTACAAATGCAAAAGACATTATTATGTCGTTAATCGATACTTGTACCAAGTTGTAATTAGCATTGCCTTTAGTCAGTCGACTCCAAACAAATACTATCGCGGTGCACGGCGCAACACCCAGCAATATCATCCCTGCAATGTCATCTGTGGCGATTTAACAATCCCCCTAGGGGCAACAACATTTAAAAACAAGCAGCCTAATAACGCCGTGGTAATTAGCTTTACCAACCAATTTATAATGAAGGTCAATACTAAGCCATAGGCCGTTTTCCCACATCCTTGATAGCTGAAAAATCGATAAACACCATCATGAGGCAGAGCATCATCCAAATTAACGCGCCGATGTCGAATTAACTTGAGGAAATGTGAGAGCAGCCAAGCCAGCGTGTTGATTTTGATGCGAATATTTTGGGATATAATGTGTAGATAGACCATTTACCACGCCACTCGTCGGTGAAGTCTCATTGTTACGTAAGGCAGTCAAAAACCAAGATATCTTTGCCAGAACAACGCCCAAGGCTACCTTCAAATCTCACACATAACACTTCTAACGCTAAGATAAGTAACAAAGAGGAAAGGCGGCACACAACAGCGAGGGCTTTGTAAAACTAACAAGGGCCCATACGACTTAATAGGAAAATACACTTAAGATATTTCATACGTGAAAATTTTAAAGTTAATCTCGATTTCACAAGATGCCATAGAAGAGAGTTACTTCTGCCATATTATTCAATACACTGGCTTACATTATTCGAATGGAGTGACGCATGGCAAACAGCATAGTACTACCTAAAATCATGCAAGTAGGCGGTGGCGCCTTAGCATTACTACCGGATACCCTCGACGCATTAAAATGTAAATCAGCTTGTATTATCAGCGATAAAACCATGTTACAGCTGGGCTTGGTTGATAAAGTAAAGGCGCTTCTAACGCCTTACTCTGTCAATGTTGGAGTGTTTAGCGATGTAATGCCTGAACCAAACGACACCTCATTAAAAGCCGCTGTAGAATTGGTCCGAGCTGGCAAATTTGACTGTTTAGTTGCCTTAGGTGGCGGCAGTGCAATTGACAGTGCTAAAGCAATTGCTTTGCTGGTCTCGCATCAAGGTGAGATGCGAGATTATAAAGTGCCTCGAATTATCACCGAACACAGTATACCGGTTATTGCGATCCCCACTACCGCCGGAACCGGCTCTGAGGCCACCAAAGTCACTGTTATCACCGATTCACTATCAGACGAAAAAATGCTGTGCATGGGACCAGGCTTAATGCCTGCTGCTGCAATTATTGACTATCAACTTACCTTAAGTTTACCGCCCAGAGTCGCCGCTGATACCGGTCTTGATGCCCTTACCCATGCTATCGAGGCCTATGTAAGTCGAAAAGCCAACCTGTTTAGCGATCAACAGGCTATTGCAGCCATGAAACTCATTGCACCAAATTTGCAAAGCGCCTGCTTAGAGGCTGATAATCTTAAGGCTAAAGAGGCTATGATGATGGGGGCAAGTTTAGCAGGCATTGCCTTTTCAAATGCTTCAGTGGCGCTGGTACATGGCATGAGCCGTCCGCTAGGTGTGCACTTTCACGTGCCACATGGCATGAGTAATGCGATGTTACTGCCGCTGATTACCGAGTATTCTATCCCTCACGCGCCTGAACGATATGCTCAATGTGCAATGCATATGGGCTTAGTCAATAATCTTGATAATTTAAGCAGCGCCCATGAGGCCTTAATAAGAGAATTAAAACGTTTGAATCAAACCCTCGATGTACCAAGTTTATCGGCCTTTGGCATCGAACAAAAACGCTATCATTCGTTACTAGAGACCATGGCAGAACAAGCGTTAGCATCCGGCTCTCCAGCGAATAACCCTCGCGTGCCCTCGATACCAGATATGGTGGCTTTGTATCAATCAGCTTGGACTTAGTTAGTTCGATTCATCAAGCATCAGGCAGTAAAGTTTGGGAGATAAAAGATTTTATCGCTACCTTGGCTTTGAAGGTTTTAACCCGTTGTACCTCAAGCCTTGGGTACAACCTAGGCTGGGCTAACAGCGCAGAAATGCGTGGGTCAATTGTTGACGTTGATTGAAGCCAAAGTTTGGCAAAATCAGGCTGTAAAGGTAAAAATAATGGAAAGGCCTTATCATGATAAGGCTCAAATTTTGGGTGGGCATCACGAGTAATAATGGCAGCGCTATATTCCCCATTTGCAAATTTTTGATACAACACACCTAAACAAAAGGCCTGCTTAGATGAAAAATAAAATTGCTGTTTAGTTTTACCGACTAATTTTGATTCACCTAAACCAGTGGCTAACATGATCCCTCGCTGATGATGCAAAGCTGACTGCCAATATGGGCTGCTTAAATTTCTGGCATTAAAAGTAGTACGCTTGCCCGTGACTAATTGCTGTTGCTCCAAAAAACAATCAAACCACCACGTTGCGTAAACTTTTTTCAGTTCACCCTGTTCGAGGATAATGATAGGTATTTTGCGTTGAGTGTCTCCACCAAAGGCGGGATACGCTATTTCAGTCTGTTCGCATGAAAATTCAGCAAGCAGATCATTAAAATTCAATTGTTTTAAGCCTTCAATGGATTTTTCACCATTTTCAAGTTCCACATAACCGCACATACTGTTACCTTATTAAAGAATATACCCAATCAAAAGATGGGCAGTGAGAAAATAATTTTAATTGAATACAGAGTCCGAGATTACCATTGATAAATACTAAAAAAAGTATGCCAGACCAACCTGAACATACTGCGACCCAAACTAAATTAGAACAAAAAATAAATGAATTTCGTCAGGTTTTCAGTCAGGAATTGTCGCAACGATTAATCCAACTTGAAGGTTTATGGCGTATTGCTCAGCATACGCAAGTAGTCGCCAACTTTAAGGCTTTTCGCTTTGAAGTGCATAGTCTAAAGGGCAGTAGTGCCGCCCTAAATTATATCAAGCTGAGTGAATTGTTAGGCCAAATTGAGCAGCATGTGGCCAATTGTGAAACCCATGAACTTGATCTGTCCGTCATGACGCCCTTGATTGATTTACTTATTAAAAAACTCATGGCTCTATCCAAACAAGTACCGAACCCCTTGTTAACGGTACACCAAGCAATCACAGCTAGTTCGTCACCCGTTTCATTGACTGAAATTAACGATGAAACGGTCAACACCAATTTAAAATCTCATCGCGAAATTTCAATTGCTATCGTTGATGAGGATAATGCCGTAGGTAGCTTTTTAACCAAACTACTCTCTACATTTGGTTTTGTCATCACCCACTACTCATCTGTACAACAATTAAAAAAAGGACTGGAGTCTACATCTTATAAACTCGTGCTGTTGGACTTAGCAACGCCAGAAACCGATAACACCGAAGTATTCAACTTAGCTAAAACACTCACTCAATATGATACTGATGTATTTATCCTATCCTCCCATGACTCATTTGATGCGCGCTTGTTTTCGGTTCGCGCAGAGGTCAATGACTTTCTATTAAAGCCGGTTAACATCACTTCTTTAGTGAGTAAAATTCGTAAAAATTTTAAAATTGATTTGATTAGACCCTATAAAATATTGTTGCTTGACGACCAAGCAGCGGTGGGCGTTTTTTATAAAACCTTACTTGAATCACAAGGCATAGATGTATTAGTGCTCACTCAAGCAAACCAGATCATGACTTCTTTAGAATCATTTCATCCTGATATCTTTTTACTTGATATGCACATGCCAGAAATCAATGGTTTTGAAGTGGCAAAGCTTATTCGCCAACAAGCAAAATACGACTACGTACCTGTTATCTTCTTAACCGCTGATAACGACATCATGTCTAAAATTGCTGCCTTAGAAGCAGGCGCAGACGATGTTATTCCAAAAGATACCTCACCAGAGCTTATCTTACGTCAACTAGACAGTCGTATTCAGCGCAGTCAACAAATTCGTTTTGCTGCATCCAGAGACAGTTTAACCGGTGTGCTTAACCATGGTCAGATTATGGAAGCTGCTTCACATGCAATGCGCATGGCATCAAGACACATTAAACCCATCGTGGTGGTGATGATTGACCTCGATAACTTTAAAAAGGTCAATGATACCTATGGGCACATTGGCGGCGATAAAGTATTAGTGTCCTTAGGTCAATTAATCCAGCAATCTATTCGTGAAACAGATTACGTGGGGCGTTATGGTGGTGAAGAGTTTTTAGTGGTGTTCAGTGATGCCGACAGCGCAACCATTGAACGTAAAATGAATAATATTCTCACCGCCTTTCAAGCCATTAATTTTACCGTTAACGAATTTGACTTTACATGTAGCTTTAGTGCGGGTCTTGCTAGCTCAGAGAACTATGACAAACTCAGTGAACTCATTGGTGCAGCCGATGCAGCCTTGTATCAAGCCAAAGGCGCGGGCAAAAAGCAAATATGGGTAGACAGCAACTAGTCAAAGGTTAGATGTTTTATGTTAGAAATATTCGCTGGGAAAGAAGCCTTAAAAACACTGCAAACAGAGGGTTTTACTAACGAGGTTTTTTCGGCGTTTTTAGGCGCGTCAGGTGGGCCTAAATGGTTCAGTTTATTTGGCCTCGATAAATATCTATTTGGCGAATTTTTTAAAGACAGGCAACAGACCTTATCATTGATAGGTTCATCAGCGGGTGCCTTTCGAGCCGCCTGCTTTGCTCAAGCCGATCCGGTTGCCGCCATCAGTCGTTTAGCTAAATACTATTCTGAAACGGTTTATGCAGACAAAGTCACCCCAGCTGAGATTACCCAAAGTGCCCGAGTACTGTTAAAGCAAGTGCTTGGCACAAACGGCGCAGCAGAAATTATTAACAATGACGTATTTAAAGCACACTTCATTGTTGCTAAAGCCAATGGCTTAGTTGCGAGTGAACAGAAGGCCTTACAGTTAGCAGGACTAGTAAAAAGTTATGCGATGAATCGCCTTAGCCGCCGATTGTTGAATAAGCAATATGAACGGTATGTGTATCACACGCCGAACAGTAATTTACAGTTTCATGATGAAAGTGAATTTACTACCCACTACGTTAATTTAACTGAGCGTAATTTAGCCGATGCCCTACTCGCCTCCGGCTCTATTCCAATGGTGATGCAGGGTATAAAGAATATTCCCGACTCGCCACCTGGCATGTATCGAGATGGCGGAATTATCGATTACCATTTTGACATTAAATTAGAAAATCAACGTGGTTTGACCCTGTATCCACATTTTAACAGCAACCCTAAAGCCGGTTGGTTTGATAAAAGTCTGAAACGCAAAGTCAATCCACGCAATTATGCCACTACCGTGATGTTAGTTCCCTCAGCGCAGTTTATTGCTAGCCTGCCCTACGGAAAAATTCCCGATCGCGAGGACTTTACTAAATTAGCCACTGACGAGCGCATTAAATATTGGCGAACGGTATTGAGTGAAACCGAGCGTTTAGCTGAGGCTTTTAATCACTTTTTAGCGGATCCGGATTTATCGCTAATACACCCGATTTAACTCCCCAGTTCAGGTAAAAAACTGGCTGGTATTGTTAATTAAATCCGCTTCACATGTTAGCGTTGTCGGCAGTAAACGAATCAATTTATTTTGTATATTTTTTGTCTATTTGCGGTCTTTTAGCTTTACTTTTAGCAAAGTTATCAAATTGCCTTTTTAAGCGAACAATTAACGAACAACCTGAATTTTCCGTTATATATCAGCTTTTTAGTGAACATATAACGAGTATTCAACAGAGTTATCCACAGTTTACGTGGATAAAGCAGGTATTTTTTGGATAAAGTTTGATCTCTTTACTAACGACTTACACTCGTATTTGATTTGGATACCATAAAATTTGTTTAACAAGGGAGAAGTGACACATCATGCCAAAGCAAACTTTACAGGTATTATCTGACCATTTTGTTATTCACAGTTTGCCTTCTGATGCGGTAATACCTCAAGCCGTTTTTAGTGCTACGGTATACTTTATTGGTAAAACTCAAGACGAATTATCCATCGTCGTCCCCGATAATATTGCTATTCAAAGTGAGGACAGTGATCGTGATTGGCGAGCATTAGAAGTGCTTGGTCCACTTAACTTGAGCATGGTGGGCATCATGGCGCAAATTGGCTCTGTGCTGGCGGCGGCGAAAATCAGTATATTTGTGGTATCCACTTTTGAAACTGATTTCTTCCTGGTTAAAGAGCATGATCTTACCAATGCGACTAAGGCACTGAGCAAAAACGGTTATAAAGTGATGGTATAGTGCAGATATTTAATAAAGTAGTGAGTTCATCAACCATCCCAGTGCATACCAATCGATTCAGCATTATGAGTCCGGTAGCTGGCAAGGTGCTGCCCATTGAGGCTGCAAGTGACAGCTTGTTTGCCAATCGTTTGTTTGGTGATGGGGTGGTAATTGAGCCCGCTGGTTATCAAGTTCTTGCGCCTTTTGATGGTACTGTTATGGATGTAAGCCCCACTGGTAACCAAATCCGATTACGCGCTAATAATGGCCTGCAATTGATGGTGCAACTTGGCTTTGATTCATTGTCAATGATGGGCCTTGGTTTTAAAAAGAAAGTTAAAAAAGCGCAACGATTTTCTCAAGCCCAAGTACTACTTGAATTTGACTTGAACCAAATGAAAAGACAGCTTAGTAGCGTGCATTGTCCGGTTACTCTAATAAACAGTGATAAAATTAAAGCCATCGAGCCGTTCTATTATAAAGTGCTAGCAGGCCAAGATAAGCTTATGACCGTTTATTGGTAGTTAGCGTGTTCTGTTCTTTACCTTATAATAGGTTTGTCGTTATAGTTTGCAGCCTGATTTACTGTGACACACATCATTAAATAAAGGCCAGCATGACCTCTGTATACGGCATTAAAAATTGCGATACCATAAAGAAAGCCATCAAATGGCTCAACGAACACAACATAGCATTTACCTTCCATGACTATCGCAAAGATGGACTAGCCATGGCATGGTTAGAAAACACCGAAAAACAGCTCTCATGGGAAGTGATGCTAAATAAAAAAGGCACGACCTTTCGTCAGCTTAGCGATCAACAAAAAAGCAACTTGGATAAGCAAACCGCATTGCAGCTTATGCTTGAACAACCCGCCATGATAAAACGCCCCATATTAGTCCATCAACAGCATTATTTATGTGGCTTTTCGGCTGAGCAATATCAAGAGATTTTTAAGCTATGACCGACGTATTAACGCTAACCAAAGCACTCATCAACAAAAAATCGGTGACCCCAGAAGATGCCGGATGCATGGACTTATTGGCCGATTTACTCACCCCCTTAGGTTTTGTGGTTGAACACCTCGATTTTGGTGATACGAAAAACGTATGGATCAGAAAAGGCAGCCAAGCGCCGCTATTTTGTTTTGCCGGACACACTGACGTCGTACCTTCAGGCCCCGCCGAAAAATGGCAAACCCCGCCCTTTGAAGCAACTGAAAAAGATGGCATGTTGTTTGGGCGTGGCGCAGCGGATATGAAAGGCAGTATTGCTGCAATGGTTGTCGCGACTCAGCGGTTTATTCAAGCAAACCCTGATCACAAAGGCTCAATTGCCTATCTAATTACCAGTGATGAAGAAGGGCCTTTTATTAATGGCACGACTAAAGTAATTGATACCCTAGAAGAGCGTAATGAAAAAATTGACTGGTGTATTGTAGGTGAACCTTCCAGTACCGCTAAAGTGGGTGATGTAGTAAAAAATGGCCGCAGAGGCTCACTGACTGGTGATCTCATCATCAAAGGGATTCAAGGTCATGTGGCCTACCCTCATCTTGCTCGCAATCCAATTCATCAGGTAGCGCCAGCCCTAGCGGAGTTAGCTAACACACACTGGGACAGTGGTAACGAATTTTTTCCGCCCACTAGCTTTCAAATTTCAAATATCAACGGTGGAACGGGCGCTGGCAATGTTATTCCTGGCGAATTGCATATCTGTTTTAATTTTCGATTTTCCACCGAAGTGACTGACCAAGAGCTGATTAAACGAGTCACTGAGTTATTAGATAAACACCAACTCGAATACGACATCAAGTGGACCTTCAATGGTCAACCCTTTTTAACGGCTGCCGGTGATTTGGTCGCCGCTACTGTCGATGCCATTAAGGATTGTACAGGCATAGACACTGAGTTATCGACCGCGGGTGGCACCTCTGATGGTCGTTTTATCGCCCCCACAGGAGCACAAGTAGTTGAATTAGGTCCGGTTAATGCAACCATTCATAAAATCGATGAATGCGTAAACATAAACGACCTGAGCACCCTAACATCGGTGTACCATAATATATTACAACGCTTACTAGCATGATCACTTTGCAACATATTCTGGGTCTTGATGACAGCCACTTAGTGGCATGTCAACAAGGACATCGCTTGCAAGCACCGGTCGCACAGGCTTTTAGCAAAATGCAAAAAGCGGCAGCAACTGAAGGTATTGATTGCCAAATTGCCAGTAGTTATCGCAGTTTTCAACAACAACAAAGCATTTGGCAAAAAAAGTGGCTTGGCGAGAAAATTCTAAGAGATATCAATGAGCAGATTATTCCATTTGAAACCCTCTGTGATGAGCAAAAACTCAAGGCGATTTTAACATGGTCAGCTCTACCGGGGGCAAGTAGGCATCATTGGGGAACCGATTTGGATGTCTATGACCAACAAACACTTGCTTCAAGAGGCCAATCACTACAGTTGATTCAACAGGAATATACCGATAAGTCAGGCCCTTGTTATGAGCTCAACCTTTGGTTAGATGTCCACGCGCAAGACTTCGGTTTCAGTCGTCCTTATTGCGCTTACACAGGCGGCGTGGCAGCAGAGCCTTGGCATTTAAGTTACGACTGCATCGCTCAAGACATGCGCCAGTCATTTAGCCTTGATGGTTTAAAATCAGCCATAATTGAAGCAAAACTGTTAGGTATTGAGTGTATATTGCCAAACCTTGAGGGTATTTATCAGCAATACATTCTTAACAAAGGACAAGCATGAACATTTGGTTAGCGCTTATCATCATTTTAATTGTGCTCGGCGTCATTATCGGCAATATCTTGTTACTCAAACAAAGTGCAAAACAGCCTTTACCGAAAGTCTCAAATGACAACAACGCCCACTATGATGAGAAAGACGATAAGTGGTAAGCCAACTATGCCACGTTGGCGTGCTTCAGCCTTTACTAAATAGTGTTATATATCTGAGCAACGCACTGCCGTACCACTGATACTTACCATCAACATACTGCCGCCCTTACCGACTACTTCATAGTCAATATCAACGCCAACCACAGCGTTTGCGCCCATTGCTCTGGCTTCTTGTTCTAATTCCAAAAAACCAATTTTACGGGCTTTAGTTAACTCGTCTTCATACGCACCAGAACGACCACCAACGATATCGCGAATAGTGGCAAAAATATCTTTGAAAAGGTTAGCGCCCATGACGGCTTCGCCGACAACGATACCTAAATAACTTTCGATTTTTTTACCTTCAAGATTGTTGGTTGTAGTGATGATCATGGCGATTCCTTTAATTAAGCTGTAATAGTTGTGCAAGCTGAGTAATACGCTTAGCTAATTGCTCTGACTCATAGGACTTTGCGGGATGTTGACCCCACACAGGTTTGGGCCAACACAAGTCTGAACTATATCGAACTATGTGATGAATATGCAATTGTGCCACCACGTTGCCAATAGCAGCAATATTCAGTTTATCAGGCTGAAACAATTGTTGAAGTGCGCGGCTCACCTGCGCAGATTCTTGCCACAATAGCTGTTGTTGCGCGGGCTCTAAATCAATAATTTCAACACAGTTGGCTATCATTGGCACCAAAATAAGCCAAGGGTAATTCGCATCTTTCAGTAACAATACTTTACATAATTTAAGGTCACAGACCCATTCACAGTCATGCTCGAGTCGAGTATCTAAGTTAAATGATGACATCAAGATTCCTTGTTAAATTTTGGTGGGAACAACTGTTAGTACCGCACGTTGTCCAATCGCGACATTGGCATTGGGGAAAACAATAGCCTCGCCATCATGTTCACAGTAATACTGATATTCACCATCACTAGCTAACAAATCGCCTTTTGTAAAATCACTGAAGTTAGCGAGTTCATCACTGAAGGTAAAACTAAAAGCGTCACTGTGTTTATTGATTACCTGATTGACTTGATAAATTAAGAAATCATTATTATCAAAGGCTTTGAGTTCCATTTGTGCGCCACAAATCAATTGCATTAATGTGCGCTTAACCGCTGCAAATTGACTCATATCGTTTTGACCAAAGGGCTTTACTTTGCCCAGCTCAACCGTAAACGCCTCTGCATTAAATTCATTAGAAGAATAATAACTAAAGGTCGTGGTTGAACTACCAGAGAGTAAAATCGTGTTGATGCCACAAGCGAGTAAAAAGGCTAATTGCTCTTTATTCCAAGGACGACCATGTCTAAAAGGATACACCGCAAATTTGTCGTTTTTCGAAGGTTTGATGGCCGTATGTAAATCATAATGTATACGCAGGCGAGTTGTGTCGGCCGTAAAAAAATCTCTCACGGCCTCTTCGAGTTGTTTTGCACGTACACATTCTGCATTCATCGCGCCGTCAGAAGCGCTGTGAGCGCCGCTAAATAAACGGTTCAAATTCTCATCAATAAAGCGTTTTGCCACGTTCATCGCAGGCAAGTTACCAAATAAGAATAAAACACGATGAGCCAGGTGAATATTACCCCGCAGTATACCTTGTACAAACTCATCGCAAATTTCTATGGGCGCAGTTTCATTACCATGGATCCCACTTGATAGCACAATGTCCTTGTCTCCACGTTGTTGTGGTTCAAATACAATAATACCCGGTGCCGTTATCGTCACTTGGGTGCTATTGGGTAAGGAGAATGATAGGGCTTGGAAAAATAGCTCGGGCTGAAAACGCGATAAGGACAAAAAACTGCCCTCAGTCAATAGCGTATGGATAAGATCACAAGTTTGCTTAGTATTGTTTGTAGACATAGAAGACATCATAAAAAAACGATGACGTATCATAACGCAAAAATCCGCGAAATTTGTTGATTTTTAAACGCAGAGGAAGCAATTAACAGGCTGTTTTTTGCAAACGATTCAGAGACGAGCCAACCGCTAACTCTTGATGGGCTAGAACAATAAATTGCTCAAGTGGAACCGCTTTTGAGAACAGAAAACCTTGTCCTTGGGTTATGCCAATTTCTCGCAGTATATGCAGATGTTGTAAGGTTTCAATTCCCTCTGCGACCAATTCACATTTAGCCGCATTGGCGATCAATTGAGTCGCTTCAATAATGGCGCGATTAATCGGCGTTTGCTCTAACTCCATGACAAAAGTTTTATCGATTTTAATTGTATCAATCGCAATATCTCGCATGTAGGCCAAGTTTGAATAGCCCTTGCCAAAATCATCAATCGCGATAGACATACCCAAAGCGCGTATTTCAGCAAGCTGATTTTTCACTAAAAAAGAATTTGAGAGAGCAACGTCTTCTGTTAACTCTAACTCAAACTGTTCAAATTCTACCTGATATTTTCGGCCTAACTTTTTAAGATTACTGACAAACGCGATGTCGTATAGCTGAGTGGGCGACATATTAACTGATATTTTTAGTGACAAGCCATTGGCATTAAAAACCGTCGCACTTTTAAATGCTTGCTCTAACGTCCAATACCCTACCTCGTTCATCATATTGTAAGATTCAGCGGCTTCTATTAAAGCACCAGGAAACAATACGCCGTCCAAAGGGTGATTCCAGCGCAGTAAACATTCTGCACCAATAATATCTAAGGTGGTCAAATTCACTTTTGGCTGAAAGTAAATTTCTAACTCGTCATGACTAAAAGCACGGGCAATATCAGCCTTTAAGGCAAGAGCGCGTCCTCCAATTTCTGTCTTATGTAGTTTGGCATATTGGAAATTATCAAATTTATTACTTTTTGCTTGTTTTAAAGCCGATTCAGCCAAAGAAAAAAATCGATTTACATCAGTATTCGCTGGTTGATTCGACGCCGCACCTACGTTGAAATCAGCAATAAAAGCATGATCTTCACATGAGATAGGTGCTTTAAAATGTTCTACTAGATATGAGTACAGTTCGTGGAGTTTTTCTTGGCTATGTATGCCTTTCACTACTAGGCCAAATACATCACCACTAACCCGGCCGAGTAATGCTTTTTCTTGAAAGATATGCGCGATACGATTTGCGATTTCGAGTAAAATTTTGTCACCAAATTCATAACCGAAGCCACTACTAACATCTGAAAATCTCACTACATCAATGAGTAATAAAGATTGCTCGGGTGCAAGCTGAATGATCTGATTAACTTGGTCTAAAAATACGTGTCTATTAGGAATACTAATTAACGAATCATGCTGATTTTTCATTAAATCCTATGCACTCCAGATAAGCCTTTAATCGCGCTGATAATTATCCCTCATTCATCATCCATTTATTAATAAATCAAAGAAAGCCCAACTATTTTTTGGGCTTTCTTGTATTTAATAATCATACCTTATAACAATTGCTTAAGACCATACGCAATCGCTATAACAGTGGCGTTTGGCTAATTATTGATCAACTTTACAGGCTTCAAGTCTCCAAATTCGTTCCACGTAATCTTTTATAGACCGATCAGAGGTAAATTTGCCCATTTTTGCCGAGTTGAGTATAGCCATCTTCGCCCAATTAACTGAATCTTTATAAGCCGCGTCTACCTTTTCATGCGCTTCAGAATAAGAAGTAAAATCAGCCAATACCTTATAAGGATCGCCACCCTCTAATAAACTGTGTTTAACCGACGCCAATGCACCTGGTTTACCGGGGGTAAAATAGTCAGTTTCTAACCAATCAAGAATGGCCTTAATTTCACGGTTATTGTCGTAATAGTCAAAGGGGTTATAACCTTTTTCATTTAAGGCATGCACTTCATCTACCGTTAAACCAAAAATAAAGATATTGTCGTCGCCTACTTCTTCCGCAATTTCAATGTTGGCTCCATCTAAGGTACCAATGGTTAGTGCGCCGTTTAACGACAATTTCATGTTACCTGTACCTGAGGCTTCTTTACCAGCGGTGGAGATTTGTTCAGATACATCTGCCGCAGGAATAATTTTCTCAGCTAGGCTCACTCGGTAATTGGGTAAAAACACGACTTTTAGCTTGTGGTTGACTCTCGCATCATTATTAATACGCTCTGCCACTTGGTTAATTGCATAAATAATATCCTTAGCCAATTTATAACCAGGCGCAGCTTTCGCACCAAAAATAAAAACGCGAGGATGAATATCGTAATTAGGGTTTGCTAATAAACGACGATACAAGGCCATGATATGTAATAAATTTAAATGCTGGCGTTTATATTCGTGTAAACGTTTTATTTGCACGTCAAAAATTGCCTTCGGATCCACTTCAATACCAGTTAAGGCGAATATTTCTGCAGCCAAAGCAACTTTATTATCATGCTTAATTTGCATAAATTGTTTTTGGAATTTGCTGTCACTAGCGTACTGACTCAAATCTTGCAATTTATCTAAGTTGGTTGGCCAGTCAGTACCAATTTTACTGTCAAATAAACTCGATAGTTTAGGATTACAGGCCTTCAACCAACGACGAGGCGTAATACCATTGGTAACATTGGTCAATTTACCCGGCCACAATTGGTCAAACTCTGGAAACAAGTTTTTCTTAACCAAAGCAGAATGGATTTCAGCAACACCATTGACCGCAAACGACCCGATAACACTGAGGTTACCCATGCGGATCATTTTTTCATTGCCTTCTTCAATTATCGATAACTTTTGTTTGATTGCCCCGTTGCCAGGCCACTTTTTCTCAACTTGCAGCATGAATCGGTGATTGATCTCGTAAATAATTTCTAAGTGTCTGGGCAATATTTTTTCAAACATACGCGCTGGCCATTTTTCTAGCGCTTCTGGCAGCAAGGTATGATTTGTATAAGCGAAGGTTTTGCTAGAAATAGTCCAAGCGGTATCCCAATCTAATTCAGCGCGATCAAGTAAAATGCGCATCAGTTCAGGAATTGCAATTGCAGGGTGTGTATCATTAAGTTGCACCACAACTTGATCCGCAAAGCGGTTCCAATTGTCACCGTGTGCACGTTTATAACGACGAATAATATCTTTTAATGAACAGGCAGTGAAAAAATACTGTTGAATTAGACGCAGTTCCTTACCCGCTTCCGTTTCATCGTTCGGATAAAGTACTTTTGATATGGTTTCAGCCAATACGTTTTCTTTTTGTGCATCAACATAGCCACCGGCATTAAACACATCTAAATTGAAATAATCTGAAGCCTGACTCTGCCATAAACGCAGAACGTTAACGGTCTTACCGCCGTAACCTACAACTGGGATATCCCAAGGTAAACCCTTAACAATATGACCAGGGTGCCATTCTTTTTGAATTCTGCCATTCTCTCCATATTTTGTTTCAACGTATCCAAATAAGGGAATTTCCTGAATAGACTCGGGACGGCAAATTTCCCATGGGTTACCGTAATCACGCCAACTATCAGGACGTTCAATTTGTTCGCCATTTTTTATTTCTTGGCGAAATAGTCCGTGTTCATAATGTAAACCGTAACCAACGGCTGGCAAATCAAGGGTAGCCAATGAATCGATAAAACATGCAGCCAATCGGCCCAAGCCACCGTTGCCTAGCGCCATGTCAGGCTCTTCTTCCATGACTTCGTCAAGGTTAACGCCTAATTCTTTAAGTGCTTGTTCAGTTTGCTCAAACATGCCTAAATTATGCAGATTGTTTGACATTAAACGACCCATCAAAAACTCTGCAGAAAAATAATGCACTGCTCGTGTATCGTTTAAATAGTGTGATTTTTGTGTTTTACGCAATTGTTCGAGCACTTGTTCTTGCACCGCTGCGCAAGTGGCTTTCCACCAAGCATGGTTATTGGCCTTGTTTTCATCCGTGCCAAGTGAGCAATGTAAATGCCGTACAATTGCTTCTTTAATTATCTTTTTGTCGTGCTTTACGACAGGAGGCGTTTTAACCGTAGTGCGTGATTTTGTGGTTTTGATACTCATAGCGAATTACTTCCTACCTAGGTCAATTTTTTCTACTTTTGGTTTATCCAAAGTCAGTAACGTGAAAATTTATTATGTAATTAAATTACATTTTAGGGGTATGAGTCTAGTTTTAGCAGTATTTTTCCTACATTACTGTTAATTCTTTGTTAAAAAAACCAAAAAGGCCGAACAAATTACTGTTCGACCCTTGATATTTTACACTTTTATAACAAAATAAGTGAAATCATTTCACATTTGCAGTTTTAAACACCCCATCAACTAAAGCTTGTGCTTCTTTAATTAAGGCATCTAAATGGGCTTGACCATTAAAACTCTCGGCGTAAATCTTATACACGTTTTCTGTACCTGAAGGACGGGCAGCAAACCAACCATTTTCAGTACTCACTTTAACCCCACCTATCGCAGCATTATTGCCCGATGCATGGGTTTGTATCTGTAAGATTGGCTCTCCTGCTAACTCAGTGTTGGTAATCACGCTTTTGTCCATTTTACTCAGCACTTGCTTTTGTTCATGGCTAGCCGCAACATCGATACGAGTGTAAACAGGTGCAGCAAACTGCTCGGTTAACTTTTCATAATGCTCACCAGGATCAATTCCGGTTACCGCCATAATTTCAGCTGCCAATAAACACAAAATGATACCGTCTTTGTCTGTTGCCCATGGTTGTCCATTACGACGTAAAAATATACCTCCTGCACTTTCTTCACCGGCAAATCCAATTTCTTGATTCAGCAGACCTTGTACAAACCATTTAAAGCCAACAGGCATTTCAGCCAGCTCTCTTCCTAAACTTTTAACCACGCGGTCGATCATGCTACTCGACACTAAGGTCTTGCCTACTTTAACGTCTGATGGCCAATCGGGGCGATGTTGAAACAAGTAGTTAATCGCTACAGCTAAATAGTGATTAGGATTCATTAAACCACTTTTTGCGGTCACTATGCCGTGGCGGTCAAAGTCGGGATCATTACCAAAGGCAATATCAAATTTATCTTTTAAGTCAATTAAGCCAGCCATTGCATAAGGAGACGAACAATCCATGCGAATCTTTCCATCTTTATCTCGGCGCATAAAACCGAATTGCTGGTCGACATTCCGATTCACCACTTCTATTTCAATATTGTAATGCTTGGCAATCTTGTCCCAGTAAGCTAAACCAGCACCACCAAGTGGGTCAGTACCTAAACGTAAACCTGCTTTTGCAATCGCTTCCATATCAATGACTTGATCAAGTTGAGCGATATAATTTTCAGAAAAATCCATCTCCTGCACATACTCAGATTGAAACGCTTCGACTAGATCCATGCGCTTAACGCCGACCAAACCCGCTTCAATCAATTCATTTGCGCGCGCTTGAATTATATTGGTGACATCACTATCGGCCGGACCGCCATGTGGAGGGTTGTATTTGAAGCCGCCATCTTCCGGTGGATTATGTGAAGGCGTAATCACAACACCATCCGCTAAGCCACTGGATTTACCATGGTTGTAGTCTAAGATGGCATGAGAAATAACCGGTGTCGGCGTATACCCTCTATCTTCTTGCACGATTAAATGCACACCATTGGCCGCGAGTACTTCTACCGCAGTAGAAAATGCCGCTTCAGACAAGGCATGGGTGTCCATGCCCATAAACAATGGACCGGTCGTACCTTCGCTTGCCCTAAACTCGGCTAATGCTTGGCAAATAGCGGCGATGTGGGTATCAGTAAAAGAACTTAAAAACGCACTTCCTCGATGACCTGACGTACCAAACGCAACTGCTTGAGTGCTGTTGCCAATTTCAGGTTTGTTAGTGTAATAAGCACTAATTAAACGCGCCACATTCACTAATTGCTCTTTACTTGCTGGTTTGCCAGCTTCGGGATGAAGTGCCATAAATATCCTTAATATGTAATAACGTTAATGTTAAGCCGTCTCCGGACAAAATAATGAAACCAATTGCTCTATTTGAGCGTCTGAATAACCTAAAAGCTGAGCCACTTCTTTAACCAAAGTGACCTTTTTTACCGTGTTATTATTAGTAATTACCCAATATTCTGAATCGGGCACTTGTTTTGGGTTAGTACTGCTACCAGTGGCTAATAAGGCATCTTTATTGATTGCAAAATAAGTACGATTGCGGCCACTTAGGGTTAGTACACTAGCAAAGCTTCCCGCATGATATTTATGCAATAACGCCAACATCGCTAAAAAACGATCAACCATTTTGGGCATTTCAAGTAGTTTTAAATCAGCAAGTTCGGCCAGCAAAGTGGATTGAGTGTTTTCAGTTTCTAGTGGTTTTTCTTCAACAACAAGTGGTTCAGTTTTGCTCACGACCGACTCAGGCATGACTAAGCGACGCAAAATGTCTGAGGCACTCTCACCAATATGTTGGGTTTTTGAGGCAATAAAGTGATAAAGGTCTTCTTCTATTTCTATGTTTTTCATGAAATTTAAATGTCTATTGATCAGAATCCTTAATTATACGGATTGCTGATCGCAAATCACCGATTAATTGTAAAAGAGTTTAATTGCTGGCAATTAATACTCAGGTATTAAGTCAAATTATCATAAAAATGAGTCAGTTAAGCTACAGTAACTGCATGCTGTTACTAAAAGTGGATAAAAAGGCCCAACAACCTAATGAATCATCTTCAAGCGCACTCACTGTTTAACGAAGCCATTACGCAAATTTGTCAGGTTGTGATAGGCAAGCAACATCAAGTTAAATTAGCCTTGAGTTGCTTACTTGCTAATGGACACCTATTAATCGAAGACTTACCTGGAATGGGTAAAACAACGCTTTCACATACCTTGGCCAAAGTTCTGGGTTTAGACTATTCACGAATACAATTCACTTCTGACTTATTGCCAGCAGACATGTTGGGCATTAATATTTTTGACAATCAAAGCCAACAGTTTCAGTTCCATCCGGGCCCCATATTTAGCCAATTAGTACTAGCTGATGAAATAAATCGCGCCAGTCCTAAAACCCAAAGTGCTTTACTCGAAGCCATGGAAGAACGGCAAGTCAGCCTTGATGGTGTAACCCGTAAGGTGCCGTTACCTTTTTTTGTTATTGGTACGCAAAACCCCATGCATCAATCAGGCACCTATCCATTACCTGAATCGCAACTTGACCGTTTTTTAATGCGAATTCAATTGGGCTATCCAGACAAAAATGCTGAAAAATCGATGTTACGTCAACAAGAGCTAACAGATGTTCCAGAACCGGCGGCAACGTTTAGTTGTCAACAATTTATGCAGGCGCAAACAATGGCTAATGAAGTTAATGCCTCTGATGCCTTGCTCGATTATATTATCCGTTTAGTTACTTTTAGTCGCGAGAGCCCCTTGTTTGCTAATCCTCTATCACCCCGAGCGACAAAAGCGTTGTTAAGTGCTGCAAAAAGTTGGGCTTATTTAAATCATCGGGACTATGTGATACCTGAAGATGTGCAAATTATTCTGCCCGCAGTGGCCGAACATCGCCTGCGCAGTGCGTCCACCGACATCACAGCGCAAGGTAATTTAAGTCAAACCTTGCTTGAGTCAGTTGACCCCATCAGCTAATGAGTATCACCCATGTTTTTACAACATTATTTCGTTAATTGGCTCGACAAAAGGATCCCTGCGGCCAACGAATTTAGCCTAAATCACCGTAATATATTCATTTTTCCGTCTAAATTTGGACTGCTCTATCTAGCACTATGTAGTTTGCTTTTTTTATTGGGCACCAACTATCAAAATAATTTGATGTTATTGCTGTGTTATTTTCTATTAGCTGTTTTTCTCGTCACCTTATTAACCAGTTACAGTAACTTTGCCCAACTCAAGGTTAAATTAGGCAGAATGCCAGAAGTTTTTGCCCACGATGAAATTCATTTATCACTATGGTGCAACGCAGACAGTGCCAACTCAATTACACAACACGGTATCGTTAATGTGGGCATCATGGGTCAAAAAATGAGTCAGTGGTTTGATGCAGACACAATAGACAATCCCTTAATTTTGACTTATCAAAGTCAACGACGAGGCTGGCATACATTGCCACGAATAACTTTCAGTACTTATTACCCTCTTGGTCTTTATAAATGTTGGACGCACTTGGCTTTTAGTCGAAAAATATTGGTGTACCCCAAACCAGTTTCATGTGGGGTGTCTTTGCAGCATGTCAGTAGTGCAAGCAATATTGCTCACGATCAGCATAGCGCACACCATGCTGTGCAAAATAATGACGACTTTTCTCACTTGAAAATTTATCAACAAGGTGAACCTTTGCACCACGTTGCTTGGAAACAATTAGCAAAGGGTAGAGGCATGTACAGCAAACAATTTGATGGACTTGAACACGTTGACATGTGGTTGCTTATGCCCACATGTTCCTCTTCTGAGGTGGAAGAGCAACTGGGAAAATTATGCCACCAAGTTCAAGAGTTAAGCAGACAGGGGCATAAGTTTGGTCTTGACCTTCACTACTTGCAGCTGAGCCCTGACACCGGTGAAAGCCATCGCACTGCTTGTTTAAAGGCTTTAGCGCTCTATCCTCACAATTATCAATCGAGTGCTTTTGCTCAAGCGGCTGGGCAATGAACATCAAATTGTTATTTTTACGTCTGATAACACCGAGGTCACGGCCTACAACCTTAAAAGATCGTCAACAGCAAAGTAATAATCCGGCTTTTTTACTTCTGAGCAGCATTGTATTCCTTTTTTCATTAAGTTTGTTAGACACCATTATCGGCTGGATACTCTTGCTGGTGATTTGCAGTGCCATCATTCGCTGCGCCATATTTTTTGCTTATCAAAAACACATCCCCACCCTACGAACCTTAAATTTATTGGCCATTTTAAGCATTGTCGGTTTGGCTTATTCTGCTTGGCCTTTAGGTCTATTAATTACCATGGTGAATTTATTAGTCTTGGCTTGTGCCCTCAAATTAATGCAGGTTCGTACCCAAAGAGACGTTTACCAACTCATCACCAGCCTTTTTTTTCTAATTGGTTGTGGTTTTATCTTTCACCAATCTATGGCGTACACCCTACTTTACGCACTACTTATATTCGGGGTAATTATCGCCTTAGGCTTTTTTCACGCGCCGCAAGTCGATTTTAAACAGCAACTAAAACGCACCTTAATATTGACTTTGCAAGCCTTACCAATTGGCTTGTTATTATTTTTCTTGATGCCGCAATTACCGCCACTTTGGCAAACGCCAAAAGCCAAAAGTATGGAAACTGGACTGGCAGACAAAATCACGCCAGGTGATATTGCGCAGTTGTCGCAATCAAGCGAGCTGGCATTCAGAGCAACCTTTAAAAACCAGGCACCAATGGCCTCTGAGCGTTACTGGCGAGCCATTGTAATGGAAGACTTTGACGGCAGATCATGGCAAGTTCATTCTGCACGCAAACAACAGCGGCAAATTAATCAATTTCGCCGTCAAGAATTTAGCCCCGTGCTCACTGGTTCAACGATTGACTACGATGTTATTGCCGAGCCAACTCAGCAAAATTGGTTATTCGGTCTTGATATCGCCACCCCTCTGAGCTTAAAAAGCCAAGGCGAGATATGGCAAAGTGCTGACTTTTTACTCATAAGCCAACAAAAACTACACAGTAAGTATCACTATTCGGTGCGATCCTACACGCAGGCGATAAGTGCTCAAACTACCAGTGAGTTTGATCGTCAATTAAGCTTACAAACTCCGCAACAAGGTAATCCCCGTACACAAAAATGGATAAGCCAATTACGCGCACAATACCCGAATGACCAAGACCTAATCCGCGTTTTACTGACCAATTTTACCCAAGAAAATTTCGTATACACCTTGCGACCTAAACCGATGTTTATTGATCCTATCGATGTTTTTCTATTTGAAGAGCGTGCAGGTTTTTGCAGCCATTACGCCAGTGCGATGGCTTACAGTTTGCGTCTTGCAGGCATACCCGCTCGCATAGTGGCGGGTTATCAGGGCGGAGAATTAGTCGCCAAGCCGAATCAAGAGCAGTATCTCAGTGTGTATCAATACGACGCGCACGCGTGGGTCGAAGCGTGGGATAAGCAAACCGGTTGGCAACGAATCGATCCTACAGCGGCAGTTGCACCCGAGCGAATTACCATGGGTTTGCGTCAAGCGATGTTAGATGAAGGTAGTTTTTTAGCTGATTCGCCCTTCGCTCTCGCGAAATTCACCAATATTGCCTTGTTTAACAATTTACGCTTGTTCTTGGCCGATATGGACTACAACTGGAGCCGCTGGGTTATAGGCTTTGATCAACAAAAACAACAAGCCTTATTTAAGCGTATCGTAGGCACACTTACAACGCAGCGTTTGGCTTTACTAGGTTTAGCCATTGTTAGCTTTATCGCCATACTCCTTGGCTTGTTTTTCGTACCTCATTGGTTACGGCAAAAGCCAGATCCAATGCAAGAGTGGTATATGCGAGCCGTCAAACTAATCGAATCCCATATAGGTGCAAGACCAAGTTGGCAAGGGCCGCAAGATTTCGACAATCATGTGAATAAAAAATTACCACCTACTGTAAGTCAAACTTTTGCGGACATTACTGAACTGTATGTACAGATAAAATATCGAGCAAGTAATGATATTCAGTCAATTGACAGCGGGCGGCGGCAATCTTTAAAGTCCATCAAAAACGCGGTTAAACGATTAAAAAAACAATTAAAGGGCTTGCCGCACCATAAACTGCCCTAGTGATATCACGCCAATAATTTGGACAACTAAACACAATCACCCTTTTATTGTCGTATTGTAAACTCATATTTCACAACCGTGTTTCACAACCGTGTTTCACAACCGTGGACGTACGCCGCCCAA